>DASSKF010000205.1:0-4272 GCA_035690725.1 Segeticoccus sp.
CGGCTTCTCCGTCCCCCGGATGCTCGGCGTGGAGCACCGACCGACCCAGGTCGACGACATGATCCTGCCGCCGGTGGCCCACGACGTGAAGGTCATCTCGATCGGCATGTTCGTGCCCGGCAACCAGCCCGTCGTGTGGCGGGGTCCGATGCTGCACCGGGCGCTGCAGCAGTTCCTCGCCGACGTGTTCTGGGGCGACCTCGACGTGCTCCTGCTCGACCTCCCGCCGGGGACCGGCGACATCGCCATCTCGGTCGCGCAGCTGATCCCGGGCGCCGAGATCCTCGTCGTCACGACTCCCCAGCAGGCGGCGGCGGAGGTGGCCGAGCGGGCCGGGTCGATCGCCCTGCAGACCCACCAGCGACTGGTGGGGGTGATCGAGAACATGTCCTGGCTGGAGCTGCCGGACGGGACCCGGCAGGAGATCTTCGGCTCCGGCGGCGGCCAGCGCGTCGCCGACTCGCTCACCCGGTCGGTCGGCGCGGAGGTGCCGCTGCTCGGACAGATCCCCCTCGACACGCGGCTGCGCGAGGGAGGCGACCGCGGCCTGCCCGTCGCCCTCGGCGAGCCCGACTCACCGGCCGGTGCCGCCCTTCGGGGCATCGCCCGCGGCCTGGCCACCCGCTCCCGCGGCCTGGCGGGCCGCTCCCTCGGTCTGACACCGACCGCGAACTGAGCGGGGCCGGCCGGCTCAGGTCGCCTCGGTGTCGAACGGCGTCGGCAGGGACGGGTCGTGCCGGACCGGGCCGGCCCGTCGCATCCTCGGCTCCCCGTCCTGCTGCCCGGAGCGAGGGCCGTCGTCGGCCTCGTCGTCGGGCAGCAGCGCATCGCGCACGATCCGGCGCGGGTCGTAGCGGCGGGGGTCGAACTGCTCCCAGTCGACGTCGTCGAACTCGGGCCCCATCTGGTCGCGCAACTGGCTCTTGGCCGCCTCGGCCATCCCCCGCACCTGCTTGACGAGTCGCGCGAGCTTCGCGGCGTACTCCGGGATGCGCTCGGGGCCGAGGACGATGACACCGAGCGCCGCCAGGATGATGAACTCCCAGCCGTTGATGTCGAAGATGCCCATCGAACTCCTCAGGGGGCCGAACGCCTCGGGGGCGGAACCGGTGCGGTCCCACGATAGGCGCACCGCCTGCCGTCAGTCGCCCCTGCCCGCCAACCGCATCCGCAGCACGTGCTCCTCGCCGTCGCGCCGGACGGTCAGCTCCACCGTGTCGCCGACGTCGTGGGCGCGGATCGCGACGATGAGCTCCTCCGCGGAGCGCACCCGCTCGCCGTCGAGTCCGATGATGAGGTCTCCGGGTCGGACCCCGGCCCGGTCCGCGGGGCCGTCCGGCACGATCGGGGCCGGGCCGTTGTCCGGCTTCCCGAGGACCTTCGCTCCGGGACCGTCGTAGCGCAGGTCGAGGGTCACGCCGATGATGGGGTGCTCGGCGTGACCGGTGGCGATGAGCTGCTGGGCGGTGCGCCTCGCCTGGTCGCTGGGGATGGCGAAGCCCAGCCCGATGCTGCCGGACTGCCCGGACCGGCTGGCGCCCGGGATGCGGGCGATCGCGGTGTTGATGCCGATCACCTGCCCGGACCGGTCGATCAGTGGCCCGCCGGAGTTGCCGGGGTTGATGGCGGCGTCGGTCTGGATCGCGTTGATGAACGAGCGCCCGGCGGAGTCGCCGGTGGCGGACACCGGCCGGTCGAGGGCACTGACGATCCCGCTCGTGACGGTGCTCTCCAGGCCGAGCGGTGCGCCGACCGCGACCACGGGGTCGCCGACCTCGACCTGCTCGGAGCGGCCGAGCCGCAGCACGGGCAGGGAGGTGCGGTCCACCTTGACGACCGCCAGGTCGTAGGAGGCGTCCCGCCCCACGACGTGGCCGGCGACCCGCTCCCCGTCGTTGAACTCGACCGTCACCCGTCCGCCGTCCGCCGCGAGGGCCACGACGTGGTTGTTGGTGAGGACGTAGCCGTCCGGCCGGATGACGAAGCCGGACCCGGTCCCGCTCTCCCCCTGCCCGCGCACGCGGAGCGTGACGACGCTGGGCAGCACCCGCGAGGCCAGGTCCGCGACCGAGCCCCGGGCCTCCTCGGACGCGCCGTCACTGACCGGTGCAGGTGCCGGCAGCGCGACCTGCTCACCACGACCGACAACGAGGGCACCCACGACGCCGCCGAGCAGCGCCGCGACCATCGCGAGCACGACCGCCCCGCCCACCAGTCCGACGACCAGACCCGCCGGGACACCGGACGAACGCGGTGGTGGGGCAGGCGGCGGGGGCGGGGGGACCGGACGGCCGGGTGGCGGGGGCGCGTGGCCCGGATGCCACCCCTGTCCTGTCATGGGGTCGATTCTGCCCGACCCGGTGGTACCGGACCGATGCCGCCCCGCTGGTCCACGAGCACCGCGGTGACGGGCACCACGGTGGTCTGCCACGGCGCCGGGGGCGCCGGAGGCCGCTGGTCACCCGTGCGGTGCGCGACCTCCCGGGCCAGCCGAGGCTGCCCCGGCTCCGGCACCGGACTCGGACCGGAGAAGGCCCAGGCCGCCATCCCGCAGACGCTCGCGGCCACCGCCGCGACGGCCACGGCGTGCCGGACCGAACGGTGCATCGGCGGCGCACCCAGCGCGACGGTCGCCACCGGCTCGCGGCCGGCGACCGGCTCCGGCCGCTCCTCGTGGCCGAGGCCGACGAGGCTGGCGGCGAGCCCGGCGCTCATGTGCGGCACGGCGTCGCCGCGCAGCGCGGACAGCAGCCGGACCTCGGCGCTCGCGTCCTGGCGGCAGCGCTCGCAGACGGCGACGTGGCGGTCGGCCGTCAGCTGGAGGTTCGCGGGAAGGCTGCGGTCGGCATACGCGCTGAGCAGGTCACCGAGGTGGTTGCCGTCCCCGCCGGGCAGGGCGGGCATCAGCTCGTCCCGACCACCGGACGGGTCACGGGGCGTCCGCCGGACGGGGTCTCGGCGCGCGGCGCCCGCCGCGGCGCCCGGTGCGCGAGCGCGTCGCGCAGCTGCGCGCGGCCACGGTGGATCCGGGAGCGCACGGTGCCCAGCTTGATGTCGAGGGTGGCCGCGATCTCCTCGTAGGACAGGCCCTCGATGTCGCACAGCACGACTGCGGCGCGGAACTCGGGGGCGAGCGCGTCGAGCGCCCGCTGCACGTCGTCGTCGAAGTGGGTGTCCTGGTAGTGCTGCTCCGGGCCTGCCTCGCGGCTGGGCAGCCGGGAGGCCGCGTCGTCGGCCAGCGCGTCGAACCGGATCCGCTGCTTGCGTCGCATCTTGTCGAGGAACACGTTCGTGGTGATCCGGTGCAGCCAGCCCTCGAACGTGCCGGGACGGTAGGAGTGCAGCGACCGGAAGACGCGGATGAACACGTCGTGCGTGAGGTCCTCGGCGTCGTGCTGGTTGCCGGTGAGGCGGTACGCGAGCCGGTAGACCCGCGCCGAGTGCTGCTCGACGATCTCCTCCCACGTCGGCGGGGTCCACCCCTCCGGGGGCGGGCTCACGGGCGCGCTGCTCCGGCTCATGCGTCCATGGTGGAGCAGCACCCTGAGCGTTTGCTGAGCGCAGCCCCGCACGGCTGAGCACTTGGGCTAGTTGCTGAGGGACCGCGGTCCGCTTGAGCACGGGCCCTTCAGCAACTCCCGACTAGGGTGTGCCCCATGAGTGCACCCAAGCCGGCGACCTGGGCCTACGCGGAGGACTTCATCGCCGAGAGCGAGGTCGTCGAGCAGGCGCGCCGCCGCGGCGAGGAGCTCGGCTGCCAGCCGGTCCTGCCCGGGGTGGGGTCCGCCCTGCGGCTGCTCGCGGCCGCCGTCGGCGCCCGGGCCGTGGTCGAGGTCGGCACCGGCGCCGGCACCTCTGGGCTGTGGCTCATGTCCGGGATGCCCTCCGACGGCATCCTCACCACCATCGACGTCGAGCCGGAGCACCAGCGGGCCGCCCGCCGGGCCTACGCCGCCGCCGGCATTCCCACCCAGCGCACCCGTGTCATCGCCGGCAACGCCCTCGACGTGCTCCCCCGGCTCACCGACGGCGCCTACGACATGGTCGTCGTCGACGCGGACAAGCGCGAGTACCCCGAGTACGTCGACCACGCGATCCGGCTGCTGCGCTCCGGCGGCGTGCTGGCGCTCGACAACATGCTCTGGCACGACAAGGTCGCCGACCCCGCGGCCCGCGACGCCGAGACCACCGTGCTGCGCGACCTCGGCAAGCGGCTGCGCGACGACGAGCGGCTCGTCCCGGCGCTGCTGCCCGTCGGCGACGGGGTGCTCG
>DASSKF010000206.1:0-12969 GCA_035690725.1 Segeticoccus sp.
CGACGACATGCTCAAGAAGGACGTCGCCTACATCCCGCTGGACATCACGAAGTTCTTCCTGATCCGTGGTTCCGGCATCACCGGGTGGGTGGACAACAAGGCGTTCGCCGACTACCCGGACCTCGGCGCCATCGGCGTCTCCGGTTCCTGATCCGAAATCCAGTCGTGGGGGGGGCGGCCCACGACGGGCGTTCGGGTCAGGAACCGGAGACGCCGACGGCGCCGAGGTCCGGGTAGTCGGCGAACGCCTTGTTGTCCACCCACCCGGTGACGCCGGAACCACGGATCAGGAAGAACTTCGTGATGTCCAGCGGGATGTAGGCGACGTCCTTCTTGAGCATGTCGTCGACCTTGATCAGCGCCGTCCGCTGCTCCTCCGGGCTGCTCGACTGGAAGGAGGCGTCGATCGCCTTGTTGACCTGCGGGTTGGCATAGGCGCCGTAGTCCTGGCTGTTGCTGGACTTGGTCAGGTTGACCCGCGAGTCGAACAGCGGCGGGATCACCGTCGAGGCGCTCGGCCAGTCAGCACCCCAGCCGCCCCAGCACACGTCCCAGGAGCCCGACTTCGACGGGTCCTGGATGATCGTGTAGTAGTTCTGGGTCTCCGGCTGCAGGCTCACCTTGAAGCCGGCCTTCTGCCAGGCCTGCTGCAGCGCAGCCGCCTGCTTGTCGGACTGGTCGCTGCCGCGGCTGTAGATGTAGTTGATCGGGACCGGCATCTTCACGCCGGACTCCTGCAGCAGCTTCTTCGCCCGCGCCGGGTCACCGGAGACCTTGGTGTTGTACGGGTTCGAGCTCCAGTCGCCCTGCAGGGCCGGGTTGACGATGGACAGCGAGTTGGGGTTGCTGACCGCGGTGCCCAGCGCCGTGGAGGCCGACTTCTTGTCGGTGGCGATGAGCAGGGCCTCGCGCACCTTCTTGTTCTGCATGACCTTGCTCCGGAAGTTCGGGAGCAGGTAGCTGTTGAACGGCGAGTTCGGGTTGGTCGCCCGGTCCTTGGCGTTCGGGTCCTGGATCACCTTGGGGATGAACGGCGCCGGCACCGACCGGTCGGTCACGGCGTACTGGTCGTTTCCCTGGTCCGAGATCAGCTTCTGGGCGATGACCTCGTCCTCCATGCCCTCGGTGATCACGATCTTGTCCGGCAGTGCCTTGCGGATGCCGTCCGGCTTCCACTCCGGGTTGCGCACGAAGGTGTTGGTGCCACCCTGGTTCCACTTGCCCTCGAGCTTGTACGGGCCGGAGGAGAACACGTCGAAGTTCGACTTGTCTCCGTGGTCCAGGTCCTTGCGGTAGGGCGCGAACGCCGGCAGGTAGACCGTCTGGTTGAAGTCCGGCACCGAGCGGTTCAGGTGGAACGTCAGCGTGTTGCCGTCGCAGGAGACCGCCTTGTCGTACAGCTTCTGCTGGGCCGGCTTCGCGTCGTACGGGCCGGGGTACTTCGAGGAGCCGTCGGAGTTCTTCGGGATGTCGAGGTACTGGATGGCGTAGTTCGGGCCACCGGTGATCACCGAGGTCGCGAACGTGCGCGAGATCCCGTACTGGAAGTCCTCACACTTGATCGGCTTGCCGTCCTGCCACTTCACGCCGTCCTTGATCGTGAAGGTCCACGTGTGGTTGTTGTCCGTGGCTTTCCCGGTGTCGGTCGCGAGGTCGGCCACGAGCTTCAGCGACGCGTCGCCGTCGGCCGACGGGAAGGTGGTCAGCGTCCGGTAGACCATGCGCGACTCGTTGGCGATGTCACGGCCGATGTAGGTGCGCTGCGGGTCGTAGTGCTCGGCGTTGCGGCTCGTGTAGTAGTAGAGCGTGCCGCCCTTCTGCCCTGCGGCCGCCTGGCTCGACCCCCCGGTCGAGCCGCTGCTGCCCTCGGTGCTCGAGCTGCCGCTCGAGCCACCACTGCAGGCCGCCAGCCCGGCGACCAGGACGCCGGAGAGCGCCACGGTGAGCGCCCTCGTTGTCGTGCGCTTCATTGTTTCCTCTTCCTGTGAAGTCCGCCGCTTGGTGGCGGTGTTGCGGTGTGTCGGGACCAGGTGGTCCGGAAGGGTGAGACTGCTGGGACCCGGGCGTTCATCGGTCAGTGCCGGTCCGTCTTCGGGTCGAGGGCGTCGCGCAGGCCGTCACCGAGCAGGTTGAAGGCGAGCACGAGCAGCACGAGCAGCGTGCCGGGCGCCCAGAAGAAGATGGGGTCGACACCCGCGTAGTTCACCGAGTCGGTGAGCACGTTGCCGAGTGTCGGCGTGGGCGGCTGCACGCTCACCCCGAGGTAGGCCAGCGCCGCCTCGGCGGCGATGTACTGGGGTAGCAGCAGGCTCACGTAGACGAGGATCGGTGCCCAGGTGTTGGGCAGGATCTCCTGGAACCAGATGCGGGGGCCGCGGGCGCCCAGCGACTGGGCGGCCTCGACGAACTCGCGCCGGCGCAGCGAGAGCACCTGCCCCCGGATGATGCGGGCGAAGTAGGGCCAGCCGAAGAACCCGAGCACCAGGATCACGTAGGTGAAGCGCGAGGGGTTGCCGGCGGGGATGCCGATGGCCACCAACCGGTCGATGACCACGATCGACAGGGCCAGCAGCATCAGGATCTGCGGGAAGGCGAGGACGAGGTCCATCAGCCGGCCGAACGCGGTGTCGACCCAGCCGCCGGTGTAGCCGGCGATGATGCCGACGATCGTGCCGACGGTGATCGAGAAGGCGGTCGCCACCGCGCCGATGAACAGCGAGGAGGCGATGCCGTAGACGATCCGGGAGAGCAGGTCACGGCCGGTGCCGGGCTCCACCCCGAGCGGGTGCTGCAGGCTGGCTCCGCCGAACGACCCGCTCGGCAGCGACCCGAGCCCGCCGACCAGGTTCTGGTGGTTCGTGTAGGGGTCGAGGACCCCGGCCCGGACGAGGAGCGGCGCCGCGATGGCGACGAGCACGAACAGCACGGTGACCGTCAGGGCCACCATCGACACCTTGTCGCGCTTGAACCGCGCGCGGGCCAGCTGCCAGGGCGAGCGACCCTTGATCGTCGAACCACCGGCTGCGCCGGAGGACTCCTCGACCTCCGAGACCTCTGAGGCCTCGTACTGCCCTAGGGACATGCGTGCTTGTCTCCTGAACCGTCTGCTCAACGCTCATGGCTGACCGTCCGAGCAGACCCCGAGCGGTGGGCGCACGGCCGCCGATCCGACCACACACCGGTGGAACTGTAAGCCACGTGTGACAGGACGCAAGGCCTCGGACGCCGTTTCGTTGCAAAATCGTCTCCAGCCGGTGTCCTGCCGCAGACCTGAAGGTCCTATGGCCGCCGAGAACTGTAACCACTGGTTCTCGAGGAACACCAGAGGCATGTGAGGTCAATCACGCGTCAAGATGTCATCACGATTCGGACACGAAGCGCCCCCGAGCGGGTCAGCGCCGGGCGCGGGCGGCTGCCTTGGCGCGGTCGTGCTGGTCGAGCAGCACCTTGCGGATGCGAACGCCGTCCGGGGTGACCTCGACGCACTCGTCCTCCCGGCAGAACTCCAGCGACTGCTCCAGGCTCATGGCGCGCGGCGGCACCAGCCGCTCCAGCACGTCGGCGGTGGAGGAGCGCACGTTGGTGAGCTTCTTCTCCTTGGTGATGTTGACGTCCATGTCGTCCGCCCGGGAGTTCTCCCCCACGACCATGCCCTCGTAGACCTGCGTCGTCGGGCCGACGAAGAGCACGCCGCGCTCCTGCAGGTTGAACATCGCGTATGACGTGGCCGCACCGGACCGGTCCGCCACCAGCGATCCGGTCATCCGGGTGCGCAGCTCCCCGGCCCACGGCTCGTACCCCTCGAAGACGTGGTGCGCGATGCCGGTGCCGCGCGTCTCGGTGAGGAACTCGGTGCGGAAGCCGATGAGCCCCCGGGAGGGGACGAGGAACTCCATCCGGACCCAGCCGGTGCCGTGGTTGGTCATCTGCTCCATCCGGCCCTTCCGGCCGGCGAGCAGCTGGGTGATGCCGCCGAGGAACTCCTCGGGGGCGTCGATGGTCATCCGCTCCACCGGCTCGTGCAGCTTCCCGTCCACCTGCCGGGTGACGACCTGCGGCTTGCCGACGGTCAGCTCGTAGCCCTCCCGCCGCATCTGCTCGACGAGGATCGCCAGCGCCAGCTCACCGCGCCCCTGCACCTCCCACGTGTCCGGCCGCTCCGTCGGGAGCACCCGGATCGAGACGTTGCCGACCAGCTCCCGGTCGAGCCGGTCCTTGACCAGCCGGGCCGTGACCTTGGCCCCCTTGATCCGGCCGGCCATCGGGGACGTGTTGGTGCCGATGGTCATCGAGATCGCCGGCTCGTCGACGGTGATCAGCGGCAGCGGGCGCGGGTCCTCGGGGTCGGCGATCGTCTCTCCGATGGTGATGTCGGGGATCCCCGCCAGCGCGATGATGTCGCCGGGCCCGGCCGACTCGGCCGACTTGCGCTCCAGCGCCTCGGTCATCAGCAGCTCGGTGACCTTGACCCGCTGCACGCTGCCGTCACGGCGGCACCAGGCGGCCTGCTGCCCCTTCCGGATGGTCCCGTTGCGCACCCGGCACAGCGCGAGCCGGCCGAGGAAGGGCGAGGAGTCGAGGTTGGTGACGTGCGCCTGCAACGGCGCCTCGTCGTCATACCGGGGGGCAGCGACGGTGGACAGGACCGTCGCGAAGAGCTCCTCGAGGTCCTTGGCCTCGGGCACCTCGCCGTCGGCCGGACGCTCCATGGCTGCCCGGCCCGCCCGCGCGGAGGCGTAGACGACCGGGAAGCCGAGTGCCTCGTCCACATCGGCGTCGTCGGGCACGAGGTCCATGAAGAGCTCGTACACCTCATCGACCACCTCGGCGATCCGGGAGTCGGGACGGTCCACCTTGTTGATGCACAGGATCACGGGCAGTCGCGCGGCGAGCGCCTTGCGCAGGACGAAGCGGGTCTGCGGCAGCGGCCCCTCCGAGGCGTCCACCAGCAGGACGACCCCGTCCACCATCGACAGGCCGCGCTCGACCTCGCCCCCGAAGTCCGCGTGCCCGGGGGTGTCGATGATGTTGATGGTGACGCCGTCCGGCTGGCCCGCAGCGTCGGCGGCCGGGCCGGCGTAGTGCACCGCGGTGTTCTTCGCGAGGATCGTGATGCCCTTCTCGCGCTCGAGGTCGCCGGTGTCCATGACCCGCTCGAGATCGGTGCCTTCCGCTTGGTGGACGCCGAAGGCGCCGGTCTGCTTCAGCATCGCGTCGACGAGGGTGGTCTTGCCGTGGTCGACGTGGGCGACGATGGCGACGTTGCGGATGTCCCCGCGGGTCTCGATGGGCATGGGTGGCATTGTCGCAGCCGGCCGGGGATGCCCCCGACCACCGACCTCGGGACTTCCCCGCGGACCTCGGGACTTTGCGCGCGCAAAGTCCCGAGGTCCGCGGGGAAGTCCCTAGGAGTGCAGGTGTCGCTCGACCGCGCGCACGACCGGCAGGTCGGCGGGGAGCCAGGGGACGGCATACAGCTCCGGCAGGGGGAGGAAGCGGAGTGCGTCGTGGTCCTCGATGGGGCGGGGCTCGTCGGTGAGGACCTGCGCGAAGCGCACGTGCATGAGGTAGTGCTCCCCCAGCGGCCACCCGCCGTCGACCGGACCCGGGAGCGCCCTGCCCAGCCGCACGGACACGCCGAGCTCCTCGGCCACCTCGCGGTGCAGCGCCTGCTCGAGCCGCTCCCCCGGCTCGACCTTGCCGCCGGGCAGCTCCCAGCCGCCGGCGAGCGCGGGCGGTTCGGTGCGCCGGGCGGCGAGCAGGCGGGTGGGCCGGTCGAGGTCGTCGACGATCGCGGCGCCCACGACGAGGCGCGGCCCGGGAGGTGCTGAGGAAGACATCGAGCGCCCAGTCTGCCCCAGCGGGGTGGGGTGAGGGCAGCCAAACCTGCCTCGACAACGCCTCCGGGACGGGTGACGCTGGGGCCATGAGGCTGCCGACGGACGAGGAGCCGGCATGACGTCGGTGGAGGAGTCCGCCCCGATGGAGCGCGACCACGAGCACGAGCCCCACGGCCGAGGCGTCCACGGACGGCTCAACTGGCTGCGCGCGGGCGTCCTCGGGGCGAACGACGGCATCGTGTCGACCGCCGGCCTGGTCGTCGGCGTCGCCGGCGCGACGACCAGCCGCCCCGCCATCCTCATCGCGGGCATCGCCGGGCTGGTCGCCGGGGCGATGAGCATGGCCGTCGGCGAGTACGTCTCGGTCAGCACCCAGCGGGACAGTGAGGAGGCGCTGCTGGCCCTCGAGCGCCGTGAGCTCGCGGAGATGCCCGAGGAGGAGCTGGAGGAGCTGACCCAGCTGTACGTCGCGAAGGGTCTGAGCCGGCCGCTCGCCGCGCAGGTCGCCCGTGAGCTGACCGAGCACGACGCCCTCTCGGCGCACGCCGAGACCGAGCTGGGCATCGACCCGGACGAGCTGACCAACGCCTGGCAGGCGGCCCTCGCGTCGTTCGTCGCGTTCACGGTCGGGGCCCTGCTGCCGCTGCTCGCCATCGTGGTCCCGGCACCGCCCTGGCGGGTGCCGATCACCTTCGTCTCCGTGGTGGCCGCCCTCGCCCTCACCGGGTGGGGCAGCGCCCGCCTGGGCGGCTCGGGTCCGCACCGGGCCGTGTGGCGCAACGTCGTCGGCGGTGCGGTCGCGATGGCGGTCACGTTCGCGATCGGCAACGCGGTGGGTCTGGCGGTCTGACCGGCAGGACCGGTATGCCGTGCGCCCACCCCACTGGGTAGGTTGCCGGGCGTGAGCGTGCACCTCCTGGTCATCCAGCACGAGGACGACTGCCCGCCGGAGTGGTTCGGCGACTGGTGGTCCGAGGTCGGCCTGCCGTGCGAGACCGTCGCGGCGCACCGGGGCGCGCCGATCCCGTCCGAGCTGGGCGACACGCACGTCGGACTCGTCGTGCTCGGCGGTGAGATGGGAGCGAACGACGACGACCGGCACCCGTGGCTCGCCCCGACCCGCGCCCTCGTCGCGCGGACCGTCGAGCAGGGCCGGCCGTTCCTCGGCATCTGCCTCGGTCACCAGCTCGGCGCCGTCGCGCTCGGCGGCACCGTGGAACGCAACGTCCACGGCCAGGCGACCGGGCTGACACCGGTCCGGCTGACCGAGGAGGGCGCGGCCGACGAGCTGCTCGGCGCCGCCGTCCGGGACGGCTCACCGGCGATCATGTGGAACGGGGACGTCGTCACGACCCTCCCGCCGGGAGCCACCCGCCTGGCGACGGCACCGGACGGGACGGTCCAGGCGGCCCGCTTCGCCGACAACGCGTGGGGCCTGCAGTTCCACCCGGAGTGTTCGCCGGAGCAGTTCCGACGCTGGACGACCGCCGAGCCGTCGGCCGAGGAGGCCCGCCCGGACGGCGTCGACGTCGCCGCGGTCGCGCAGGAGATCGACCACGCCGAGGCAACACTCCGGCGGGCCTGGGCACCGCTCGCCCGGCGCTTCGCCGAACTGGCGCGGCGACCGGTCAGCCGCGCAGCCCGTTGACGAACAGCAGCACCGCGCTCACCAGCAGCACCACCAGCACCAGGACGCGGAACACCCGCTGGTCCACCCGCTCGAAGACCTGCTCCCCGAGCAGCCAGCCCACCACCAGGCCCGGCACGCCCACGGCAGCCAGCAGCCACGTCCGGCCGTGCAGCTGCCCGACGACGACGAAGCCGGCCACGGCCAGCACGTCCTGGGCGGCGAACGTGGCCTGCAGGGTCGCCCGCATCTGACGCGGGCCGAAGCCCATCGCCTGCAGCGCCGCCACGAGGGGTGGCCCGTTCACGCCGGTGGCCGTGAGGAAGACGCCGCTGGTCACGCCGGCCCCCAGCATCACCGGGGTCGAGCGCTCCAGCGAGAAGCCGACGAAGGCCAGCACCGCGAACACCCCGATCACCACCGCGATGCCCATCGCCAGCACGCGGTCGTCGAGCAGGGTGAGCGCCGCCAACCCGACCGGCATGCCGAGCACGCCGGCGAGGACCATGCGGACGGCGACCGACCACTGCACGTCCGACCGGTGCCGGCGGCTCGCGCCCAGCGTCAGGACGCAGGCGACCACGGTGACGACGACCACCGCGTCCACCGGACCGAGCACGAAGCTGACCAGCGGGATCGCGACCATGGCGAAGCCGAAGCCGGTCACGGACTGGGCGAACGCACCCGCTGCCACGGCGAGCGCCGTCGCCGTCAGGACCTCCCACACAAGGGACCATGGTGGCCCATCGAGACACGATCGTGACCTTCACCCGTGACGGCGCACCCCGATGGCCCCTGACATGTGTACGAAGACGACCGTCAAAATGACTGGGACTCCACAGGTTCGACGCTGTTTCGAAACGAAAATAGTGGATTCGCAACGGAACCGGCTGGTGGCTCACTGACCACTTCCTGACCGGTGATCGAACACGCCCGTGGTCAGCGCGAATTCGTGATCACGATAGGGTGTTGGACCGTTCAGACCCCCGACACCTCTCGAGGAGCAAGCCTGCATGGCTTTGGTCGTCCAGAAGTACGGAGGGTCATCGGTCGCCGACTCCGCCAGCCTCAAGCGCGTGGCGCGTCGCATCGTTCGAAGCCGTGAGGCCGGCCACGACGTCGTCGTGGTGGTGTCCGCCATGGGTGACACGACTGATGATCTTCTCGACCTGACCACCGACATCACCAACCGCCCTGACGCGCGCGAGCTCGACATGCTGCTCACCTCCGGTGAGCGCATCTCGATGTCCCTGCTCGCCATGGCCGTCCGCGAGCTGGGTCACCCGGCCGTGTCGCTGACCGGTGTGCAGGCAGGGCTGCGCACCACGCACGACTTCGGCAAGGCGAAGATCACCGGCATCGAGCCGACGCGCATCCGCGCCGCCCTCGACGAGGGCAGCATCCCGATCATCGCCGGCTTCCAGGGGGCCTCGTCCGAGGACGACATCACCACCCTGGGCCGTGGTGGCTCGGACACCACTGCCGTTGCCGTCGCCGCGGCGATCGACGCCGACGTGTGCGAGATCAACACCGACGTCGACGGCCTGTTCTCGGCCGACCCGCGGGTCGTGCCGAGCGCCCAGCAGATGCCGGTGCTGTCGACCGAGGAGGCTCTGGAACTCGCGGCCCACGGCGCGAAGATCCTGCACCTGCGCTCGGTGGAGTTCGCCCGTCGTTTCAGGGTGCCGCTGCACGTCCGGTCCAGCTTCTCGGACCAGCCCGGCACCTGGGTGATCGACGACCTCACCGCAATCCCGACCTACGCACGAACCGAGTACGAGGAGAACCTGGTGGAAGAACCCGTCATCCGCGGAGTCACGCACAGTGACGACCTGTGCAAGATCACCGTCGTCAACGTGCCGGACGTCGCCGGCCGCGCCGCAAACATCTTCTCCGTGTTGAGCAAGGCGGTCTCGACGGTCGACATGATCGGGCAGACGCACACGGCCGCGGACACCGGGCACATCGACTTCTCCTTCGCCCTCCCGCTGGCCGACGGTCGCCGCGCGGTCGCCGCGCTGCGGGCCGCGCAGCACGAGCTCGGCTTCACCGACGTGACGTTCACCGACGAGGTCGGCAAGCTCAGTGTGGTCGGCGCCGGCATGCGCTCCAACGCGGAGGTCTCCGCCGAGCTGTTCCAGGCGCTCAGCGAGGCCGGGGTCACCGTGCACCTCATCTCCACCTCCGAGATCCGCGTCTCCGTCGTCGTCGAGGGCGACCAGCTCGAGGAGGCGACCCGCGCCGCCCACCGCGCCTTCGGGTTGGACACCGAGGCGGAGGCCGTCGTCTACGCCGGCACGGGTCGCTAGCTGAATTCGTGCTTCTCGCAAGCCTGTCCATGATCGAGACCAGTGCACGACGGAAGATGTGATCTCATGCACGAAACTTGGGCTTCCAGCGAAACCTCGCTACGGTCGGCCGGGATGACCTCTCCACGACAGACCACTCTGCCCGAGGCCACCACTCGCTCCGAGCCGGTGCTCCGGCCCCCGGCGGTGGATGACGGGGCAGGCATGTGGCGAGTCGCGAGGGACTCGGTCCGGCTGGACCTCAACCCGCCGTACGCGTACCTGCTGTGGGCCCGCGACTTCTCGGAGACCTCGGTGGTTGCCGATGTCGAGGGTGAGGTCGCCGGTTTCGTCACCGGCTTCCGGCGTCCCAACTCCCCCGGGACCCTCATGGTGTGGCAGGTCGCGGTCGACGAGCAGCTGCGCGGCCGGGGAATGGCGTCCCGGCTGCTCGACCACCTCGTGCGCAGGACGAACGCCGACACCCTCGAGACCACGATCACCGAGGACAACCCGGCCTCCAACGGCCTGTTCGACGGACTGGCGCGCCGCCACGGTGCTGAGCACACGGTCGACCCGTTGTTCCAGGAGGACCACTTCCCGGACGAGGACCCGTGGAAGCCGGAGTTCCTGCACCGCATCGCCCCCCTGAACCACGCTCACTGACCAACACCGTGCACGGGCAGCCGATGTCCCGACGCACAGGAGGAGAACCATGAATACAGCGGTATTCGACCGCCGTGAGTCCGTCGTCCGCAGCTACTGCCGCAACTGGCCGACCGTGTTCGACCGGGCGCGAGGCGCCGAGCAGGTCGCCGAGGACGGCACCCGCTACCTCGACTTCTTCTCGGGTGCCGGCGCCCTCAACTACGGTCACAACCACCCGGTGATCAAGCAGGCGCTGCAGGACTACCTCGCCGACGACAACGTCATCCACTCGATGGACATGTACACCGTGGCCAAGCGTGAGTTCCTCGAGACGTTCGAGGAGACGATCCTGCGGCCGCGCGGGATGGACCACCGCGTGCAGTTCCCCGGGCCGACCGGCACCAACGCGGTCGAGACCGCGCTGAAGATCGCCCGCAAGGTCACCGGCCGCACCGACGTGGTGTCGTTCACCAACGCCTTCCACGGCATGACGCTCGGATCCCTCGCCGTGACCGGCAACTCCATGAAGCGCGCCGGCGCCGGGACGCCGCTGTACCACGCGACGCCGGCTCCCTACGACGACTACTTCGACGGCGACACCCCGGACTTCCTGTGGTTGGAACGGGTCTGGGAGGACAGCGGCTCCGGCCTGTCCGTGCCCGCCGCGGTCATCGTCGAGACCGTCCAGGGTGAGGGTGGCCTCAAGGCGGCCCGGATGGAGTGGCTGCGCGCCCTCGCCGACCTGTGCAAGCGCTTCGACGTCAAGCTCATCGTCGACGACGTCCAGGCCGGCTGCGGCCGGACCGGCTCGTTCTTCTCGTTCGAGCCGGCGGGGATCACCCCCGACATCATCTGCCTGTCGAAGTCCCTGTCGGGGCTCGGGCTTCCGTTCGCTGCGACGCTGCTGCGGCCCGAGCTGGACCAGTGGGAGCCCGGCGAGCACAACGGCACCTTCCGGGGCTTCGACCCGGCCTTCGTCACCGCGACCGCGGCCCTGCGGGAGTTCTGGCAGGACGACGCGTTCGCCGAGACGGTCGTCCAGCGGGGCGAGCAGATGAAGGCCGGGCTCGAGCGCGTCGCCGCCCTGGCCCCCGGCGCCTCCTACCGCGGCCGCGGCCTGCTCGCCGGTGTGCACTTCGCCGACGCGGAGGTCGCCGAGAAGCTCGCTGCCGCAGCCTTCCGGCGCGGCCTGCTCGTCGAGACCTCCGGCCCGGACAGCGAGGTGCTCAAGGTGATGCCGCCGCTGACCGTCTCCGAGGAGGACCTCGCCCGGGGTCTGGACATCATCGCCGACGCGGCCCGCGACATCCTGCCGAAGGCCGCCTGAGCGCGACCTCACCTGACATCTCCCAGACCGAAAGGACACCATGAAGGTCATCCACCTCGAGGACCTGAACGACACCGACAACGACGTCCAGCACGGCAACTGGCGCAGCCGCCGGTTCGTCCTGGCCAAGGACGGCGTCGGGTTCTCCTTCCACGACACGGTGCTGCGCGCCGGGACCGAGACCGAGATGTGGTACGCGAACCACGTGGAGTGCGTCTACGTCTACCAGGGCAAGGGAACGCTGCTGAACCGGGAGACCGGCGAGCGGCACGAGCTGCGCCCCGGCACCGTGTACCTGCTCGACGGGCACGACCAGCACACCGTGATCGCCGAGGAGGACATCCACACCGCGTGTGTGTTCAACCCGCCGGTGACCGGGCGCGAGGTGCACGACGAGAACGGCGTCTACCCCCTCATCGTCGAGGACGACCAGGTCTCGGCCTGACCGTCCCCGTCCACGCACGTTCACCGAGATCCACCGGAGGTGCTCACCTGCATGTCCCCCACGGACTTGTATCCCACACGAGTCAACAACGAGCCCGATGTCATCCCCCGTCAGGGACCGGTCGTCCACGGCGGACCGGCTGACGGCCCGCTGGGCGCCGACGAGCTCGGCAGCGTGGACCAGAGGGGCTACGTCCAGGTTGCCGACCTGGTGACGCCGGACGAGGTCGAGGCCATGCGCGCCGAGCTGTCCCGGCTGTCCCAGGACCAGGAGGTGCTGCGGGACGAGCGCACGGTCGTCGAGGCGACGTCCAACCAGCTGCGCTCGGTCTTCGAGGTGCACCGCACCAATGAGCTGTTCCGCCGGATCACCCACGACCCTCGGCTGGTCGACCGTGCCCGGCAGGCGCTGGGCTCCGACGTCTACATCCACCAGAGCCGGGTCAACTTCAAGCCGGGGTTCGTGGGCAAGGACTTCTCCTGGCACTCCGACTTCGAGACCTGGCACGCCGAGGACGGCATGCCCGGGCCGCGCGCCATCAGCATCTCGGTCTCGCTCACCGAGAACTACACCTTCAACGGCCCGCTGATGATCATGCCCGGCTCGCACCAGGAGTACGTCTCGTGCGTCGGTGCCACACCGGACGAGAACTACAAGCAGTCCCTGGTCATGCAGGGCGCCGGCACGCCGGCCCCGAAGATCCTCACCGACTTCGCGGACCGCTACGGCATCGACGTGCTCACCGGCTCCGCCGGCGGGGCGACCATGTTCGACTCCAACTGCATGCACGCGTC
>DASSKF010000207.1:0-26868 GCA_035690725.1 Segeticoccus sp.
GAGTGGCTGCGCCGCATGGGCGGCTACGACCCCCGCTTCGTGCGCGCCCAGGACTGGGAGCTCAACCACCGCATCCGCGAGGCCGGCGGGCTCGTCTGGTTCGACCCCCGGCTGCGGGTGTCCTACCGGCCGCGCGGCAGCTTCCGCACCCTGGCCCGGCAGTACCGCGACTACGGGCGCTGGCGCCGCGTCGTCGCCCGCACCCACGCCGGCACGATCAACGCCCGCTACCTGGCCGCGCCGGCCGCCCTGCTCGGGATCGTGGTCGGCGCCGCGGGCGGATTCGCCGCCCCGGTGCTGTGGCTGCTGCCCGGCGGCTACTTCGCGCTGACGACGGTCGGGGGCCTGACCGCGACGGGCGACCTCACGCTGCGGGAGCGGCTGCTGCTGCCCGCGATCCTGCCGACGATGCACCTGTCCTGGGGCTGGGGGTTCCTCAGCAGCCGGGTCCGGATCGAGGGCGAGGGCGAGCTCCCCGAGGAGGCCTCCTTCGCCCACTGAGCGCCCCGTCAGTATGCCGAGAGCTGGCCTTCTCGACGCCCCTCACCCGGGTGCCCGATCGTGGCCGCAGATCGCGACTCGTGGCCGCAGATCATTGCGACGTTCTGGCTGCTCTGGCGACCAGAACGTCACAATGATCGGGTGCCGGGTCGGACACTGTCGACGTCAGCTCGGGCGGTGGGCGCGGAACAGCGCGTCCCACGCCGTCCGGGAGGCCCCGTCGGTGTCGACCTCCCGGGCCACCCGCTCGGACCGGTCGACCACCAGCCGCCCGACCTCGACCGGCGCCGCGAGGTCACCCTCGACGTCCTCGGCGGTGAACAGCACCGTCGGGTCCTGCGGCCCGCCGTGGCCCTCGGCGATGTTGCTGGAGTCGTGCCCGATGACCAGCAGCGTCCCGCCGGGTGCCAGCCCGCCGGCGGCCGACTGCAGCACCGCACGCCGCTGCGCCTCCGGCAGGTGCAGGTAGCAGACGAGCACCAGGTCGAAGCCGTCCTCGGGCAGCTCGAGCGTGGTCACGTCGGCCACCGCCCAGGTCACGTCGAGCGGCGCACCCCGTTGCCGCCCGGCCTCCTCGGCGAGCTGCGCCGCCCGGGCCAGACCGGCCTCGGAGAAGTCGACGCCCTGCACCCGCCAGCCGCGCCCGGCCAGCCAGATCGCGTTGCGCCCCTCACCGCTGGCCAGGTCGATCGCCCGGCCCGGCGGCAGGTCCCGCGTCTCCTGCTCGACCCAGCGGTTGGGCGCCGCGCCCCAGACGAGGTCGTGCTCGGCATACCGCTCGTTCCAGCCGTTCGCGTCCATCGCTCACCATCCTCGCTCGCAGCGTAGGTCGCTCACGCGTCCCGCGGCGCGTACATGATGATCGCCGCACCCGCGAGGCACACGACCGCGCCGAGCACGTCCCACCGGTCCGGCCGGAACCCGTCCGCGACGACGCCCCACAGCAGCGACCCGGCAATGAAGAGCCCTCCGTAGGCCGCGAGGATCCGCCCGAAGTGCGCGTCCGGCTGCAGCGTCGCCACGAATCCGTAGGCACCCAGCGCGAGCACGCCACCCAGCGCCCACAGCGCGCCCCGGTGCTCGCGGACCCCCTGCCACACCAGCCACGCGCCGCCGATCTCGCACACCGCGGCGAGCACGAACACCAGGACCGAGCGCAGCACCAGCACGGGCGCGACGCTACCGGCCGTGCCCCCGCACCGCCCCCACAGCGGTATGCCGGAGCTCACCCGCGCCCCGCCGCGCCGGTGTCCGGGTCGCGGCCTCCCGCTCGATAGCGTGTCCCGGTGAGTTCGGCAGCGCAGCTGGTGGGGAACGCCACCGCCCGTGGGGTGCACGGGTGGTCCCGCGGCGCCGACCTCGTGGCGGCCGGGGCGGCTCCGGCCGAGCCGCTGGCGGCCGCGCTGGACGCCTTCGCGCTCCGGGACGCGGTCGTGCTGGCCGGGGGGGAGACGCCCGAGGAGTGGCTGCGCCGCCTCGCGGCGACCGCAGCGCAGTCGACCGACCGGCCGCTGGTCGTCGTCGACCCCGCCACCGAGCTGGCCGGCCCCGGCCTGCTCGACCTGCTGGACCGGCCGAACCCGGGGACCGCGGCCCTCGTGCTGGAGTCGGGCGCCCTGACCGCCGGACGCGACGAGGCCACCCCGGTGCGGGTCGGCCCCGACGGCGCGGCGCTGGAGTCGGCCGGCGGCGCCGGGCACGTGGTGACCGCGCCGACCCACGCGCTCGCCGGGGTGCTGCGGGTGGACCCGGCCGACCGGGCCGCCGTGGCCGCCGCGTGGGGCGCGGCCGCCGACCAGCTCGCGCTCCAGGTCGGCCCCGCGGCAGCGCGGGCCGCCGTGGACGAGTCCCCGGCGGACGAGGCGCCGGACGAGGGCTGCTCCTTCGACCTCGCCGTCCTCGTGCTCGTGCGTGGCGGGGTCCGGCTGCGGGCGAGCCTGCTCGGCCCGTTCACCTGGCGCCGCGGTGCGGCCGCCAGTGCCGGTGCCGCCGGCGGACCGTGGCGGCAGCGGCTGCGGGGCGCATCGCGCGGCGGGGACGGCTGGTTGTCGACCACGCTCATCCGCCCGGTGTCCCGGCGTCTGACCGGCGTCGCGCTGCGCCTCGGCGTGACGCCCAACGTCGTCTCGCTCGTCAGCCTCGCCATCGGCCTGCTCGCCGCGGCCCTCGTCCTCACCGACAACCGGTGGGCCTGGGTGGCCGCCGCGGTGCTGCTGCAGGTGGCCCTGGTGGTCGACTGCGTCGACGGCGAGATCGCCCGGTTCACGCGCCGGTTCAGCCCCTTCGGGGCCTGGCTGGACGGGGTGGGGGACCGGGTCAAGGAGTACTCCGTCTTCGCCGCGCTCGGCGTGGTCGCCACCCGGCACGGCGACGCCGGCTGGCTGCTCGCGACCACGGCGCTGGCGATGGTCAGCCTGCGCCACCTGGAGGACTACGCCTACGTCGACCGGCTCCGGCCGCTGCGCGCCAGCCGCCCGGCCCTGCTGCCGCTGACCGAGCTCTCCGACGGCGGACCGGCGGGCGCGCGCACCTCGCTGCCCGCGCCGCCCGGCGGCAGGGCGATGGCGGTCCACTGGCTCAAGAAGGTCATCCACGTCCCGATCGCCGAGCGCTACCTGCTCATCTCGGTCACGCTGCTGGTCTTCCGGCCGATGCTGGTGCTGTGGGTGATGGTCGCCGCCACCGCCTTCGCGCTCGTGTGGACCTACGGCGGCCGCACCGTGAAGGCGGTCCTGGACCGCGACGGCATCACGGACGCCGTCCGGCCGACCGGTCGACACTGGGGGCACCTGGACCACCAGGCCGACCTCGGTCCGGTCGCGCGGGTCTGCGGCCGGCTGACCGGGCTGCCCGTCCCGGCGGGACTGCTCGCGGCGGTGGTCCTGGTCGCCGGGTCCGCGGTGCTCCTCGCCCGGCGCGGACAGCCGGGGTGGACCCTGCTGCTGGCCGCGGCCTGCGTGGTGGTCATGGGCATGGCGTTCCGGCCGCCGGTCCACCGCCGGCGCGGCTGGTCCCTGGGCTGGCAGCTGTCCGGCTGGCTGTGGGGTGCCGAGGCGGCCGTCGTGGCGAGTGCTGCGGCGGCCCTGCTTCCCGCGGACGCCCGCGGGTCGGCATACCTCTGGCTGGCGGTGGTGGCCTACCACCGCTACGACACGGTCTACCGCCTGCGCGAGACCGGCGAGGGGTCGGCGCCGTCGCTGACCCTGTTCGGGCTGGGCACCGACGGGCGGGTCCTGCTCGTGCTCGCGGTCGCGACGTGGGCGCCGCAGGTGCTTGCCGAGGTGCTCTGGGTCGGCGCCCTGGTGCTGCTGGTGCTGTATGCCGTGGAGTCCGGCCGCGCCTGGTGGCGCCGGTCGGTCGCCGCCCGGGCGGTGCGGCCGGGCCCGGTGCCGTCGCCGGTGGAGGTGGCCTCGTGACCCACGACCCGACCGACCAGCACCCGAGCCTGGCGGAGCTGCGTGCCGTGGTGCAGCCGCCGGAGCACATCGCGCGCTACAACGCCGAGCACTGGGCCGGAGCGCTGTACATGCGGCACGCGAGCCTGCACGCGACCAGGGTGCTGCTGCCCACCGGGATCAGCGCGAACGGCGTGACCTGGCTGATGATCGCCGTCGGGGTCGTCGGCGGGTTCCTGCTCGTCCTGCCCGGGCTGTGGGGGCCGGTCGTCGCGGTGCTGGCGATGCAGCTGCAGCTGCTGCTGGACTGCAGCGACGGGGAGGTCGCGCGGTGGCGGCAGCGGTTCTCGCCGGCGGGGATCTACCTGGACCGGGTGGGGCACTACCTGACCGAGAGCATGCTGCCGATCGCGCTGGGGCTGCGGGCGGACCACTGGTCGTTCGCGGACCCGCTCGACGTCGGCGGCTGGACCGTCCTGGGGTTCCTGGTGACCGTGATCGTGCTGTGGAACAAGGCCTTCACCGACCTGGTCCACGTCGCCCGGGCGAAGACCGGCCGGCCGATGCTCGACGACGTCGCGTCCACCGCGCGGTCGCGGGTGTCCGGGGTGGCGCGGGCGCGGCAGGCGTTCACCTACCTGCCGATCTTCCGGGCGTTCATCGCGATCGAGTTCTCGCTGTTGACGCTCGTCGCCGGGATCGCCGACGTCGTCGCCGGCAGTCGAGCCGGGTCGCAGGTGCTGCTGCTCGTGTGCATCCCGCTCGTCGTCGTCACCGCCGCCGGGCACCTGCTCGGGGTGCTCACCAGCTCGCGGCTGAAGTGAGGAGCGCGTGGTGAGCGGGGTCCCGGGTGCGTCGGGCACGGGCGGTGAGGGCTCGGCACACCGGCCGACGCTCTACCAGTGGGCCCAGGTGCCCGGTCCCGTCGGGGGAGTGACGACCAGCGTGGAGGGGCTGAGCGGCGCGGTCGCGGCCCTGGGCGCCGAGGTGGTCCGGGTCAACACCGCCGCGCCCGCGCAGCTGGCCGCCTCGCTGCCTCGGCTGTGGCGGCGGAACGCGCTGCACCTGCTGCACATCACCAACCTCCACCGCACCATCCCGGTCGCCCCCGTCATGGGGGCGGTCCCGGGCCGGACCGCGGTCGTCCTGCACTCGGGTTCGACGCGCGGACAGGTGGACCGGATGTCGCCGTGGCTGCGCCGGGCCGTGACGGCCGCGATGCACGCCTACGACGAGGTCTGGGCGGTCAACGACGAGATCCGCGAGGTGCTGCCGGCGGCGCTGCGGCGGCGGGTGCGGGTGCTGTCGCCGTTCGTCCCATCCGCGTTCGTGTTGTCGGCGCCGATCGGCGCCGCCGGTGGGCCGCCGCGGGACCCGCACCTGCTCACGGTGGCCACGAACTCCGGGCAGCACTACTACGGGGCCGACCTCGCGATCGACGCGGTGGAGCGGGCCCGGTCGCGGTGGCCGGACGCGCGGCTCTGGGTGCTCGGCTACGACCGTGACGGCGAGGAGATGGCGACACTGCGCCGGCGGGCCGCCGACCTCGACTGGGTGGACGTCTCGTTCAACCTGTCCCCGGACGAGGTGACCGGGGCGCTGCGGCGGTCCGGGGTCTTCCTGCGACCCACGTCCTGGGACGGTGACTCGGTCATCGTGCGCGAGGCGCTCGCGTGCGGGGCCCGGGTGGTCGCCTCCGACGTGGCACCCCGACCGGCGGACGTCGAGCTGGCGCCGCTGGACGCCGACGAGCTCGCCGCGGCCGTCGTCGACGGCGGGTGGGTCAGCGACGGTTCCGGCCTGGCCACCGAGACGGTCCTCGACGCGACGTGTGAGGCCCTGGGTCTGGCCGGCCCACCGCTGGGACCCACCTCCCAGTCGGACAATTGCTGAGGATCCGCGGTCTCCCCGAGCGGCAACCGCTCAGCAACTCCCGGCGGGAGGGAGGCGCCCGGCAGGCGGGCGGCGCCCAGCGGGAGGGAGGTGCCCGGCGGGCGGGCGGCGGGCCACGTCAGTCCGCGGGGCGCAGCTCCAGGGGCTGGGCCAGCGCTGGGACGTTGCGCTCGGCATACAGCGGGTCGAGCCCGAGGGCCGTCAGGACGCGGTCGGCATACGCCTGGTCGGCGGCCGTGAGCTCGCCCTCCCAGGCGCGGCCGAAGTCGTCGCGGCGCGGGTCGGTGACGCTGCCGTGCGAGGTGGTCGCCGAGCGGCGGCGCAGCGACCGACCGTCGGGCACCTCGAGGGGGTGGCCGCAGAAGTCGGCCAGCCGGGCCAGCTCCTGTTCGGGGCGCTGGGCCAGGTGCTCGTAGAACACGCTGGTCACCCGGCCCTCGCGGTCCAGGCTGCGCAGCGCGACGCGCGTGTCGACCGCCCACTTGACGACGTTCTTCTGGAACAGGCTGTCGGCCGAGCCCAGCAGCTCGAGCTGGTCCGGTGCGAGGTGGTCGCGCACCAGCCGCCGGCGGGACAGGTAGTTGCTGTAGCCGCGGTCGCCCCAGTCGTGCTGCGTCGCCGACCAGGCGGTGGACCAGGGGTCGCGGACCAGGTAGACCAGGGCGACCTCGGGGAAGTTCTCCTGGACCCAGCCGAGCATCTGGTTGAGCCGGATCTCCTTGACCAGCACCCGGGACGAGGACGGGTCGCTGCTGGCGATCCGGTCGACCCACTCGCTGCTGGCGCCGCCGAGCAGGATCTGCTCCACCTCGTCGCGGTGGGCGTAGGAGGCCCCACGGCGCAGGTAGCGGGGGGTGCCGTGCCACTGCGGGTTGTGGCCCTCGCGCGGGGAGAACGGCTCGAACAGCACGTGGTAGGTGCCGGCGGCGTTGAGCAGCTCGACCAGCCAGGTCGTGCCGCTGCGGCCGCTGCCGACCACGAGCACGGTGTCGCACAGGCGCCGCTCGTCCGGGGCGCGCCGGGACCGGGCGCCGTGCCGCCGCAGCTTCACCACGGGTATGCCGTCCCGGTCCGGGTGCCGTGCGCTCCGGTCACACCTGGTCGGCGACCTCGGCCTCGATGGGCTCGCCGGTGAGGTCGACGCTGAACTCGGGCTCGGTCTTCTCGCGGACCTCGTCCTCGGTCACGCCGGAGGCGAGCTCGCGCAGCACCAGGCCGTCGGGGGTGACGTCCATGACGCACAGGTTGGTGATGATCCGCTGCACCACGCCGCGGCCCGTGTAGGGCAGCGAGCACTCGCCCACGATCTTGTACGAGCCGTCCTTGGCGGTGTGCTCCATCAGCACGACGACCTTCTTGGCGCCGTGGACCAGGTCCATCGCGCCGCCCATGCCCTTGACCATCTTGCCCGGGATCATCCAGTTGGCGATGTCGCCGGTGCCGGAGACCTGCATCGCGCCGAGGATCGCGGCGTCGACCTTGCCGCCGCGGATCATCCCGAAGCTGGTGGCCGAGTCGAAGAACGCGGCGCCCTTGCGCAGGGTCACCGTCTCCTTGCCGGCATTGATCAGGTCGGGGTCCTCGGTGCCCTCGACCGGGTAGGCGCCGACGCCGAGGATGCCGTTCTCGGACTGCAGCACGATCTCGACGTCGTCGGGCACGTAGTTGGGCACCAGCGTCGGCAGCCCGATGCCCAGGTTGACGTAGGCGCCGTCGGACAGCTCCTTGGCGGCGCGCGCCGCCATCTGCTCGCGGGTCAGTGCCACGGCTCAGGCCTCCTTGCTCTCGGTCGCGGGGCGCACGGTCCGCCGCTCGATCCGCTTGTCCGACACCTGCTCCGGGCTCAGCGGCAGCACCCGCTGCACGTAGATCCCGGGCAGGTGCACCTCGTCGGGGTCGAGCTCGCCGGGGTCGACGAGCTCCTCCACCTCGGCGACCGTGACCAGGCCGGCCATCGCCGCGAGCGGGTTGAAGTTGCGCGCGCTCTTGTTGAACACGAGGTTGCCGTGCCGGTCGCCCTTCCAGGCGCGCACCAGCCCGAAGTCGCACACGATCGCGTGCTCGAGGACGAACGTGCGCGGGTGGCCGTGCCAGTCGAGCTCGCGGGTCTCCTTGACCGGGGAGGACTTGGCGATCCCGCCGCTGCCGTCGTAGCGCCACGGCAGGCCGCCGTCGGCGATCTGGGTGCCGACGCCGGTGGCGGTGTAGAACGCCGGGATCCCGGCGCCGCCGGCCCGCAGCTTCTCCGCGAGGGTGCCCTGCGGCGTCAGCTCGACCTCGAGCTCACCGTGCAGGAACTGCCGCTCGAACTCCTTGTTCTCCCCGACGTAGGAGGAGACCATCCGGCGGATCCGCTTGTCCTTCAACAACACCCCCAGGCCCCAGTCGTCCACGCCGCAGTTGTTCGACACCGCTTCCAGGTCGGTGACGCCTGCGTCGTGGATCGCCGCGATGAGCACGCTCGGGATGCCGCACAGCCCGAACCCGCCCACCGCCAGGGACGAGCCGTCGACGATCCCGTCGATGGCCTCGGCAGCAGAGGAGACGACTTTGTCCATGTCGCGGACTCTATCGTCGGCACAAGTCCCCGATCGCCCCACCACCCCCGTGCTCGTCTGGGCCCGCTTTGCTCGGTTCAGGCCGCTGCGCGGGGCCGCGAGAGCGGCCTGAACCGAGCAAAGCGGCTTGAGGCGAGCAGACGCCGTCAGGGGAGGTCGGGGGAGTCGAGGGTGACGCCCTCGGACTCCAGCCGCGACGCGAGGTCCGGCGCTCCGGCACCGCCGCGGGAGAGCACGACCGACCCGTCGCGGGCCCACGCCGCCAGCACCTGCCGCAGCACCGCCGCGACGTCCCCTCCCGCCAGGTGCAGGCGCACCCCGCTGGGCCAGTCCACGGCGGGGACCAGCTCGTCATACCGCCAGGAGTGGTATGCCGGCTGGGCACCGCGACGGCGCAGCGCCACCTCGTCCGCCCCGGCCGTGGCGAAGGCGGTGAACCGGTCTCCGTGGGTGGCCAGCTCCCGGGCCTCGTCCATGCCGCCGGCCGGCACCGGGCTGGGGGCGGACCGGGCGAGCGCCGCGAGGGTGACCACGACCAGCTCGCCGGTCCCCGGGTCCGCCTCGAGGTCGGTGCTGACCAGTACGTCCGCGTGCTGCGCGAGCTCCGTGGCCGCGTCGCCGCTGCCCTCGCCGTCGGCCGCGACCTCGACGGTGGCGCCGACCGACCAGGCCGCCATCGCCCAGTAGACGGTGCGCCAGTGCAGGGTCGGCAGGTCGAGCGCGACCACCGAGCCGGGGCCGGCGTCGAGCTCGTCCTGCAGCGCGTTGCCGGCCTTGGCGACCCAGTTGGCGAGGACCTTGCCGGACAGCTCGATCCGCTCGCCCTTCGTCGGGCCCTCCACGTCGTCGTAGAAGGTCAGCCGCGGGCGTGCCGCGTCGGCCGCGAGCATGCCCGCCAGGATCACGTCAGGGGTCTGCACGTCGCTCACGGTAGGCCGAACTCCGGGTGGGTAGCATCGCCGGGTCATGACGACCTCCCGCCATTGGCGTCCCGCGCGGCCGCTCGACGTCGCCGCCACCTGGGGGCGGCTGCGCCGCGGCGGGGGCGACCCCACCTGGCGCGAGCCCGGCGACGGGCGGATCTGGTGGGGGATGCGCACGCCGCACGGCCCGGCCACCCTCGCGCTGGCGGTCGACCGTGGTGGCGGCACGGTCGACGCCCGCGCCTGGGGCGAGGCCGCCGGGTGGGTGCTCGACCGGCTCCCCGAGATGCTGGGGGAGGGCGACGACCCCGGCGGGTTCGTCCCCCGTCATCCCCTCGTGGCGGAGGCCGTGCGACGGTTCCCCGGCTGGCGGGTCCCGCGGACGGGGATGGTCATGTCCGCGCTCGTGCCGACGGTCGTCGAGCAGCGGGTCACCGGGGCCGAGGCGTTCGGCGCCTGGCGCAGGCTGGTCCGGCGGTTCGGCACCCGGGCACCCGGTCCGACCGGCGAGCTCGACCTGTGGGTGGCGCCGTCGGCGCAGGAGTGGGCGCGGGTGCCGTCGTGGGAGTGGCGCACGGTCGGCGTGGAGGGCGCGCGCTCGGACACGGTGGTGCGGGCCTGCCGCTACGCCGGGCGGCTCGAGCAGTGCGCGGCACTGACGCACGAGGAGGCACACCGGCGGCTGCGCGGCATACCGGGTGTGGGGGTGTGGACCGCCGCGGAGGTGCGCCAGCGCGCGCTCGGCGACCCCGACGCGGTCAGCTTCGGCGACTACCACGTCGCCAAGGACGTGGGGTGGGCGCTCGTCGGGCACGAGGTCGACGACGCCGGGATGGCCGAGCTGCTGGAGCCGTGGGCCGGGCACCGCTACCGGGTGCAGCGGCTGCTCGAGCTGGTCGGCGCCCACCGGCCGCGGCGCGGTCCGCGGATGGCCCTGCCGACGCACCTCCCGGTCGCTCGCCCCGGTGGCCGTGCCCGCCCGCGCGCGGTGGCGCGTCGCCTCGCCGGCTGAGAAGTGGCCGAGCGGTGCGCTTCTTCGGCGGACGGTGCCGTCGCCGGCTGAGAAGTGGCCGAGCGGTGCGCTTCTTCGGCGGAACCGGGGCCGTGGCCGTCCCTGCCCCGTCCGACCCACGGATCAGGTCCCGCTGGAGGTCGGTTTCGGGTAGTAGCGGTGGTACTTGCGGAAGAAGTTCAGCGTCACCGCCGCGACCGTGGCCCGCCGCTTGAGCGACCCGTCGCGCCGGTAGCGCAGCGGGTGCACGACCGAGCGCCGCTGGACCGCTCGCCACACCCGCGAGCGCAGCGCCGGCGGCAGGTAGCGCCGCAGCAGCGGCAGCGGCACCACGGTGTAGAGCACCTCCCGTGCGGTCCGCACCGGCGCCAGGCTGCGCTGGTTGGCGACGTCCTCGACGAGGAACCGTGCGACGTTGGCGCCGGCGGCCGTGACGTAGTAGTTGTTCCGCCCGATCCGCGGGTTGACCTCGAAGAACACGTCCTCGCCGGTGCGCGGGTCGCGCTTGAAGTCGAAGTTGGCGAAGCCGTGGTAGTCGGCCCGGTCCAGGAACCGCTCCGCCGCGTCCATCGCCTCCGGGTAGGGCTCGGTGAGGATCGCCGCCGGCACGCCGAGCATGTCCGGCGTGTGCTCCTCCAGCAGCACCCGCCCGGTCGACAGCAGCGTCACCGTCCCGCTGCGGTCGCGGTATGCCGTGAGCGAGCCCATCTGCGTCTCGTCACCGGGGACGAACTCCTGCACGAGGAACGTCCCCCCGTAGCCCGCGACCCACAGGGCCACGAGCAGCTCGTCGAGCTCGGCGCGGGTCTCGATGTCGTGGATCTTCTTCTTCCCCGGGAACTCCACGTAGTGGTAGTCGGCGCTGGAGGCCGGCTTGGCGACGACCGGGTAGGCCAGGTCGAACTCCAGCGCGCGCACCGCCTCGGCGGAGTCCAGGGAGGTGATGTCGACCGCGACCTGGCGGGGCGTGCGCATCCCGACCTCCTCGCAGATCCGCGCGAAGTGCTCCTTGTCGGAGACCTCGTCGAAGGTCTTCTCGTCGGGCAGCGCCATCAGGTAGTGCGGTTCCAGCAGCTCCCGGTGCTGGATCAGCGTGCGCACGAACCAGTCGGCGTTGGTCACGAGCACCCGGGTGTGGTGCGGGTGCTCGCGCGCGATCGCCACGAGCGTCTGCACGAGGACCTCGCTGTCGCGCATGTCCGGCGTCAGCCGGGTGTCCACGATCCGCGAGTCGACCAGCGGCGCCGCGGCCACGGAGGTCACGGCGATGCCGGTGCAGCCGTACTCCTCGTGGAAGGCCCGCAGCAGCGCGTAGACGCCGATGTCGCCGCCGAGGGCGACCGGGAGCAGCTCGGTCATGGGCGTCCTCCGGGGGTTCTCGGGTGCGCGGCGGTCCGCCAGCCTATCGCCGGGCGGCCGGGCGCACCGACAGGCGGACCTCGCCGCCCTCGCGCTCGACCTCGCTGGTCCGCCCCTCACCGGTCAGCGCGACGCGCACCCGGGCGACCGCCTGGCCGAGCGCGAACGGGTCCTCGCCGGTGAGCCGGACGCCGCCCGGCTCCAGCCGCGCCGACACCCCGGGCTGGTCGTGCAGCCCCACCGTGAGCGCCCGCCGCAGCACGCTCTCCTCGTCCTCGGGCAGCACCGACGCGATGCCGCACTCGGCCGCCTCGGTCGTGCCCGGGGCCACGCCGAGGGCCGCCCGCACCGACTCCGCCGCGCCCAGGGCGAACCAGTCGGCCGGCCCGGTTCGCACCACCGAGCGCGCGCCCTCGTCCGCGTCCTCGCCGGCCGCACCCGGACCGGTCCCCACGACCAGGTGCGCCAGGCCGCGCAGGTGCGCGACCGGCACGGCCGTCGCCTTGCCCTTGACCAGGTCGGCCGCCGCGGCCACCTCGTCGACGAGGCACCGCTCGGTCACCGCCAGCTCGCGCCCGTCGGCGTCGACCGCCCCGCGCAGGTCCTCGCGCACCCGCACCCCCGCGGCGCCGAGCGCGAAGTCCACCTGCCCGGTCCGCCACGGCCGCCCGGCGGTGTCGCTGAGGACCACCCCGATCGCCGGCGGCTCGCCTCCCGCGACCCGTCCCCACTCCTGCCGTATGCCGTCCCGCAGCTCGCGCGCGCACCCGTCCGGGTCGTGCGGCAGCAGCAGGAGCACGTCGGGGGAGCCGGTGTTCGACGCGTCGACGCCGGCGGCGGCCATCACCGGGCCGGCGAGCGACTCGACGATCCGCGCCGTGCCCCGCGGCGTGAGCCGCTCGGCCACGACCCGGCGGGACTGCTCGAGCACCACCCGGTCGCGGGTGCCCGGGTCGCCGGAGCCGGCCGCCGCGGTCAGTCCCGCGGCCTTGGAGACGACCTTGCTCGACACGACGAGGACGTCGCCGTCGAGCAGCTCGATCCCGTTCTCGCGCAAGGCGACCACGACGACAGCGGCGAGGTCCGCACCGGCGGTGAGCTCCGGCATACCGTCGAGGCCGGTGAGGGTGAGCGTCACCGGCGGTCCCGCAGCTCGCGGCCCAGTTCGACTGACGCGCCGGCGATCTCGGCCGCCCGCTCGACGTCGCGCATCCACAGCGGCCGGGAGCGCACCTCGACGCCGCGGGGGAAGCCGCGCCCGCCACTCGGGGCGTCGATGGTGTCGACGAGCCAGCCGTCGAGGAAGTCGCCGTAGAGCCCGGCGACCGCCTCCGTCGTGGAGCCCACGCCGATCGCCCGCAGGCACGCGTCGGCGTGGCCGCGGACGGGGGCGCCGCCGATCAGCGGGGAGACGCCCACGACGGGAGCGGTGGTGCCGCGCAACGCATCCCGCACCCCGGGCACGCCGAGGATGATGCCGATCGAGACGACCGGGTTGCTCGGCGGGAGCAGCACCAGGTCGGCCTGCCGGATCGCGTCGAGCACCCCCGGGGCGGCGGTGGCCCGGTCCATGCCGGCGGCGATGAAGCGCTGGGCCGGCACCGCGGCGCGCATCCGGACCCACCACTCCTGGAAGTGCACCGCGCGCGTGGTGCCGTCCTCGTCCGCCACGACGACGTGGGTCTCGACGGGGGAGTCGGTCATCGGCAGCAGGGTGACCCTCTGGTCCGGCAGCCCCCAGCGGCCGGCGACCAGCGCGGTCACCTCCGAGAGGGTGCGCCCCTGCCCGAGCCACTGGCTGCGGGCGATGTGGGTGGCGAAGTCGCGGTCGCCGAGGCCGAACCACTGCGGCTGCGCCCCGTATGCCGCGAGCTCGCCCTGCACGACGTGCGTCTCGTCGGCGCGCCCCCAGCCCTGGTCCTCGTCGACGCCGCCGCCGAGGGTGTAGACGAGCGTGTCCAGGTCGGGGCAGACCCGCAGGCCGAACAGGGTGACGTCGTCGCCGGTGTTGCCGATGACGGTCAGCGAGCTGTCCGCGAGGGCGGGGGTGCGGTCCAGGTGGGTCCGCAGCCCGCGCAGGAAGCGGGCGCCACCGACCCCGCCGGCGAGTGCCGTGATCTGCATGGGCGAGAGTGTCTCAGGCGGCCGGACCGGTGCTGCGGGGTCACCGGTCCGCGGGGTCGCGTGCCGTGACACAACGCTCCACCCGGGGACGGCGCGCGTCCTCGTATCGGCAGGACTAGCAGACCTGCACTTGACTTCCCGCGTGCGACACGCGTGTAATTACACCGTTGTCGTCCGCGGCCGCAGTCGTTTCGAGACAGAGGGCGCAGGCGGACGTGGCCGGCAGCGAAGGTGCTGGCTACAGGTCGAGGAGGGGCCGTGCACGAGCTGTCACTGATCAGCGTCATGAAGGACCTCGCCGAGGAGGAGGACAGCGAGCTCGCCTGGCAGGAGCGGGCTCTGTGCGCACAGACCGATCCCGAGGCGTTCTTCCCGGAGAAGGGTGGGTCGACCCGGGACGCCAAGAAGGTGTGCGTCGGCTGCGAGGTGCGGGCCGAGTGCCTGGAGTACGCCCTCGCCCACGACGAGCGCTTCGGCATCTGGGGCGGCCTGTCCGAACGCGAGCGCCGGAAGCTCAAGAAGCGGGCCGTCTAGTCGCCACCGGCGACTGACGGCCCTCTTCTCGCGTCACCGCACCCACGTGCCATGACGGTTGCCCCCGCGCGCTCCGCAGCTCCCCGGCACCGCCGGGTCCGGCCGGAACCCATCCAGACGGTCACGGCCGTGCTCGTGGCCCACGACGGCGAGCAGTGGCTCGTCGACGCCCTCGACGCCCTCTCGCTGCAGACCCGGCCCCCCGACCGGCTCCTCCTCGTCGACACCGCCTCCCGGGACCACAGCGCCCGGGTCCTCGAGCGTCATGCCGGCGTCCGCTCTGCGGTTCCCGACGTGACGGTGCTGCACGCCGAGGAGGGGACCGGCTTCGGGGCGGCGGTCGACCTCGCCCTCGCGCGGCTCGGGGCGCCGGAGGGCGACGAGGCCCGCCACGAGTGGCTGTGGCTGCTGCACGACGACACCGCCCCGACCGCCAAGGCGCTCGACCGGCTCCTCGAGGCCTGCCGCCGCTCGCCGTCGGTCGGCGTCGCCGGGCCCAAGCAGCTGCTCTGGGACGACCCGCGCCGCCTGCGCTCGGTCGGCCTGCAGCGGACCCGGGCCGGCCGGGTGATGGACGACGGGCTCGTGGGGGAGCCCGACCAGGGCCAGCACGACCACGTCACCGACGTGCTGGGGGTCGGCAGCGCGGGCATGCTCGTGCGCCGCGACGTCCTCACCGAGCTCGGCGGCTTCGACCCGGCCTTCAGCGGGACCGGCGCCGACCTCGACCTGTCCTGGCGCGCCCACCTGGCCGGCCACCGGGTCGTCCTCGTGCCCCGCGCCAGCGTCCGCGAGGCCGCCGGCTCCCGCACCGGGACCCGGCCGGGAGCGCCGCCGCCGGGGGAGGCGCAGGCGGCGCGCCGCCGGCAGTCCCGGCTGGTGTCGCTGACCCGGTGCTCCCTGCTCGCCCTCCCGTTCCTCACCGCGTGGATCGTGCTCGGGGCGACCTGCGGGGGCGCTGCGCTCCTGGTGGTCAAGCGTCCGCGGCGGGCCTGGGCCGAGCTCGCCGACCTCGGCGTCCTCGGGGCCGCATGGCGCACCTGGGGCGCGCGCTGGCGGTTCCGCCGGCGCAGCCGGGTCCGCCGCCGCGACCTCGAGGCCCTGTTCGTCAGCCCCCGCACGGCGCTGCGGCACACCGTCGACGCCGTGCATGACGCGCTGACCCCGGCGACCCGCAGCGACCGGTCGTCCGCCACGCGCACCGGTGCGCTGGAGTCCGGCCCGGTCGGTGACGACGCGGAGGAGCTCACGGCGGTCCCGCTCACGTGGCCCCAGCGCGCGATCCGCCACCCCGGCCTGCTCGTGGTCCTGGCCGCGTCGGCCCTGTCGGCGGCGGCGTGGCGCGCGTTCCTCGGGTCCTCGGCCCTCGACGGCAGCGGCTTCGGCCTCGTCGGCGGGGCGCTGACCGGCACCGACACCGACGCCGCGGGGCTGTGGCACACCTGGCTCGACTCCTGGCACGGCAGCGGCCTGGGCGGTCCGGGGGAGTCGGCGCCCTTCCTGCCGCTGCTGGCCGGCGCCACCTGGCTGGTGCAGCAGCTTCCCTGGGTCTCCGCGGACGGCTCGCCGGCCGGCACCGCCATCGCGTGGCTGTTCCTCGCGGCGATCCCGCTGTCCGCCTGGACCGCATACGTCGCCGGACGGGCGGCCACCCGCGCCCGCTGGCCGCGCGCGTGGGGAGCGCTGGCCTGGGCCTGCGTGCCCACCCTGACCACCGCGCTCGCCGGCGGCCGGCTCGGTGCCGTCGTGGCCCACATCCTGCTGCCGCTGGTCGTCGCCGGCTTCGCCCTGGTCCTGCGCCGGCGTGCCACCGCGTCGGCGACGTTCGGCACCGCGCTCGCGGTCGCCGTGACGGGCGCCTTCCACCCGCCGCTGCTCGCCGTGTGCACGGTCACCGCCGTGCTCGTGATGGTCTTCGGCGGCGGCTGGTCGTGGGTGCGCGGCCTCGTCCTGGCGGTCCTGCCGCTCGCGCTCGTCGGGCCCTGGCTGCTGCGCTGCGTCGAGCAGCCCCGGCTGCTGCTGGCCGGTCCCGGGCTGACCACGTGGGGGGACAGCGGCCACACCCTCTGGCACCTGGCCCTGCTGCACCCCGGCGGCCCGGGCGACTACCTGCTCTGGGTGACCGCCCCGTTCGTGCTCCTCGGCCTGGTGGGCCTCCTGCGCCGCGGTGTCGGCGGCCACGCCCTGGGCCGGCTGGCGCTGCTCGGCCTGGCCGGGCTGGCGCTCGCCCTGGCCGCCCCGCACGTCCTGCTCGCGCCCGCCGCGGCCGGCGAGGGCCCGGTCACCCCGTGGGTCGGGACCGGCGTGGACCTGCTGGCCCTGGCGCTGCTCGCGTCCGCGCTCACCGGGCTGCGCTTCCTGGCCGACCGCCGCTGGTGGCGCCGCTCCCGCAGCCGCCCGGCCGTCGGCGTCCCGCTCGCCCTGCTCGCCGTGGCGGGCCTGCTCGCCAGCGCCGGGTATGCCGGGTGGGTCGGCCTCGGCGCCCGGCTCGCCCCCGCCTCCGGTGCCGTGCCGGCCGTGGTCGCCCAGCAGGCGGACAGCGGACTGGCCAACCGCCTCCTCGTGCTCGAGCCCGGGGCCGGGTCGGTCGACTACCGGCTCATCGGCCGGGAGCCCGGTGAGGTGGCGCGCAGCCTGCCGGCGGCACCGGCGCAACCGGACCGGTTGCTGCAGCAGGCAGTGCGCGACGCGCTGTCCTCGTCCACCCCGGCCGAGGTGGACGCGGTGCGCCAGGAGCTGTCCGACCTGGGCGTCGGCTTCGTCGGCTACCGCGGCGGCGAGACCGACCCGCTCGTGCGCCACCTCGACGGCACCGCCGGGCTGAGCCGGCTCGGCAGCCAGCACGGGCTGGTGCTCTGGCGGGTCCTGTCCCCGAAGGACGCCGACCTGCTCGCCCCGGCCCGGGTGCGCGTGGCCAGCGGTGACCGCTCCGACGTGCGCTCGGTCGAGGTCACCGGCGCCCACGCCGCCACCCGCACCGACCTGCCCTCGGTGGATGCGCACCGGCTCGTGGTGGCCGAGCCGCCCGCGTGGGCCGGCCACGCCACGGTCCGTGCCGACGGCACGGTCCTCACCGCTGACGCCGGCGCCGACCAGCCCACCTACCGCCTGCCCGGCACCGCGAGCTCGGTGTCGATCGAGGTGCAGGCGTCGCACCCGACCTGGCGGTGGGTGCAGCTGGGCCTGCTGGTCCTCACCGTCTTCCTCGCGGTCCCCTTCGGCCGGAGGAGGACCCGATGAGCCAGGTGACGAAGGCCCTGCGCCGCTCCTCCGGCGCCCTGCGCGCCGTCCTGGTGGCGGGCGTGGGTGCAGGCCTGGTGCTCGGCGCCGGGCAGGCGACGACCACGCTCGACCTGACGACCGCCCCCGGCGGGCGCACCGCCTCCGCCGCCGACGCCGGTGCGCCCGAGCCGGTCGACAGCAGTGCCGTGGTCTGTCCCGGGCCGGAGGAGCGCGGCGTCGACGGCGTGGACGGCTGGGACCAGCAGGTCGGCGTCTCGGCCGTCACCGCGCCGGCTCAGGTCCTGCCCCGCGACGCGCGGCCGACGACCGCCGGCACCGTGGCCCTGCGCGCGCTGCCGGGCAAGGGCACCGCGGCCGAGCTCACCCAGCGCGGCGAGGCCGCTCAGCGCGACCTCGCCTCGGCCACCTCGCTGCTGCTCTCCGGCGGCCGCGGCCTCGCGCCGGGACTGGTGGCGAGCCAGTCGACCCTCGTGCCCTCCGGGGAGCACCGGATGCTCAGCACCACGGCCTGCACCGCCCCCGCGGCCGAGTCGTGGCTCGTCGGGGGCGGCGGTGGTGCCGGCCGGCAGGAGTACGTCGTGCTCAGCAACCCTGGCCCGAACGCCATCAGCGTCGACGTCGACGTGCTCGGCGCCCGCGGGCCGGTGGACTCCCCGAACGGCCACGGCATCGTCGTCGGCCCCTACGACCGCACGGTCGTCCTGCTCGACGCCATCGCCGGCGAGGAGAAGCGGCCCGTGGTGCACGTGACCGCCCAGGGCGGCGACGTCGTCGCGGCCCTCGCCGACACCTGGCTCGAGGGCACCGTGCCCCGCGGTGGCGAGACGACCTCACCGGCCGCCGAACCGGCGACCGAGCAGGTCATCCCCACGCTGTCCCGCGGCAAGGGCAAGGCGGGCGCCGTCGTGCGCGTCGCTGTCCCGGGAGAGACCGAGGCCGTCGTCCAGCTGCGCGTGCTCACCAGCAAGGGCGCCCGCCGGGTCAAGCACGACGTCACCCGGGTGCCCGGGCAGAGCGTCGCCGACATCGACGTCTCCGACCTGCCGGAGGGCACGTATGCCGTGCAGGTGCGCGCTGACGAGCCGGTCGTCGCCGGCGCCTGGGTGGAGCGGCGCGCCGGCAAGGGGGATCCCGCCGACTTCGCCTGGATGCCCTCCACCGAGCCGGTCGACCGGCTCGCCGGACTGCCGCTCCAGCCGTCACCGCCGGGTGCCGGGGACGGGAAGGACACCCCGGAGGTCAGCTCCTCGCTGGTCCTGGCCGCCACCGGGCAGCGGGCGACGGTCCAGGTGACCACGATCGGCCCGCACGGCAAGCCCAGCGCCGACTCGGTCAAGGTCGCGGCCGACAGCAGCACCTCGCTGGACCTGCACGACGCCCGGGTGGTGTGGGTGCAGCCCCTGCACGGCGTCGTCCGGGCCGGGGTGGTGAGCACCGCCTCGACGAAGGACGGCGACCTCGTGGCGGCGGCGCCGCTGAACCAGCTACCGCTCACGCACGTCCCCGTCATGCTGCGCCAGGTCGGCAACTGACCGACCGCGCGCGACCGTCGGACCGCCCGCTCGCAGGGTCGGGTCAGTCGTCCTCGTCGTAGCGGGGGTCGATCTCCTCGGGGCCGCGCCCGAGCAGCGCGGCCACCTGCTCCACCACGACGTCGCCCACGAGCGCCGCGAGCTCGACCGGCTCGGTGGCGCGGGTCTCGATCGGCCTGCGGTAGACCACGATCCGCGCCCCGGAGCGGCCCTGCGCCGGGAATACCCGACCCAGCGGCACGCCGGTCTCCCAGGCAGCGGGGTCGCTCGGCGGGACGTCCTCGACGGCGAACTCCACCGAGTCCAGGCCGCCGCCCAGCCGCTGCTCGAGCCGTTCGGCGGCGTCGAGCACCAGCTCGTCGAACTGCTCGGAGCGGGTCTGCATCGCCGGCACCGGCGGCCAGGCCAGCGGCCCCCGCGGTCCCCGTCCCCGGCGGTCCCGCCGCCTGCCTCCCCGTGGCTGCGCGCTCACGCCGACCACTCTACGGCGCGCCCGGTCGCCGACCGTCGGTCCCGGGCAATACAGTCCGTCCCGTGAATGCGTCGCCCGCCCTCTCCCGGATCTGCTCGCGCACCGCCTGCGACAGCGGTGCCGTGGCGACGCTCACCTATGTCTACGCCGACCAGACCGCGGTGCTCGGGCCGCTGGCGACGTATGCCGAGCCGCACACCTATGACTTGTGCTCCCAGCACGCCGAGCGGCTCACCGCCCCCCGCGGTTGGGACGTGGTCCGGCTGGCCACGGACTTCCCGGAGCCGGAGCCGAGCGAGGACGACCTGCTGGCCCTCGCCAACGCCGTGCGCGAGGCCGGTCGCCCGCGCCAGCGGCAGCAGCCGGCCCCGGCGGCTGACCCGGCTAACACCGTCGAGGTCGCCCGTCGCGGCCACCTGCGGGTGCTGCGCGACCGCTGACCACCGCACCTCTCCCGCCATCCTCGGGACTTTGCGCCTCGCGCTCGCCCTCTCGCCAACCTCGGGACTTCCCCGCCAACCTCGGGACTTTGCGCCTCGCAATCTCCCGAGGTCGGCCGCAAACTCCCGAGGTTTGCCGCAAACTCCCGAGGTCCGCGGGTGGGGGAGGCCGATACGCTCGCGAGCATGAGTGGGGCGGATCTGCGGGACGCGGGGAGCGACGGGCGGGACCCAGCGCCGGGGAGCGACGGGACAGCGACGGCGGGCGGGAGCGTGCGGCTCGCCGACTTCGTCAAGGCGTATGACGTCCGCGGTCTCGTGCCCGACCAGCTCGACGAGCGGGTCGCGCACGCGATCGGCTCCGCGTTCGCGCAGGTCGTCGTGCAGCCGGACGGCGCGGACCGGGTCGTCATCGGCCACGACATGCGCCCGTCCTCACCGGCGCTGTCCCGCGCGTTCGCGCAGGGGGTGGTCGGCCACGGCATCGAGGTCGTGCTGACCGGGCTGTGCTCGACCGACGAGCTCTACTACGCCAGTGGCGCCCTCGACGCGCCCGGCGCCATGTTCACCGCCAGCCACAACCCGGCGGAGTACAACGGCATCAAGCTGTGCCGCTCCGGCGCCCGGCCGGTCGGCCAGGACACCGGCCTCGCCGAGGTGCGCGACCTGGCCCAGTGGCTGCTCGACCGCGGCCACCTGCACCACCTGCCCGGCGCCGAGCACCCGGCCGCAGTGACCGAGCGGGACCTGCTGCCCGACTACGCGGGGTTCCTGCGCACCCTCGTCGACCTGACCCGGATCCGGCCGCTGCGGGTGGTCGTCGACGCCGGTAACGGCATGGCCGGCCACACCGTGCCCGCGGTGCTGGGCACGCAGGCGGGGCTGAAGGAGCTGCCGCTGGACGTCATACCGCTGTACTTCGAGCTCGACGGCACCTTCCCCCACCACGTGGCGAACCCGCTCGAGCCGGAGAACCTCGTCGACCTGCAGCACGCGGTGCGCGCGGAGCATGCCGACATCGGCCTGGCCTTCGACGGGGACGCCGACCGCTGCTTCGTCGTCGACGAGCGGGGCGAGCCGGTCAGCGCCAGCGCGATCACCGCGATGGTCGCGACGCGGGAGATCGCCCGCGAGCGGGCCGCCGGCACCCCGCCGGAGGACGTGGCGATCGTGCACAACGTCATCACCAGCCGCGCCGTGCCCGAGATCGTCGCCGAGCACGGGGCGCGCACCGTGCGCACCCGGGTGGGCCACTCCTTCATCAAGACCCAGATGGCCGAGCACGAGGCGGTGTTCGGCGGGGAGCACTCGGCGCACTACTACTTCCGGGACTTCTGGTTCGCCGACACCGGGATGCTCGCCGCGCTGCACGTCCTCGCCGCGCTCGGTGGACAGGACCGGCCGCTGTCGGAGCTGATGGCGCAGTTCCGGCGCTACGTGGACTCCGGCGAGGTCAACTCGCGGGTCGCCGACGTCCCGGCGGCCACGGCCCGGGTGCGGGCCTGGGCCGACGCGCTGCCCGACCGGACCGGCGTCGACACCCTCGACGGGCTCACGCTCACCCACGAGGGCGACGCGACCCGCCCGATGTGGTGGCTCAACCTGCGCGCCAGCAACACCGAGCCCCTGCTGCGGCTGAACGTGGAGGCCGCCGACGAGCCGACGATGCGGTGGGTGCGCGACAACGTCCTCGCCGTGGTGCGAGGATCGGGGGCGGCCGAACCCGAGGAGCACTCCGTATGACGAACCCCACCGGTGCCGCCCACGTCACCATCGAGCCGTGGTTGCGCGAGGTCCTGCGCTGCCCGAACTGCCGCGCCGAGCTCGGCGACGGCACCGGTCCGTCGGGTGGCCCGGAGCTGCAGTGCACCAACGACGAGTGCGGCCTGGCGTACCGGATCGACGACGGGATCCCCGTCCTGCTCATCGACGAGGCCCGACCGACGAGGGCCTGAGCCGGTGGCCCCCTTCCTCGATGAGTCCCTCGTCGACGACGAGGAGCAGATCGCCCGGCTCGACTCACGGCAGACGCTGCGCGCGCTCGCGACCGGCGGCGCCCAGGTGCGCGAGGCCCTGACCCTCGCCGAGGAGGCGGGGATCGGGGCGGTCGGCGGGGGCGAGCGGCCCCGCGCCGTCGTCGTCGCCTCGCTCGGGGGCTCTGCCGTGGTCGCCGACGTGCTCGAGCTGCTCGCCGAGCCGGGTTCGCCCGTGCCGGTGAGCGTGCGCCGCAACCTGCCGCTGCCCGGCTGGGTCGGCCCGCTGGACCTGGTGATCGCGGTGTCCCTGTCCGGTCGCGCCCAGGGCCCGCTGGCGCTCGCCGCGGAGGCGGCCCGGCGTGGCGCCTCGCTGCTCACCGTCGGGTCGCTGGACTCGCCGCTGGCCGAGATCTGCGCCCGCGCCCGGGGTGTGCACGTCGGGGTCGGCCACGGCCGCACCTCCTCGCGCACCGGGCTGTGGTCGCTGCTCGCGCCGGTGCTGCTCGGCGCCGACCACCTCGGGCTCGTCGACGTCCCGGCGTCCGTCCTGCAGGCGACCGCGGACCGGCTCGACGACCAGGCCACCGCGTGCCGGCCCGCGTCGGAGTCCTTCGTCAACCCGGCCAAGCTGCTCGCCAGCCAGCTCGCCGAGACCGTCCCGGTCGTGCTCGGGGACGGGGCGCTGACCGGGGTCGCGGCCGGACGCGCCGCGTCGATGCTCGCCCGCACCGCCCGTATGCCGGCCACCTGCGGGGAGCTGCCCGACGCCGCCTCCCAGATCGTCGCCTGCTTCGACGGGCCGTTCACCGCCGGCGGGGGCCGGGGGACCGGTGGCGCGGACACGGGGCAGGACATCTTCGCCGACCCGTTCCTCGACGGACCGGCGCAGCCCCGGCTCGGGCTGCTGCTGCTGCGGGACGCGGTCGGGCCGCCCGGCCCGGAGACCGACGAGGCCGAGGCGCTCGCCGACGCCGTCGAGCAGACCGCCCACGAGGCCGGCGCCCGGGTGATGACGGTGCGCGCGGAGGAGGGGCACCCGCTCGTGCGCCTGGCCGGGCAGGTGGCCCAGACGGATTTCGCCGCGACCTACCTCGCCATCGGGCTCGGCCTCGACCCCGCGGTGTCGCCGCACGTGGCGGAGCTGCGTGACCGGACCCGCTGACGCCCTGCGGGGGGCGGGCGGCGTTTCTTTGGGACGTTTGCGCTGCCCCAGCAGCGCAAACGTCCCAAAGAAACGCGCGCGGCAGCGCTGGTTAGGCTCGAGGGGTGGCTGAGCACTTCGACCTGGCGATCATCGGTTCCGGCTCCGGCAACTCGCTGGTGACGCCGGACTTCGCCGACAAGCGGGTCGCCGTCATCGAGCACGGCATCTTCGGCGGCACCTGCCTCAACGTCGGCTGCATCCCGACGAAGATGTACGTCTACGCCGCCGACGTCGCCGACACGATCCGGCACGCGAGCCGCTACGGCATCGACGCCACCCTCGACAAGGTCCGCTGGACCGACATCCGGGACCGGATCTTCGGCCGGATCGACCCGATCTCCGAGGGCGGCAAGCGCTACCGCATCGACGAGCCCAACACCGAGGCCTTCCTCGGCCACGCCACGTTCACCGGCCCGAAGCAGCTGCACGTCGACCTCGACGACGGCGGGACCGCCGAGATCACCGCCGACCAGGTCGTCCTCGCCGCCGGCAGCCACGCGACCGTCCCCGACGTCGTCGCCGACTCCGGGGTGCCGTTCCACACCTCCGACACCGTGATGCGGATCGACGACCTCCCCGAGCACCTGGTCATCCTGGGCGGCGGGTTCATCAGCGCCGAGTTCGCCCACGTCTTCTCGGCGCTGGGCTGCGAGGTGACGGTCATCAACCGCAGCCCGATGCTGCTGCGCCACCTGGACGGCACCATCTCGCGGGCGTTCACCGAGCTCGCCAAGGACACCTGGGACGTCCACCTCAACGCCCAGGTCCACAAGGTCAGCGGCGACGCGAGCGAGGTCCGGGTCGACCTGTCCGACGGCACCCAGGTCACCGGCGACCTGCTCCTCGTCGCGACGGGCCGCGACCCGAGCACCGCCGGCTGGCTCGACGAGTCCGGTGTGGACCTGCACCCCGACGGGCGGGTCAAGGTCGACGAGTTCGGCCGGACCAGCGCCGAGGGCGTCTGGGCGCTGGGCGACGTCTCCTCGGAGTTCCAGCTCAAGCACGTCGCCAACGCGGAGGCCCGCTGCGTCGCGCACAACCTGGTCCACCCCGAGGACCTGCACGCCCCCGACGAGCGGTTCGTGCCCTCGGCGGTGTTCACCCACCCGCAGATCGCCACCGTCGGCGCCACCGAGGAGGAGCTCGCAGCCGGGGGGCGCACCTTCGCGACCTACGTCCAGAAGTTCGGCGACACGGCATACGGCTGGGCGATGGAGGACCGGACCGGCATCTGCAAGGTGATCGCCGACCCGGACACCAAGCTGCTGCTCGGCGCCCACATCATGGGCCCGCAGGCTTCCAACCTGATCCAGCCGCTCGTGCAGGCGCTGACCCACGGCCAGACCGTCGACGACATCGCCCGCGGCCAGTTCTGGATCCACCCGGCCTTGGCCGAGGTGGTCGAGAACGCGTTGCTCGGCCTCGACCTCAACCCGCCCGAGGACATCACCGACATGCCGGTCGAGGAGATCTGACCGGCCCCCTGCCCGAGCCCGGACCGACAAGCGCCGGTATGCCGTGTGCTTGCGTCCGCTGCGCGCTGCGCCGCTCTGGCTGTGCGCCAGCGGCAGGGCACCCGTTCGTGATCGAGGTGCTGTAGGGCGCCTCAGCCGCGGATGGTCTCGTGCAGGCAGAGCACGTTGCCGGACGGGTCCTCGAACCACGCGGCCTTGTCGGAGTCGAGCACGGCGACGTGGTCCACGGTCGTGAGCTCCGGCAGGTCGTAGTCGGCGAACAAGATGCCCTGCCCCTCCAGGTCCTTGATCGCGCCCGTGATGTCGTCGACCTCGAACGACAGCTCCGTGCGCCCGCTGGGTGTCGCGTCCGCGTCGGGCATGAGCAGCAGGCCCGCGCCGCCCCCGACGGCGAACTTCTCCTCGCCGACGCTGTTGTGGCCCTCGTACTTCAGGCCGAGGCGATCCCGGTAGAACGCGACCGCGTCGGACGCGTCCCGGACCCGCAGCATCGTGGTGATGGGGGACTGGCTGAGCATGTCGACCTCCCGATGTCGACCGATGTCGACCGGCAATGTGCACCGGTGCTGTCGCCCAGCCTTCGCCGGGCGTCGGGAGCGCACAAGGGGAGCCGCCTGCACACTTCTGTGCATCCTCCTCGCCCCCTCGTGCCGCCGCCTCACGCGCGCCGCTCACGATCGAGCGAGCCTGGCGGGAGGTCGGCCCGGTCTTCATCCACGTCCGGTCCTGCCCGGGCTACCTCACACCACGTGTCGTGCCCGACTGGTTCGACCAGGAGCCTCGCGTGCTGCGTGCCTACGACGCCGAGGGCACCATGCGCTACGAATCCAATCGCGTGGTGGATGCGGGCACTGGTGTGGGCACCGCCCTGGAGGAGATCTTCCGGGACGACGCGGTGCGCGAAGTCCACGTCCGCAACCTCGAAGCCCAGTGCTTCATCGCGCGCGTCGTCCGCAACTGACCCGCTCGACGCTCGCGAGGCCCGATATCGGGGATGGTGTGCGCGGGAGTGGCCGCTCGACGCTCGTGGGGCCCGATCTCGGGGATGGTGTGCGCGGGAGTGGCCGCTCGCCGCTCGTCGAGCCCGATCTCGGGGATGGTGTGCGCCGGACCTTCGGCCGCGGCGACCGTTACCCTTCCCGTCATGTCCACCGAAGGCGGCACCAAGGCGATCGTCGCGGCCCTGACGGCCAACCTGGGGATCGCGATCACCAAGTTCGTGGCGTTCCTGCTCACGGGGGCCAGCTCGATGCTGGCCGAGGCCGTGCACTCGGTGGCCGACTCGGGCAACCAGCTGCTCCTGCTCATCGGCGGCAAGCGGGCCAAGCGTGAGGCCACCCCCGAGCACCCGTTCGGCTTCGGCCGGGAACGCTACGTCTACGGCTTCGTCGTCTCGATCGTGCTGTTCACCGTCGGCGGCCTGTTCGCCCTCTACGAGGCCTGGCACAAGCTGCAGGAGGCGCTCGACGGCCACGGGGCGATCACCGGGCGCTGGTGGTGGGTGCCGCTGGCGGTGCTGGTCGTCGCGATCGGCATGGAGGGCTACTCCTTCCGGACCGCGGTCAGGGAGAGCAACCACGTGCGCGGGGAGCGCTCCTGGGCCCAGTTCATCCGCTCGGCGAAGGCGCCCGAGCTGCCGGTGATCCTGCTCGAGGACTTCGCCGCCCTGTGCGGTCTCGTCTTCGCCCTCATCGGCGTCGGCCTCACCCTGCTGACCGAGAACGCGGTCTGGGACGCGGCTGGGACGGCACTGATCGGCATACTGCTCGTCCTGGTGGCGGTCACGCTGGCACTGGAGATGAAGTCGCTGCTGATCGGCGAGGCCGCGTCGCGCGACAACATCCAGAAGCTGCGGGACGCGCTCGTGGGGGAGGGTGACACCGGAGTGGACCGGATCATCCACATGCGGACCATGCACATCGGCCCGGAGGAGCTGCTCGTTGCCGCGAAGCTGGCGGTGGACCGCTCGGACCGGGGCGAGGAGATCGCCACGGCGATCGACGGCGCCGAGCGGCGGGCCCGCGAGGCCCTGAAGGAGCTGCGGCTGACCATCTACCTGGAGCCGGACATCGACCGTGCGCGCCGGGCCGGGTCGGCCGGTGCGGAACCGCGGGCTGGCCTGCCCGGCTGACCGCCGAGCGACTAAACTGTTCGCGCACTGCCGGCGTGGGTGATGACCCGCACGTGAAGGCCCAGATGGGCGGCGCCGGGTCTGCTTGAGACGTTC
>DASSKF010000208.1:0-6929 GCA_035690725.1 Segeticoccus sp.
GACCCAGTCGGGTGAGCCGGTCGGTGTTGCGGGCGTGCTCGGTCAGCCACTTGGCGGTGTTCTCGGCCGGGATGGCGACGGCGTCGGCCAGCACCTGCGCGGCCGCGGCCGAGGGCGCCAGGCCAAGCACCGACCCGGGACCGTGCTCGCCCTCCCACGCGGTGCGCAACGCGGCCATGGTGGTGCTCTTGCCGGTCCCGGCGGCACCGACGAGCAGGTCCAGCGCCCGACCCGAGCACGCGAGCCGGCCCACCGCGGCCACCTGCTCGGTCGACGCCACCTTCCCGGTCGGAAGTGGCTGCTCTCCGATCTGCTCGGCCAGGAGCGGGGAGACGGACGGCCCGTCCACCGCACGCCCCGCCTCCAGCAGCCGGGTCTCGGCCTCCGGCACTCCTGTGGTCGTGTAGAGCTCGTGGTGGCGGCCCCGGAACTGGGGACTGCCATCCTGCCGGCGCAGCCCTTCCGGGCACTCGATCGAGAAGCCGCATAGAGCAACCCTCCACGATTCGGGGGGAACCACACCGCGTGACGATCGCCAAACCGAGCACACCGATGAGACCGGGCGGGTGGTCCGGTCTACCCAGGCGATGACTGAACTTGACCCGCCCTCGGCGGCGCCGTGTCGGCGTAGCGAGGCAGGTTTGAGACCCTCCACGGACGAAGAAGGAAGCCTCGATGACGCAGAGCACCGAAGTGGCGAAGACGACCGAGGCGGTCATTGACCGCTTCAACCGGGCGTTCCAGGAACGGGACGCCACCCTCCTCGAGGACATCATCTCCCTCGACTGCGTCATGGAGAGCGTCCAGCCGGCCCCCGGCGGAACTCACTACGAGGGCTATGACGCTTCGTTCGACTCTTGGAAGGCACTCATCGACGACCCCACCAGCTACTTCGAGGTCGAAGACGTCCACACCGGCGGCGAATGGGCGGTCATCCGCTGGCGCTACGTCTGGGGGCCCGGTCCCGACGACGCGGTCCGTGGCGTGAATGTCATGCGGGTCGTTGACGGCAAGATCGTCGAGGCCGCCGGCTACTCGAAGACCACGCCGGTCGTCTCCGCTCTGGAAGGGCTGACCGGCTGATGACCACCATCACCGCCAACGAGGTCAGCATCGGGATCGAGTCCTTCGGCGAGGACGACGCACCACTCGTTCTACTCGTGGGCGGGACGACGATGCTCTCCTGGCCCGATGAACTTTGCGAGCGCATCGCCGCTGGCGAGCGGCGCGTCGTGCGCTACGACCTGCGCGACAGCGGCGAGTCGACGACATCGCGCACGGAGGCGCCTCGCTACACCCTGCGCGACCTCGCCGCCGACGCGGCGGCACTGGTGGACGCGCTCGACGGCGAGCCCGCGCACCTCGCGGGGATGGGCGTCGGCGGGATGGTCGCTCAGGTCGCTGCACTCGACCATCCCGGGGCATTCTCGGCGCTCACCCTGGCCAGTACTCGACCGGTCGCGCCCGGCAGGCCTGACGTCGACCTCCCCGACCACGACCAGGAGACGACGAAGCGCTTGTTCGCGCTTCCGATGCCCGACTGGGCCGACCGCGAGGCAGTGGCGGAGTTCGCCGAGGCTCGCGCGGAGATCCGCGGCGACGACCCCGTCGCCGCACGCGCGGTCGCCGCGCGCATCTGGGACCGCACACCCGGCACCGCACCCCCGACCCAGACGGCCAATCAGCTCGGCATGGTCTTCTCCAAGCTTGACTGCAGACCCCGCTGGCGCGAGCGCCTATCCGAGATCAAGGTCCCTTCGCTCGTGGTCCATGGTCGCCGAGACCGGTTCTTCCCTGTCGGCAACGGCGAAGCAATTGCGCGCGAGATCCCCGGTGCGCGTCTGCTCGTCCTCGAGGATGCCGCCACCGTGATCCCCGACGGGGCGACCGGCGCGGTCGCAGAGGCCATGCTCACGCTGGGATAGCGGACGGGCTCACCGCGCATGTCTGGCACCCGCACGGCACCGCTGAGGTGGAGACCGTCCGCGCTGAAGGCTTGTGAGCCGAGGGGACAGAGCACGGCGCGGGAGTCCACGACACGCGCCTGGACAGCCTCCGCAGCGATGAGTGCGGCATCCCGGTAGCCGGTCAGAACCACATTCGTGCGATCACCCGGGCCATCCAAACGGTCCTCATCGACGCCGGGCGGCAGCATGACCACCCACGCACGCACGCGCCACGAGCCAAGGAGGTGCGCAAGGGCTTCAGCGAATCGGCCCAGTGGAACATCCCTCCAGGGCGCGGCGTCATTGGTGCCGACGGACAGCAGGACGACGTCGTCGGTGCCCACAGATGCAGCGGTGGCCTGGGCGCTGAGGTCATACACGGTCGCGCCACCCGCCGCTGCGTTGATCACCTTCTCGCCCAAACGCGGGAGCTCGCGCCTGATGCGAGCAAGGTGGCTATCCCCGAGCAGCACGACGCGCACCCGGCCGAGGCTAGAGGAACGACGATCGTCCAGCGGGGCGCAGCCCATGGTCAGGGTGGCCGAGTGTCACGCAGCCGGATTCGGTGACGGGACATGCCTGGACACACTGGCCGACTGAGCCATGACGCGATTGGGCTTTCCCCATCAGTCCCCCACAACAACGATCAAAGTCCAGCATGGGGTTGGGTCAAGACGAAGGGCAAAATCGCGGTTGACCTGCGGTTTTGATTGGTGGAGCCAGGGGGACTCGAACCCCCAACCCCCTGCTTGCAAAGCAGGTGCGCTACCAGTTGCGCCATGGCCCCGGGCTGGATCTGGCAGGCGGGCCGCCGAGGCGAGCTCACGCCATACCGGAGGAACCGGAGGGTCACTCGACGGTGTCGGTGGCCTCCGCCCAGAGGTCCTGCTCGGCCTGCTGGGCCTTGATCTTGCGCTGCACGACCACCGCACCGGCGGCCGCGGCGATCAGGAGCACGAGCTTCTTCATCACGTTCCTCTCGTGCGGGCGAGGTGGACCCGACCGGTGACGGCCGGTGCTGGTGGGCCTAAGTGGACTTGAACCACTGACCTCTTCCTTATCAGGGAAGCGCTCTAACCGACTGAGCTATAGGCCCGCGAGCGCAACACCCCGAACGGGGCGCGCCGGTCGAGGGTATCCCACCGGCGCACCGCCGATCAAAACGAGGTCCGGCGGTGCCCAGAACCGCGCGTTGTTGCTGAGCGGCGCCTGCTCGGGACTACCGCGAACCCTCAGCAACGAGGGTGCGGCGGCGTGACGCTCACTCGTCGGAGAGGGTGACCTGCAGGCCGCCGACGAGCGAGGAGCACACGTTGTAGAGGAACGCCCCGAGCGTGGCGATCGCGGTCAGCAGGACCACGTCGATGACGCCGATGACCACCGACAGCGACACCACCCGGCCGAAGCCGATGTAGTCCATGATGTCGAAACTCGAGCCCTGGGCCGGGTTGTCGACGATGTCGGAGACCACCTGGTTGACGTCGGCGAAGACGCCCATCCCGGACAGCAGCAGCCACAGCGCCGCGACCATCACGACGAACGCGATGCCGATGGCCACCGACAGCAGGAACGAGATCTTCATCACCGACCACGGGTCGACCCGGGAGGTGGTGAGCCGTACTCGGCGCGGTCCACGGGCCCGCGGGGCCTGGCCCCCGGAGGGGCGACCTCCCTGCCCGCCGGGCTGGGTGCCCTGGGGACGGTCGGGGCGACGCTCGGTGCTCGCGCCGGACCGGCCCGAGGGCCGACCCTGCTGTGGGACGGTGCGCGTCTCCCCGCTGCCGCGGGCAGCCGTGCCCGCCTGACCTGACGTGCTCACTCGTCGCTACCTTCCTGGCCGGGCTCCTCCGGCTCCGGCCCGGAGTGCTGGACCGTGTCCTCGGCGTCTCCGGGCTCGGTCGCCTCGTCCGACGGTACGGCATCCGGCGCGCTGTCAGTAGTCGGCGCGTCCGTCGCCGCCGTGTCGTCGGCCCCGCCGTCCTCGGACGCCTCGACCTCGGCCTCGACGATCCGCTCGGTGTTGCGGGCCACGGCCACGATGGAGTCGCCCTTGCCGGGGGTCGCGAACTGCACGCCCATCGTGTTGCGCCCGGTGCGGCGCACCTCGTCGACCCGGGAGCGCACGATCTTGCCCTTCTCCATGACGACCATGACCTCGTCGTCCTCGTCCACGATCAGGGCGCCGACCAGGTCACCGCCCCGCTCGGACAGGTGCGCGACCTTCACCCCGAGGATGCCGCGCCCCTTGGTCGGGTAGTCCGACGAGAGCGTCCGCTTGGCCAGCCCGTTCTCGAACACCACGAACAGGTCGGGGTCGCTGCCCTCCGTCACGACGCCCATCGCGAGCAGGTTGTCGTCGCCGCGGAACTTCATGCCGGTCACGCCCGAGGTGGACCGGCCCATCGGCCGCAGCACGTCGTTGGTGGCCTGGAACCGCACCGACTGCCCCTTGCGGGAGACGAGGACCAGGTCGTCCTCGGCCTGGCTCAGCTGCGCCCCGACCAGCTCGTCGCCCTCGCGCAGGTTGATCGCGATGAGTCCACCGGAACGGTTGGAGTCGTAGTCCTCCAGCCGGCTCTTCTTCACCAGTCCGTTGCGCGTGGCCAGCACGAGGTATGCCGAGTGGTCGTAGTCGCGCAGGTCCAGCACCTGGGCGATGTGCTCACCGGGCTGGAACGCCATGAGGTTGGCCACGTGCTGGCCCTTGGCGTCCCGGCCGCCCTCGGGCAGGTCGTAGGCCTTGGTCCGGTAGACCCGGCCCAGGTTGGTGAAGAACAGGAGCCAGTGGTGGGTCGTCGTGGTGAAGAAGTGCTCCACGATGTCGTCACCGCGCAGCTGCGCGCCCCGCACGCCCTTGCCGCCGCGGCGCTGCGAGCGGTAGGCGTCCACCGGCGTGCGCTTGGCGTAGCCGCCACGGGTGATCGTGACGACCACGTCCCGCTCGGGGATGAGGTCCTCCATCGACATGTCGCCGTCGAACGGCACGATCCGGGTGCGCCGGTCGTCGCCGTACCTGTCGACGATCTCGCCGAGCTCATCCATGACGATCTGCCGCTGCCGCTCCGGCGACGCGAGGATGTCGTTGAAGTCGCGGATCATCGCCTCGAGCCGGTCGTGCTCGTCGACGATCTTCTGCCGCTCCAGGGCTGCCAGCCGCCGCAGCTGCATGTCGAGGATCGCCTGGGCCTGCAGCTCGTCGATCTCCAGGAGCCCCATCAGCCCGTCGCGGGCCTCCTCCACGGTGGGGGAGCGGCGGATCAGCGCGATGACCTCGTCGAGCATGTCGAGGGCCTTGAGCAGCCCGCGCAGGATGTGGATCCGCTCCTCGGCCTGCTTGAGCCGGTAGCGGGTGCGCCGGACGATGACGTCGATCTGGTGCTCGACCCAGTAGCGCACGAACGCCGAGATCGGCAGCGTGCGCGGCACCCCGTCGACCAGCGCGAGCATGTTGGCCCCGAAGGTCTGCTGCAGCTGGGTGTGCTTGTAGAGGTTGTTGAGCACGACCTTGGCCACGGCGTCGCGCTTGAGCACGATGACCAGCCGCTGCCCGGTCCGCCCCGAGGTCTCGTCGCGCAGGTCGGAGATGCCGGCCAGCCGGCCGTCCTTGACCAGGTCGGCGATCTTCTCGGCGAGGGTGTCCGGGTTGACCTGGTAGGGCAGCTCGCTGACCACCAGGCACTGCCGGCCCTGGATCTCCTCGACCTCGACCACGGCTCGCATGACGATGGATCCGCGACCGGTGCGGTACGCCTCCTCGATGCCCTTGCGGCCCATGATCAGCGCGCCGGTGGGGAAGTCGGGACCCTTGACGATGGTCAGCAGCTTCTCCAGCAGCTCCTCGCGGGAGGCGTCCGGGTGCTCGAGGAACCACTGCACGCCCTCGGCGACCTCGCGCAGGTTGTGCGGCGGGATCTGCGTGGCCATGCCGACCGCGATGCCGGCCGAGCCGTTGACGAGCAGGTTCGGGAAGCGGCTCGGCAGCACGCTGGGCTGCATCGTCTTGCCGTCGTAGTTCGGCTCGAAGTCGACCGAGTCCTCGCCGATGTCACGGACCATCTCCATGGCCAGCGGCGCCATCCGGCACTCGGTGTACCGCGGCGCGGCGGCCGGGTCGTTGCCCGGCGAGCCGAAGTTGCCCTGCCCCTGCACCAGCGGGTAGCGCATGGACCAGTCCTGCACCAGGCGCACCAACGCGTCGTAGATCGCGGTGTCGCCGTGCGGGTGGTACTGCCCCATCACGTCACCCACGACGCGCGAGCACTTGTTGAACCCGCGGTCGGGCCGGTAGCCGCCGTCATACATCGCGTAGACGATCCGGCGGTGGACCGGCTTGAGCCCGTCGCGCACGTCCGGCAGCGCGCGGCTCACGATGACGCTCATCGCGTACTCGATGTAGCTGCGCTGCATCTCGGTGTTGAGGTCGACCGGTTCGCTGCGGTCGCCCTCGATCGGCGGCGTGATGTCGCTCACGTGTCAGTTCCCTTTGTCGTCAACATTGTTCAATTCGTATGCCGTGAGCTCAGATGTCGAGGAAGCGCACGTCCTTGGCGTTGCGCTGGATGAATCCGCGCCGGCTCTCGACGTCCTCGCCCATGAGGATCGAGAAGATCTCGTCCGAGGCAGCCGCGTCCTCGAGGGTGACCTGGAGCAGGATCCGGTGGTCCGGGTCCATGGTGGTCTCCCACAGCTCCTGGTAGTCCATCTCGCCGAGACCCTTGTAGCGCTGGATCGCGTTGTCCTTCGGCAGGCGCCAGCCGTTCGCCTGGCCTGCGGCCACCATCGCGTCGCGCTCACGGTCGGTGTAGGCGAACTCGTGGTCGTGGTTGCTCCACTTGATCCGATAGAGCGGCGGCTGTGCGAGGTAGACGTAGCCGGCCTCGATCAGCGGGCGCATGAACCGGAACAGCAGTGTCAGCAACAGGGTTCGGATGTGCATGCCGTCGACGTCGGCGTCGGCCATCAGCACGATCTTGTGGTAGCGCG
>DASSKF010000209.1:0-2027 GCA_035690725.1 Segeticoccus sp.
CGCGGGTGAAGTCCCGGGTGTAGCCGCCCTGCACGTCGTCCAGCAGCTCGTTGCGCAGCCGGATGTTCGCGAAGGTGCCGCGGATCATCACCTCGTGGTTGCCGCGCCGGGAGCCGTAGGAGTTGAAGTCCTTGCGCTCCAAGCCGTGGTCGGTGAGGTACTGGCCCGCGGGGCTGTCGGTCTTGAACGCGCCTGCCGGGCTGATGTGGTCGGTCGTCACCGAGTCGCCCAGCTTGGCCAGCACCCGGGCGCGGCTGATGTCCTGCACCGGGTCGGGCTCCAGGCCCATCCCCTCGAAGTACGGGGGCTTGCGGACGTAGGTCGAGTTCGGGTCCCAGGCGAACATCTCGCCCTCCGGCGTGGGCAGCGACTGCCAGCGCTGGTCCCCGGCGAACACGTCCGAGTAGTCCTTGGTGAACATCTCGGTGTTGATGGCGTTCGCGATGGTGTGGTCCACGTCCTCCGGCGTGGGCCAGATGTCCTTCAAATAGACCTGCTCACCGTGTCCGTCAGCGCCCAGCGGCTCGCTCTCGAAGTCGAAGTCCATCGTCCCGGCGAGCGCGTAGGCGATCACCAGCGGCGGCGAGGCGAGGTAGTTCATCTTCACGTCCGGGTTGATCCGGCCCTCGAAGTTCCGGTTGCCCGACAGCACCGAGACGGCGGCGATGTCGTTCTCCTGGACGGCCTCGGAGACCTCACCGGGCAGCGGGCCGGAGTTGCCGATGCACGTGGTGCAGCCGTAGCCCACCAGGTAGAAGCCCAGCTTCTCCAGGTAGGGCGTCAGACCGGCCTTCTCGTAGTAGTCCATGACGACCTTGGACCCGGGCGCGAGCGAGGTCTTCACCCACGGCTTGGAGGCCAGGCCACGGTCCACGGCGTTCTTCGCGAGCAGCGCGGCCGCCAGCATCACCGACGGGTTGGAGGTGTTGGTGCAGCTGGTGATCGAGGCGATCGCCACGAAGCCGTGGTCGATCTCGAACTCCGCGCCGTCCGGGGAGTGCACGGTGACCTTGTGCGACGGGCGGCCGGCGCCGGTGCCCTCGTCGGCCGGGCGGCTGCCGCCGAGGTCGCGCTCGGTGAAGCCGTCCTGCCCCGGGGAGTCGCTGGCCGGGAAGCTCGCGGCGTCACCCGGGTCGCCCTCGTGGTGGGAGACATAGGTCGGCAGCACCTTGCGGAACGCCGACTTCGCGTCGGACACCGCGATCCGGTCCTGCGGGCGCTTCGGTCCGGCGATGCTCGGCACGACCGTCGACAGGTCGAGCTCGAGGTACTCCGAGTAGCGCGCCACTGACGACATGTCGTGACCGGGTTCGTGCCACAGTCCTTGTGCCTTCGCGTAGGCCTCGACGAGCGCGACGTGCTCGTCGCTGCGGCCGGTCAGGCGCAGGTAGTCCAGCGTCACCTCGTCGATCGGGAAGATCGCGCAGGTCGAGCCGAACTCCGGGCTCATGTTGCCGATCGTGGCGCGGTTGGCCAGCGGCACGGCCGCCACACCCTCGCCGTAGAACTCGACGAACTTCCCGACCACCCCGTGCTCGCGCATCATCTCGGTGATGGTGAGGACCACGTCGGTCGCGGTGGCGCCGGCCGGGATCTCCCCGGACAGCCTGAACCCGACGACGCGCGGGATGAGCATCGACACGGGCTGGCCGAGCATCGCGGCCTCGGCCTCGATGCCGCCCACGCCCCAGCCGAGGACGCCGAGCCCGTTGACCATCGTCGTGTGCGAGTCGGTGCCCACGCACGTGTCCGGGTATGCCGTGCCGTCCCGGTCGAAGACCACGCGCGCCAGGTGCTCGATGTTGACCTGGTGGACGATGCCGGTGCCCGGGGGGACGACCTTGAAGTCGTCGAACGCCGTCTGGCCCCAACGGAGGAACTGGTAGCGCTCACCGTTGCGCTGGTACTCCAGGTCGACGTTCTTCTCGAACGCGTCGGCGCGGCCGAAGACGTCGGCGATGACCGAGTGGTCGATGACGAGCTCCGTCGGCGCCTGCGGGTTGATCGAGGAGGGGTTGCCGCCGAGG
>DASSKF010000210.1:0-5606 GCA_035690725.1 Segeticoccus sp.
GAGTGGCTCATCGGCACCGGCGTGGCCAGCGCCACCTACCCGGGGAACACGCAGCAGGGCACGCGCGTCCGGATCCGCTTCAGTGACGGCCGGTATGTCGTGCAGCTGGGTGCCGCGGACATCGGCACCGGCACGTGGACGACCCTGACACAGATCGCGGCCGACGCCCTGGAGTGCCCGGCCGACCGGGTGGCGCTCGGGATCGGCGACACCGACTTCCCGAACGCCACCGTCGAGGGCGGGTCCTCCGGGATCAGCTCGTGGGGTTCGACGGTCGTGGCCGCGGCCGAGGCGTTCCGGAAGGAGCACGGCTACGAGCCCGCGGAGGACGCGACGACGGAGGCCGAGGCGCCGGACGGCGTGAGCAAGCGGTTCGCGACGCACTCCTTCGGTGCGCACTTCGCCGAGGTTCGCGTGCACCGTGACACCGGTGAGGTGCGGGTGCCTCGGATGCTGGGCGTCTTCTCCGTCGGACGGATCATCAACCCGCGCACCGCCCGGTCCCAGCTGGTCGGCGGGATGACGATGGGCCTGTCGATGGCGCTGTTCGAGCAGAGCGTCATGGACCCACGCTTCGGGCACGTCGTGAACCACGACTTCGCGGAGTACCACATCGCCGCGCACGCCGACGTCGCCGACATCGAGGCGGTCTGGCTCGACGAGTCCGACCCCGAGATGAACCCGATGGGCTCCCGGGGGATCGGCGAGATCGGGATCGTGGGCTCGGCCGCCGCCGTTGCCAACGCCGCCCACCATGCCACCGGCGTCCGCGTCCGCGACCTGCCGATCACCCCGGACCGCTTCGTCAGCTGAGCTCCTCGGGGAACAGCGTGACCTGTTCCCCACGCGCCGGCACCCGGACCCGGTCACCGAGGCCCGCCCGTGCCGCCCGCTGCACGAAGGCCGACACCGGTGAGCGGAAGACGCCGTAGTCGTCGTGGTGCACCGCGAGCGCGCGGGCGGCGTCGACCCGGCGCAGTGCATCCACGCCCTGACGGTCGTCCATCGTCACTGTGTGCAGCAGGACGCGGGTGCCGCCGAGGTGGAGCACGGCCGCGTCGATCTGCGGGAAACGCCGGGAGATCTCGTCCAGGTGGTTGCCGGTCAGCGTGTCACCGCCGAGGTACAGCCGTCGGGTCGGCCGGCCCGGTGCGCTGTGGGTCACCATGCTGCCCATCACGGGCGGCAGCAGGCGTCCCATCACGCCCCGGGCGTGGATGCCCGGCAACGACTCGACGGTCAGCTGCTCGGCGTCCCGCTCGAGGGTGTGGGCCTTCCACGTCCGCAGAGCCTGCGTGGCGAAGCCGTGCTTGCCCAGCCGTTCCGCCGCGTGCGGCGTCGTGAGCAGTGGCACCCGCTTGTCGAGCGACCGCCGCGCCACTCGGTCGAAGTGGTCGCCGTGCAGGTGCGACAGGACCACGGCGTCGAGCGGCCCCGACGAAGGTCAGCGTGTCCATGCTCGTCCGGTACCCATGACCCGGCGAGGTCACGCCTGCCGTCCCCGTGCGAGCCGCTGGATCGGTCCCGAGGTCCTCGGGTTGGCCTCCTGCCAGACCCGTGGTCGTGTCCGGTCCCCGGCCCCTTCAGGAGAGGCCTCGTCCCATGCAGCCCTTTGCCGCCTTCCGTCTCGCTGCCCGCGCCGAGGCCGTCTCGTGGACCGGCCTGCTCGTCGGGATGTACCTCAAGCACGTGTCCGGGACGACCGAGGCCGGAGTCTGGCTGACCCGCCGGCGCGGCGCGGTCACTGCAGCAGCCGGCTGACGAACCGCGCCGACCGCTCCTGCAGCCCGGCGATGCGCCGCTGCGTCAGCGCCTCGCGGTCGGCGGGGTCGTCGCTGCCGACCTCGGAGCGGGTCGGCGGGCGGCGCACGTTGCCCGAACAGGTGAACTCGGTGCAGATGAGCGTCCCGACGGTGTCGCCCTGCCGGCCGCGCGCGCCGGCGCGCCGCGCGACGTAGAGGCTGACGTCATCGGAGACCACCACGTCCTCGCACCAGGCGCAGACGGCCTTGCGGCGCGGACCCTCCGACGGGCCGGTTCCCCGCAGCACCACCCCCGTGGGCGTGCCGGCGAGCTCGAGGACGACGTAGGCCACCAGGGGGCGCTTGCGGTCGCGCCATCCGAGGTAGTCCAGCCGGCCCCAGGGCAGGGAGGCCAGCTCGGGGAGGATCGCCTGGTTCACCTCACGACGTGAGGCGTTCACGAAGCTGGAGCGGATCTGTTGGTCGGTCAAGGGATTCACGATTGGGGCCTTCTGGTCGAACGGGACCGCAGGACCGGGCGACCGCGCAGCGGGACCGTGCGGTCAGGATGCAGCACGGCAGGACACGACGCGCAAGACACGACGCGAGGAAGGCTCCGGCTACGACAGGTGCCGCAGGTGGGGCGGCGGAGGCCGCGGTCAGCGGAAGGAGGGGAGGGAGGAGGCGTCGGCTGAGCAGGCCCGTGCGGCCACCCCGTATCCCGCGGTGATGCCTCGCATCTGCTCGCTCCTCGTCCCGGTGATCCGTTCGGCCGAGCCGGTGCGTCCATGTCGTCCACCACCGGCTCGAGCCCCTATTGTGCCGTATGCCGCCCGCGCCCGACGCGCGCGGCTCAGCGAGCCGCCTCCCGGACCGCGCCGACGAGGGCCGTGGTGCCGACCTCGAGGTACTCCTCCGGGTCAGTACTGCCCGCGAGCATGGCTGCGGTCGCCCGCACCCGGGGGTAGCGCTCCGCCGGCAGTGCGGCCAGCGCCTCGTGGCGGTCGACGCACTCGGCGCCGAGCTCCTCGGCCGGGACCGCGGCGGGCTCGAACTCCACCATGGTGACGACGTCCTGGACCAGGTGCTCGACCAGGATACCGGCACGGCGGTCCGGGACGCCCGCGTCGCGCAGCACCTCGAGCAGCAGCTCCAGCGCGGCGAGGTACTGGGGGAGCGGGACCACCCGCTCGATCACGATGCGCCCCATCCACGGGTGCTGCCGCAGCAGCCCGGTGAGCGCGCTCAGGACCTGGCGCAGGCGCTCCTCCCACGGGGCCTGGGGGCTGCTCGGGAACTCGACGACCGCCACGACCCGCTCGGCCATCAGGTCGAGCAGCCGGTCCTTGTCGTCGACGTGCCAGTAGAGCGCCATCGGGGTGACGCCCAGCTCCTTGGCGAGGCGCCGCATCGACACCGCGCCGACTCCCTCCTCGTCGGCGATCCGGACACCGGTGTCGGCGATGTACTCGGCCGAGAGCTCCGGCCGGGAGCCACGGGAGGAGGAGACACGGGACGAGGAGCGGTCGGATCGAGGGGACACAGGCAGCACTATACGGGGTAGAGGCCCGTCGCTATACGGTGTAGAATCGGTATCGTGACCTCGACACCGTCCCGTGCCGCTGCTCCGTCCACCGCGGACGCTCCCGCTCGCTTCGGCGGGCGGTGGCCGACGACCCCGCAGCTGCGGGCCGAGTGGCGCCGGCGCGTGCTCATCCGGCTGCGCGGTGACGTGCTGGACATCGGCGCCGGGGAGGGGAACACCCTGCCTCACCTGTCCCGGGACGTCCGCCTCACCTGCGTGGAGCCGCACGGCCGGTCCGCGCGACGGCTCGAGCGGGCCGCGCAGGGGCGCGCGGTCATCGTCCTGCGCACACCGGCGGAGCAGCTTGCCCTGCCCGACCGCAGCATGGACGCCGCCGTCTGCGCCGGGACGCTGTGCTCGGTCGACGACCCGGATGCGGTGCTGCACGAGGCGCACCGGGTGCTCCGTCCGGGCGGACGCGTCGTGCTCCTGGAGCACGTCGCCGCCCCCGCCGGCACCTGGCTGCGTCGCGCCCAGCGTGCCGTGGCACCGGCCAGCCGCCTGCTCGACCGCGGCTGCGACCCCGCTCGCGACACCGAGTCCGTGCTGCGGCGCTCCCCGCTGCGGATCGTCTCGTTGGTGCACACCGGCGTGCGGGGGCCGTTCGGCACGGTCATCCCCTGTTTCGAGGCGGTGGCTGAGCGGCCCGCCTGAGCCGCTGGTCAGCGCGGCAGGTGGCGCATGTTGCTCCGAGCCATGCTCACCACCTCGCCGGCACCCTTGTTGAGGACGATCTTCGACATCGCGGTCGCGAACCCGAACACCTGCTCACCGGTGACCTTCGGCGGCAGCGAGAGCGCCTGGGGGTCGGTGATCAGCTCGACGAGGGCCGGGCCCTTGTGCCGGAACGCGTCCCGGTAGGCCTGCTCGATGTCGCCGGGCTTGACGACTCGCTGGGCGTGGAAGCCCATGGCCTCGGCGATCGCCGTGTAGTTGGTGTCCGGCACGTCGACGCCGTAGTCGGGCAGTCCGTCGACCAGCATCTCGAGCTTGACCATGCCCAGGGTGGAGTTGTTGAACAGCACCACCTTCACCGGGACCCGCAGCGTGGCCGCCGTGATCAGCTCCCCGAGCAGCATCGACAGGCCGCCATCGCCGGACATCGAGACCACTTGGCGGCCCGGGTGGCTCAGCTGGGCGCCGATCGCCTGCGGCAGGGCGTTCGCCATCGACCCGTGCAGGTAGGACCCGATCAGCCGGCGCGTGCCGAGCGGACGGATGTAGCGCGCCGCCCACACGTTGCACATCCCCGTGTCCGCGGTGAAGATCGCGTCCTCGTCGGCGACGTCGTCGAGCAGCGACGCGGCGAACTCGGGGTGGATCGGCACGATCTTCTCGGCCTTGCGGGTGTAGGCGCCGACCGCCTTGTCCATCAGCCGGTCGTGCTTCTTGAGCACCCGCTTCAGGAACCGGTCACTGCGCTTGCGCTTGACCAGGGGCGTGAGCGCCTCCAGCGTGGGCAGCACGTCGCCGTGGACCGGCACGTCCACCTCGGTGCGGCGTCCGATCCGTTCGGCCGCCCGGTCCACCTGGGCGGTCCGGGTGTTCGGCAGGAACTGGTCGTAGGGGAAGTCCGTGCCGAGCAGGATGAGCAGGTCGGCGTCCTCGATGCCGTCGGCCGCGGCACCGTAGCCGAGCAGCCCCGTCATCCCGATGTCGTAGGGGTTGTCGTACTGGATGAAGTCCTTGCCGCGCAGCGAGTGCCCGATCGGCGCGTTGAGCTTCTCGGCGAGGGCGATGACCTGGTCGTGGGCCCCCTCGACGCCGGCGCCGACGAAGAGCGCCACCCGGTCGGCGTCGTTGATCGCCTCGGCCAGCCGCTGCACCGACTCGGCCGACGGAGTGAGCGACCCGTGCTCGATCGGCAGGCAGGTCGGCGTGGGCGCGGTCGCCTCGAGGTCGGCGATGTCGCCCGGGAGCGTCACCACGGCCACGCCACCGAGTCCGGTCGCGTGCTGGATCGCGTCGTGCACGACCCGTGGCCCCTGGTCGGTCGTGCTGACCAGCTCGGAGTAGACCGAGCACTCGGTGAACAGCCGGTCGGGGTGGGTCTCCTGGAAGTAGCCGCTGCCGATCTGCCGGCTGGGGATGTGCGAGGCCAGGGCCAGGACGGGCGCGCCGGAACGGTTCGCGTCATACAGGCCGTTGATGAGGTGCAGGTTGCCCGGTCCGCAGGAGCCGGCGCACACCGCGAGCCTTCCCGTCAGCTGCGCCTCCGCCGAGGCGGCGAACGCGCCGGCCTCCTCGTGCCGCACGTGCACCCAGTCGATCCCGCCGCG
>DASSKF010000211.1:0-3331 GCA_035690725.1 Segeticoccus sp.
TCCTGGCCATGCTGCCGTACCTGGCCACCCTGTTCGCGGTGGCCGGGCTGGTCGGCCGGGTCCGGGCTCCGGCCGCGGACGGTGAGCCGTATGTCAAGGGCTGACTCGCCGGAGGCGCCCGGTCAGGAGGTGTGGGAGGCCCTGCGGCAGGAGGCGGTCGACGCCATGCGCAACGCCTACGCGCCGTACTCGGGCTTCCCGGTCGGTGTCGCCGGACTGGTCGACGACGGTCGTATCGTCGCGGGCTGCAACGTGGAGAACGCGGCGTACGGCGTCGGGCTGTGCGCGGAGTGCGGGATGGTCTCGCAGCTGCACCTGACCGGCGGCGGCCGGCTGGTCGCGGTGTACTGCGTGGACGTCGACGGGAACGTGCTGATGCCGTGCGGACGGTGCCGGCAGCTGCTGTGGGAGAACGGCGGGCCGAGCTGCCTGCTCGCCACTCCGCGCGGCGTGCGACCGATGAGCGAGGTGCTGCCCGACGCCTTCGAGGCGCGGAACCTGCACGAGCGGAGGGGCTAGCCGATGGCGGAGCCCTTCGACGCGGTGGACGTGATCATCGCCAAGCGGGACGGCGGTGAGCTCACCGACGCGCAGGTCGACTGGGTCATCGACGCCTACACCCGCGGTGCGGTCGCCGAGGAGCAGATGGCCGCGTTGGCGATGGCGGTGCTGCTCAACGGGATGAGCCGGCGGGAGATCGCCCGCTGGACCGGGGCCATGATCGCCTCCGGCGAGCGGATGGACTTCTCCTCGCTGTCCCGGCGGACCGCGGACAAGCACTCCACGGGCGGGGTCGGCGACAAGATCACCCTCCCGCTGGCGCCGCTGGTCGCCTCGTGCGGGCTCGCGGTCCCGCAGCTGTCCGGCCGGGGCCTCGGCCACACCGGCGGCACGTTGGACAAGCTCGAGTCGATCCCGGGCTGGCGGGCGTCGCTGACCAACGACGAGATGCTGGCCCAGCTGGAGAAGGTCGGGGCGGTGGTGTGCGCGGCCGGCGCCGGGCTCGCGCCCGCGGACAGGAAGCTGTACGCGCTGCGCGACGTGACCGGCACGGTCGAGGCGATCCCGCTGATCGCGTCCTCGATCATGAGCAAGAAGATCGCCGAGGGCACCGGGGCGCTGGTGCTGGACGTCAAGGTGGGGTCGGGCGCGTTCATGAAGGACCTTCGCCGGGCCCGCGAGCTCGCCGAGACGATGGTCGCGCTCGGTGCGGACGCCGGGGTGGCCACGGTCGCGTTGCTGACCGACATGAGCACCCCTCTCGGGCGCACCGCGGGCAACGCCCTCGAGGTGTCCGAGGCCGTGGAGGTGCTCGCCGGTGGCGGGCCTTCCGACGTGGTCGACCTGACGGTGGCGCTGGCCCGGGAGATGCTCGCGGCGGCGGGGCTGTCCGGACCCGACCCCGCCGACCGGCTCCGCGACGGGTCGGCGATGGACACCTGGCGGGCGATGATCTCCGCCCAGGGCGGCGACCCGTCGGCGCCGCTGCCCGCGGCCCGGGAGACGCACGTGGTGCCCGTGCCCGCGACCGGGGTGCTCGCCCGGGTCGACGCGCTCGCGGTCGGGGTGGCCGCGTGGCGGTTGGGCGCCGGGCGGGCCCGCAAGGAGGACCCGGTGCAGGCCGGGGCGGGCGTGCAGATGCACGCCAAGCCCGGGGAGCAGGTGACCGAGGGTGCGCCGCTGCTCACCTTGCACACCGACGAGCCGGAGCGCTTCGAGCGGGCGTTGGCCGCCCTCGCGGGGGGGATCGAGGTGGCCGACCCGGGGACGCCGTACACCCCGACGCCGATCGTGCTCGACCGCGTCAGCCCGTAGATCAAGACAGCAGCAGGACGACCGTCTCGGCGACGCAGGCGGGCTTCTCCTGGCCCTCGATCTCGATGACGAACCGGGTGATCATCTGCTTGCCGGCGGGCACGTCGGAGACCTCGGCGATCGTGGCGGTGGCGCGCAGCTTCGAGCCGACCGGGACCGGGTGGGGGAAGCGCACCTTGTTCACGCCGTAGTTGAGCCGCGCGCCGGGCGTCTGCAGCGAGAAGATCTGGGCCGAGAACCAGGGGATCAGCGACAGCGTGAGGTAGCCGTGCGCGATGGTGCCGCCGAACGGTCCCGTGGCCGCCCGGTCCACGTCGACGTGGATCCACTGGTGGTCGCCGGTCGCGTCGGCGAACGCGTCGACGCGGTCCTGGTCGACGGTCAACCAGTCGCTGCTGCCGAGCTCCTCACCGACCGCCGCGTCCAGCTCGTCGAACGTGGTGAAAACGCGCATGGTTGCCCTCTCGGTCCGGATGCTTGAATGCTCCCATGGCTGAACTTATCCCCGCGCCCACGCGCATCCCCGTCCCGGGGGGCAAGGTGATCGACGAGTACGTCGGACGCGTCAACTCCGGCAGCGAGTCGGTTTCGGTGGCGCACATGCACGCCCCACCGGGATGGACCGAGCCGGTCCAGGTGCCGGAGTTCGACGAGATCACCTTGGTCCTGCGTGGCATGGTTCGCGCGGAGGTCCCGTCCGAGGTCGGCGGGGTCAAGACGCTCGACATCCGGGCCGGGCAGGCGCTGGTCACCCGGGCCGGCGAGCGGGTGCGCTACTCCACGGGGGAGGAGCAGACCGAGTACGTCGCGATCTGCATGCCCGCGTTCAGCCCCGAGACGGTGAACCGTGCGGAGTGACCTGATCGCCCGCGCCCCCAAGGTGCTTCTCCACGACCACCTCGACGGCGGCCTGCGCCCGCAGACCATCATCGACTTGGCCGCCGAGGCCCGGCACGAGCTGCCCGCCTCGGACGCCGAGGGGCTGCGCCGCTGGTTCGAGGAGTCCGCGGACTCCGGCACCCTGGAGCGCTACCTGGAGACGTTCGCGCACACGGTCGCGGTGATGCAGTCTCCGGCACACCTGCGCCGCGTCGCGCGTGAGTGCGTGGAGGACCTCGCCGCGGACAGTGTCGTGTACGCCGAGGTGCGCTACGCCCCCGAACAGCACCTGGCCGGCGGGCTGTCCCTGAGCCAGGTCGTCGAGGCCGTCCGGGCCGGCCTCGAGGAGGGCGAGGAGGCCGCGCGCCGGGAGGGCCGGCCCATCGTCGTACGCCAGCTGCTGACCGCGATGCGGCACCAGGCCCGGTCCAACGAGATCGCCGAGCTCGTCGTCGCCTACCGCGACAAGGGGGTGGTCGGCTTCGACATCGCCGGCGCGGAGGCCGGTTACCCGCCGACCCGGCATCTCGACGCGTTCGAGTACCTCCAGCGGGAGAACGCGCACTTCACCATCCACGCCGGCGAAGGCTTCGGGCTGCCGTCGATCTGGCAGGCGATCCAGTGGTGCGGCGCCGAC
>DASSKF010000212.1:0-8681 GCA_035690725.1 Segeticoccus sp.
AGCCCGATGGACCGCAAGTCCGTGGTCGGGCTGGGACTCGGCCTGGCCGGCGCCGGGGCCGCCACGGTGCTGGGGATGACCACCGACCGGCTGCTGCGCGACCGGCGCACCGCCATCAACCTGGACGCCGCGGGCGACCCGACGCGCCACGAGGTCGAGCCGGACGAGACCCACGTGGTCCTCGCCGACGACGGCGTGCCGCTGCACGTGGAGGTGGACCACCCGCACGCCCGCCCGCCCGCCGCGCCCAAGGGGGCCGCGGTGCCGACGGTCGTGCTCACCCATGGCTACACGCTCAACCTGCGCTCGTGGGTGTTCCAGCGTCGCGCCCTCACGACGGCCGGCTACCGGGTCGTCGCCTGGGACCAGCGCGGCCACGGCCGGTCCGGCGCCGGGCCGGTGGAGCACTACCGCGTCGACCAGCTCGGCAGCGACCTCGCCCGCGTCCTCGACGAGGTCGTCCCGGAGGGCCCGCTCGTCCTGGTGGGCCACTCGATGGGCGGCATGACGATGATGGCGCTCGCCGTCGAGCGACCCCAGGTCATCCGCGAGCGGACGGTCGGCGCGGCGTTCATCTCGACGAGCTCCGGTGGGCTGGACACGGTCTCGTGGGGACTCGGGTCGGCCCTGGGGCGGATGGTGCACCGCCTCGGGCCGCCGGTCGTGTCCCGCTTGGCGGGCCGGCAGTCCCTCGTCGACGAGGCCCGGGAGCGCGGGCAGGAGCTGGAGTCCTTCTTCGTCGACCGCTTCTCCTTCGGCTCCCCGGTGCCCCTGTCGGTGGTCCGGCTCACCGCGGACATGATCTTCGGCACCTCGATGGAGGTCGTCTCCGCCTTCCTGCCGACCTTCGACCAGCACGACAAGGCCGACGCGCTCAAGGAGTTCAGCGGCATGGAGACCCTGGTCCTGGTCGGCGACCAGGACCTGCTGACGCCGCCGTCGCACAGCGAGGAGATCGTCCGGCACCTGCCCGGCGCCGAGTACGTCGTCGTCGACGACGCGGGCCACATCATCATGCTGGAGCACCCCGAGCTGGTGAGCTCCCAGCTGGAGGAGTTCCTGACCCGGGTGCTGCGCTCGGCGGAGCCGGTCGAGGGGTCCCTCGAGTCCGGGGGAGCGCCTGCCCCCGGGGTGCACCGGCGGGTGACCGACGTGGCCAAGCGCCGGCGCGACCGGTCGGCCCGCTCGCGGGGTCGCAGTGCCTCGTGAGCTGACTCTCGAGACGGCCGGGCAGACCCGTGAGCTGGGCGTCCGGCTCGGCCGGCTCCTGCGGGCCGGCGACCTCGTGGTGCTGGCCGGGGAGCTGGGCGCCGGCAAGACCACGCTGACCCAGGGGCTCGGTGAGGGCCTCGGGGTGCGCGGGCCGGTCACCTCCCCGACGTTCGTCATCGCCCGCGTGCACCCCTCGCTCGTGGGCGGGCCCGAGCTGGTGCACGTCGACGCCTACCGGATCGGCGGGTTCGACGAGCTGGACGACCTCGACCTCGACACCTCCCTGGACGAGGCCGTCACCGTCGTGGAGTGGGGGCACGGGCTGGCCGAGGGCCTCGCCGAGGACCGGCTGGAGCTCGTGCTGACCACGGACCACGCCGGCGGTCGTGCCGACGAGGTTCCCCCGCAAGCGGGAGGTACCCCCAGTGGCGACGTCCCCCGCCACGTCACCCTGACCGCGGCGGGAGCCCGGTGGGCCGGCGCCACCGGCGCCCGCGAGCTCGACGAGCTCGTGTCGCTACGCTGACCGGCGTGCTGCTGCTCGCCGTCGACACCGCCACCTCCGCCGTCACCGTCGCCCTCCACGACGGCACCCGGGTGCTGGCGGAGCGGACGACCCTCGACGCGCGACGCCACGCCGAGCTCGTGGCCCCCGCGGTCGAGGGCGTCCTGGCCGAGACCGGCCGCCGCGCGGACGAGGTGACCGACGTCATCGCCGGCACCGGCCCCGGACCGTTCACCGGCCTGCGCGTCGGCCTGGTGACGGCGCGCACCTTCGCCTTCGTGCGCGGCATACCGGTGTATGGCGTGTGCAGCCTCGACGTGCTCGCCGACCAGGCCCGCGCGCAGGGACCGGACGTCGACCGGCTGCTGGTGGCGACGGACGCCCGCCGCAAGGAGGTGTACTGGGCGACCTACCGGCGCACAGCGGAAGGCGTTGCGCGGGAAGGAGACCCGGCGGTCAGCCGCCCGGCCGACCTGCCCGGCGAGGTCCGTGCCCTGCCGACGGCCGGCCGGGGGCCGGTCCTCTACCCCGAGCTGCTCCCGCACGGTGGCCAGCCGCTCGACGTCAGCGCCGCTGCCCTGGCCGACCTCGCTGCCCGGGCGCTTCGCGACGACGTCGACCGGCAGGCCGTGCTCACCGAGCCGGAGCCGCTCTACCTGCGCCGGCCCGACGCCCGGCCGCAGGGCCCCCGCAAGCCGGTCCTGCACTGACTCCGGCCACCCCCGGTGCTCGCTTCGCCCCGCTTTGCTCGTCCCGGGCCGGTCCCAGCGGTGCGACACGCCGTCCGGGACGAGCACGGGCCCCGAGGACACGGGGCGGAGGGACCCGCCGGCGGGCCGGGCGGTGGACGTCATACTCGGGCCATGACCGCCCCGGACGCCCGGACGCCGCCCGCGGGGGACGTGTGGCACGAGATGGCGCGGCCACGCTCGCGGCAGCTCGCCTTCGACGTGGTGGTCGCGGTCCCGTTCGCCGCGGTCGGGGTGCTCTTCGGCACGACGCAGTCGGGGACGTCCGTCGCGGCAGCGGGTCTGCTTGCCCTCGCCCTGGTGGTGCGCCGTCTCTGGTGGGTGGTGATGGTCTGCCTGGCCCTCGCGGCTGCGCTGCTGCAGCTGGTGAGCGGGGACGTGAACGTGCCCGCTGACCTCGCCTACGCGGTGTTGTTCTTCACGGTCGGCGGACACCCGGACCAGGCGGTCCGGCGGTTCGGGCTGGCCTGTGCGGGGGTTGCCGTGGTCGTCGCGGGCGCCTGGACGGGGAGCACCCAGCTCCCGGACCGGGGATGGGGCGCGGTCGCCTTCGCGTCCGTCGGGACGGCGGCGATGACTGCCGTGGTCGTGCACGGTGGCTGGGGCGCCGGCTACCTGCGGTGGCAGCGGCGCCAGGCGATCCAGGCGCGGGTGGACACCCGGGTGGAGCAGGTGGAGCGGCGGCGCGCGCACGACCTCTACGAGCAGGAGCAGGAGCGGGGACGGATCGCGGCCGACATGCACGACGTCGTGGCCCACTCCTGGGCGGTGGTGGCGGCGCAGTCCGACGGCGCGCGCTACCTGTTGCGCAGTGATCCCGAGCAGGCGGAGGCGGCGTTGGCGGTGATCGGCGACACGGCGCGCTCGGCGATGTCCGACGTGCGACGGCTGCTGGCCCAGCTGCGTGACCAGGACGCGGGGGCCGGTCCGGGGCCGGAGCGGACCGACCAGCTGGTCGAGCGGATGCGGGCCGCGGGCATGGACCTGCGCATCGGCAGCACCGGCACCCCGGCGTCCGCCGGCCTGGTGCCGCTGACGGCGCAGCGGGTGCTGACCGAGGCACTCACCAATGCGCTCAAGCACGGTGACCTGTCGCGTCCGGTGCTGGTCGACCAGGACTGGAGTGACGGGTACCGGCTCCGGGTGGAGAACCACCTGCGTGCGGACGGTGCCGGTGGCGGGGACGGACACGGACTGCGCGGCATGACCGAGCGGGTCGAGCTCGCCGGCGGGTGCCTCGCCGCGGGCCCCGCAAGCGACCGGTGGGTGGTCCGGGTGACGATCCCGGCCGGGGCGCGCTCGTGAGCGTCCGGGTGGCGCTCGTCGATGACGAGGCCATGTTCCGCGCCGGCATCGCCATGGTGATCGGCTCCCAGCCCGACCTCGAGGTGGTCGGCCAGGCAGCCGACGGCGCGGACGCGGTCGACCTCGTGCGGCAGGCCCGTCCGGACGTGGTCCTGATGGACGTGCAGATGCCGGGCCTGGACGGGGTGTCCGCCACCCGCGCCGTCCTCGCCGAAGGGGACGGCGCGCCCCGCGTGCTCGTCCTGACCACCTTCGACCTCGACGAGGCGGCGGCCTCGGCCATCGAGGCCGGCGCGAGCGGCTTCCTGCTCAAGGGCGCGGAACCGGAGTTCCTCCTCGCCTCCATCCGGGCGGTCGCCGCAGGCAGCCAGGTGGTGGCGGCGGGGGCCACCCGCCGGCTCTGGGAACGGTTCCGGGCCCGGCCGACCACGCCGCCCGGCCGGGAGTTCGACGCGCTCACCGACCGCGAGCGGGAGATCCTCGTCCGGGCCGCCCAGGGTTTGTCGAACGCCGAGATCGCCGCGGCAGAGGTGCTGGCCGAGGGAACGGTGAAGACGCACATCTCCCGGATCCTGGGGAAGCTCGGCGTGCGCGACCGCGTGCAGCTGGTCGTCTACGCCTACGAACACGGCCTGATCTGAGCGGATTCCGGACCTCGCCTACCTCTTGCGAGGTAGGCGAGGTTCCCTCTCGCGCCAGATGTGCCGGGCGGCGCGGCTGCCTACCGTCGAAGCCATGACCTCAACCCGCGATCTCCCACCCGTCGTCGCATTCCGCGACGTGTCCAAGACCTACGGATCCGGCACCGGCCGCGTCCACGCCCTGGACGGTGTGACCGTCGACATCCACGCCGGGCACTTCACCGCGATCATGGGACCGTCCGGCTCCGGCAAGTCGACGATGATGAACCTCGCCGCCGGTCTGGACGACCCGAGCACCGGTGAGGTGTGGCTCGGCGGCCACCCGTTGCACCAGCTGGACGACGACGCCCGCACCCGGCTGCGCCGCGACCAGGTCGGGTTCGTCTTCTAGGCCTTCAACCTGGTGCCGACCCTGTCGGCACGGGAGAACATCGTCCTGCCCTTCGAACTGGCCGGGCGCCGGGTCGACGCGCAGGAGCAGGCGTGGGTGGACCACCTCGTGCACACCCTCGGGCTCGGCGACCGCGCCCGGCACCGGCCCGCGGAACTGTCCGGAGGCCAGCAGCAGCGTGTCGCGATCGCTCGCGCCCTGGCGGTCCGACCCCAGATCGTCGTGGCCGACGAGCCCACCGGCAACCTCGACTCGGCCAGCTCCCGCGAGGTGCTGGCGCTGTTGCGCACGGCCGCGCGGGACTACCACCAGAGCATCGCCATGGTCAGCCACGACCCGGTCGCCGCCTCGTATGCCGACCGGATCCTGGTGATCACGGACGGGCGCATCGTCGGCGACCACCCGGCGATGTCGCCGCAGCAGATCTCCGACCTGCTGATCTCGTTCGAGGTCGCTGCGGCATGAGTCGCCGACTCGTCCTCGGATCGCTGCGCGAGCTGGGCACAGTCGGGCTCGTCGCGGCCCTGTGCGGCTGCTACGCGGCCGTGCTGGTCACGGTCAGCGACACCCTCGCCACGGTCGGGCGACAGCAGGGAGGCGGAGGGTTCGCGGCCATGCTCGTCGCGGTGGCCACCGTGTTCGTCCTGATCGCGCTGTACGTCTCGGCGGTCGTGATCGTGAACTGCGTCGACACCGTGATCACCGGGAGGCTCCGGCAGATCGCGCTGCTGCGGCTGCTGGGCGCCCGCGCGCGCTCGCTGCGCGCGTCTGTGGTCCGGGGGACGGGGCTCGTCGGCCTCGGCGGCGCGGTTGCCGGGACCGTCGTCGGGACGTCGACCGCCGACGTCGTCCGCGCCGTGCTGGTCGCCCGTGGCACCCTTCCCCGGTTCGACTACCCCGTCGCCAGCGGTTGGCTGCTGGCCCCGGTGCTCCTCATCTCGCTCACCGCGCTCGCGGCCGGCCGGGTGGGGTCGCGCACCGTGCTCCGCGGTTCTCCGGTCCGGGCGATGTCCGGGGCCGTGATCCCGCCGGCACCTGCCCGTCGCACCTCGACGGTGCGCGCGGTGCTCGTCCTCCTGCTTCTCGCGGGCGGCGCAGCGGTGCTGGCGCTCGCGATGTGGCTCGGGGAGCACGGCTCCGCGGCCGGGTTCCTGTTCGCGTTCCTCGGCGCCGCCGCCTCCGGAACCGGCCTGCTGGTCGGCGCCAGGTCGGTCATCCCGCGGGTCGTCTCGAGCGCGAGCCGGGTGCTGGGGTCGGGCCCGGCCACGCGCGTGGCGCGCCGGAACGCGGTGAACGACCCGCTGCGGACGACGAGGTCCACCATGGGCCTGGTCATCGGCGTCACGCTCGTCACCACCTTCGCCTCCGGCATGCGGGCGCTGCAGGTCTCGGTCGGCTCCTGGACCGATCTGTCCGCCGCGCAGCGGCAGCAGGCAGAGGCGGTCCTGTCGATGGCGACCTCCGTGCTGATCGCCGTCGTCGTCATCTCATCGGTGATCTCAGCGGTCGGCTTCGTCAGCACCATGTCCCTGACCGTGATCCAGCGGCAACGTGAGATCGGACTGCTGCGGGCGCTGGGCTTCACCCGGCAGCAGGTTCGGCGGATGATCACCAAGGAGTCGGCAGCCCTGTCCGGCACGGCGGTGGTCCTCGGCATGGCACTGGGGGTCCTCTACGGATCGGTCGGGGCGCAGTCGCTGATCGGCGTCCTGACTGACGGATTCGCCTGGGGTCTGCCCTGGCCGGTTCTCGCCGCGATCGGCGCAGCCGGCGTCGCGCTCGTGCTGGTCGCCGCCCGACAGCCCGCTCGCCGGGCGGTGCGCGTCACCCCGATCGAGGCGCTGCGGGTCACCACGTGACGTGGGTGTGCCACGCTGGCAGCACCATGAAGACGACGACACTGGGCAGGACAGGACTCGAGGTCTCCCGGATCGCGTTCGGGACGTGGCAGGTCTCGGGCGAGTGGGGCTCCTACGACGCCGAGCAGGCCAAGCAGGCGATCCGGCACGCGCGGGAGCTGGGCGTGAACCTCTTCGACACGGCGCAGGCCTACGGGTTCGGCCAGGCCGAGACGGTGCTCGGCGAGGCGCTGCGCTCCGAGCTCGACCGGGACCGGGACAGCATCGTGGTCGCCACCAAGGGCGGCATCAACCCGGGCACCGACCGGCCGCGGGACTCCTCGCGCGAGTTCCTGCGCTCCGGCGTGGAGGACAGCCTGCGCGCCCTGGGGCTCGACCACATCGACCTCTACCAGGTGCACTGGCCGGACGAACAGACGCCGTTCGAGGACACCGCCGGCTACCTGCAGGAGCTGGTCGAGGAGGGCAAGATCCGGCACGTCGGCGTCTCCAACTACGACGAGCGCCAGATGGCGGCGTTCGCACGGACCCGCCCGGTGGAGACGCTGCAGCCGCCGTACCACCTGTTCCGCCGGCAGGTCGAGGAGGCCGTCCTGCCGTACGTGCGCGAGCACGACATCGGCACGCTGGCCTACAGCCCCCTCGGCTCGGGCCTGCTGACGGGGACGATGGACGAGCACACCACCTTCGAGAGCAGTGACTGGCGTTCCCAGGCGACGGCGTTCCGGGGCGAGACGTTCCGGCAGAACCTGGCGGTCGTGGAGCGGCTCAAGGCGCTCGCCGCCGACAAGGGGATCGACGTCTCCCAGCTCGCGATCGCCTGGGTGCTCGCGCAGGACGGCATCGACTGCGCCATCGTCGGCGCCCGGTCCTCCCGCAACATCGAGCGGTCCTGCGGCGCTGCGGACGTGGAGCTGACGGCCGACGAGGTCGCGGAGGTCGAGCGGGTCGTCGCCGACGGCGTCCAGGTCACCGGCGCCGCCCCGGAGGGCGTGGCGTAGGCACCGGGCGGGCCTGCGCGGGTGGCCCGATCTCGGGGTTGGTGTGCGGCTGGTGCGGGGCGGGCCTGCGCGGGTGGCCCGATCTCGGGGTTGGTGTGCGGCCGGTGCGGGGCCGGCCTGCGCGGGTGGCCCGATCTCGGGGTTGGTGTGCGGCCGGTGCGGGGCCGGGCGGCGCGGATAGCCTGCGACGGTGACGCTCCGCGACCTGCGCTGGCCGGACATCCCCCGGCTGGCGGCCCTGGAGACCGAGCTGTTCGGCGCCGACGCGTGGTCCGAGCGCACCTGGTGGGCCGAGCTCGCTGCGCGCCCGCGCCGTTCCTACGTCGTCGCGGTCGAGGAGGACCGCCCCGAGCAGGTGACCGGCTACGCCGGACTCGACCTCGCCGGTGAGGTCGCCGACGTGATGACCGTCGCCGTCGCGCCGGACGCCCGGGGGAGGGGCGTCGGGGCGACGCTCGTGCGCTGGTTGGTGAGCCGGGCACGTGCGTGCGGGGCGGCATACCTGATGCTGGAGGTGCGCGCGGACAACCAGCCGGCGCGGGCCCTCTACGATCGGTTCGGCTTCCGGCAGCTGCACGTGCGGCGGCGCTACTACCAGCCCGGCGACGTGGACGCGCTCGTCCTGCGCGCCGACCTGCGGGACGGCGACCGGGAGCCGCGTGATACGGAAGGAGACGGCACGTGAGCGACCAGCCACTGGTGCTGGGCATCGAGACGTCCTGCGACGAGACCGGGGTCGGGATCGTGCGCGGTGACGAACTGCTCGTCGATGCCGTCGCGAGCAGCGTCGAGGAGCACGCCCGGTTCGGCGGGGTGGTGCCCGAGGTGGCCAGCCGCGCCCACCTGGAGGCGATGGTCCCGACGCTGGAGCGGGCGGCGACCGGGGCCGGCGTACGGCTCTCGGACGTGGATGCGCTCGCGGTCACCTCCGGCCCGGGGTTGGCGGGTGCCCTGCTCGTCGGGGTGGCGGCCGCGAAGTCCCTGGCCGTCGCCCTCGGCAAGCCGCTGTATGGCGTGA
>DASSKF010000213.1:0-7961 GCA_035690725.1 Segeticoccus sp.
CGCTCTTCCGGGCTCGCCAAGCCGGCATCCCGGCGGAGGTCTCGCCGCTGCCGCCGTTCGCCGACGGGAGCGACCCACGGCCGCTCGTGGACGTCGCCACCCTCTTCGTGTCAGCGCACTCCGACCCCAAGCGCCTGTCCGAGCAGCTGGTGCTCGACTGCGGGGGATCGCAGCGCGTGCAGGCCGGGTTGGCCCGTGCCGGGCACCGTCCGCCGGCACTGCGCACTGCCCTCGACGCGGCCGCGCGGGCACTGCCCGAGGCCGACCTGCGCGCCTGGGCGCGGGCGGCCCGGCGAGGGGACCCGGTGCCGAACGTGCCGCAGATGGACCGGGTCTGGGGACCGCTGGCCCAGGCGGAGGCCGACATCGTCGGGGGCAGCAACCCGGCGAAGGCGCTGCGCGAGGCCGCCAAGGCCATTTCCCGAACAGGAGCGTCGCCGCACGGGTAACGTCGTTGCCGTCGGCACGGTGGGGGCCGCACACGGTCTGGGGGTGAGTGGTCATGACAGCCCGGCTTGCCGACGTCGCGCGGTATGCGCAGGTCAGTGAGGCGACCGTCAGCCGTGTCCTCAATGACAAGCCGGGGGTGGCACCGGCCACCCGACAGGCGGTGCTGACTGCCCTCGACGTCCTCGGGTACGACCGGCCGAGCCGGCTCCGGCCGCAGGGCGGGGGGAGCATCGGCCTGGTGCTCCCGGAGCTGACCACCCCGGTCTTCCCCGCCCTGGCCCAGGTGGTCGAGACCGGTCTGGCTGCCGTCGGATACGCCTGCGTGCTCTGCACGGTCACCGCCGGTGGCGTGCACGAGGAGGAGTACGTGCGGATGCTGCGGGACCGCGGCGTGGCCGGCATCGTCTTCGTCAGTGGTGGCCACGCCGACCTCACCTGTCCGACCGACGTCTATGCGGACCTGCTCGCCGACGGCCTCCCCGTCGTGTTCGTGAACGGGTTCCGCGAGGGGCTCGACGCGCCGTTCATCTCCACCGACGAGGAAGCCGCCGTCCGGCAGGCCGTCGGCCACCTCCATGACCTGGGGCACCAGCGAATCGGCCTGGCAGCCGGTCAAGCCCGCTTCGTCCCGACGGTCCGGAAGGTGGAGGCCTACCGAGCCGTGATGGCCGACCTTCTCGGGGAGCACGACGTCGACGAGCTCGTGGCACACACGTACGTCACGGTGGAGGGCGGCGCCACGGCAGGCCGGGTCCTCCTCGGCAGGGGCGTCACCGCAGTGGTCGCCGCCTCGGACTCGATGGCCCTCGGGGTCGTCCGCGCGGCCCGGCACCTCGGGCGGGCGGTCCCCTCCGACCTCTCCGTCATCGGCCGGGACGACTCGCCGCTGCTGCCGTTCACCGACCCCCCGCTCACCACGTTGCGGCAGGACGTCACGGGAATGGGGCAGGCCGTCGTCAGTGCGATGCTCGACCGGATCAGCGGGCGGGAGCGCACCACGGGGGAGTTCCTGTTCAGCCCCGAGCTGGTGGTTCGCGGCTCGACCGCCGCGGCTCCGCGCTGACGGTCAACGCGAGCGCCGGCCGAGCAGCTCGCGCAGGACGCCCACGACGTCGGCCGGCTCGCCCACGCGGAACGCGGCGGCGGTGTCCCCCTCGCCGACCTTGATCGTGACGTCGCCGCCGGCCGGGTCCAGTGCGGCGAACGCGCGCTCGTCCGTGACGTCGTCGCCGAGGTAGCAGGTGGCGTCCGCGCCGGACTCCTTCGCGAGGGTGGTCAGCGCGTTGCCCTTGCCGGTCGTCAGCACCGACAGCTCGAGGACCTCCTTGCCGGGCAGCGGGTGCGCCCCGGGGTACCGGTCGGCCAGCTCGGCCGTGGCCCTGAGCGCCGCCGAGGACACCTCGCCCGGGAGGCCGCGGGTGTGCACCGCGACCGCGGCCGGCTTGTGCTCCAGCCGGGCGCCCTCGTGCCGGGTGACGATGGCCTCCGCCTCGGCGGTGAGGGCCGCCAACAGGTTCCGTTGGGTGGCGTCGAGCAGGCTCGCGTCGTCGTGGCCGGTGCTCCACTCCGCGCCGTGGCTGCCGATCAGGACGATGCGCTCACCGGGCCGGATACCGGTCAGCTCGGCGAGCGCCTCGAGCTGGCGCCCGGACACGACCGCGACGGTCACGCCCGGGCACTGTGCGAGCGCCCGGAGCGCCTCCGTCCCGCCCGGCAGCGGGCGCGCGTCCATGGGGCGGACGACGAACGGTGCCAGTGTGCCGTCGAAGTCGACGCCCACCGCTATCCGGTCCCGCGAGGCGAGCTCGCCGAGGGCCGCCGACAGGCCCGAGGTGTCGGGCCCGCTGCGGTCACCCCTCACGGGGCGCTCGGCCTGGGGCCGGAGGTGGAGCGGGGTGAGCGGCCACGCGGCCGGTGCGGCCGGTCCGGGGCAGCGGCGAGGGCCTCGAGGTAGCGCTCCGCCCATCGCTGCACGTCGTGGTCGGCGACCCGGCGGCGCATGGAGCGCATCCGCCGGCGCCGCTCGTCCTGCGGTCCGCGCACCGCCCGGACGATGGTCTCCTTCAGGCCCTCGATGTCGTGCGGGTTGCACAGGTACGCCTGGTGCAGCTCGTGCGAGGCGCCGGTGAACTCGCTGAGCACCAGCGCCCCGGTGAGGTCGGTGCGGCAGGAGACGTACTCCTTGGCGACGAGGTTCATCCCGTCGCGCAACGGCGTGACCAGCATGACGTCGGCGGCCAGGTAGAGCGCCGCCATCTCGGACTTGGGGTAGGAGTGGTGCAGGTACTGGATGGCGACCGTCCCGATCGGCGAATAGTCGCCGTTGATCCGGCCGACCGTCCCCTCGATCTCCTCGCGCAGGTGGCGGTAGGCGTCGACCCGCTCGCGGCTCGGGGTGGCGACCTGGACGAGGACCTGGTCCGGCGCCTTGACGGCACCGTCGGCGAGCAGCTCGCCGTAGGCCTTGAGCCGGTGCCGGATGCCCTTGGTGTAGTCGAGCCGGTCCACCCCGAGCAGCAGCGTGTCCGGGCCGCCGAGCGACTCCCGGATCTCCGCGGCCCGCTTGCGGATCTCCGGGTCGCGCGCGGTCTCGTCGAGCCCGTGGAAGTCGACCGAGATGGGAATGGCACTGGCCCGCACGGTGTGCTCGGCCTGGCCGTCCTGGGGCTGGTAGGTGACGGTGTCCCCCTTGGTGCTGAGGCCGAGCAGCCGCCGGCACACACGCAGGAAGTTCTCGGCGTCGGCCGTGCGCTGGAAGCCCAGGAAGTCCGCCCCGAGCAGGCCGAGCACCAGGGAACGTCGCCACGGCAGCTGCGCGAACAGCTCCACCGCCGGGAAGGGGATGTGGTTGAACCAGCCGATCCGGACGTCCGGGCGCATCCGCCGCACCAGAGCCGGCACCAGCTGCAGCTGGTAGTCGTGCACCCACACCGTGGCGCCCTCGGCCGCAACCTGCGCCACCTGCTCCGCGAACCGCTCGTTCACCCGGCGGTACGCGTTCCACCACGTGCGGTGGAAGGACGCCTGCACGATCACGTCGTGGTAGATCGGCCACAGCGTGTCGTTGCTGAACCCCTCGTAGTAGGAGCGGACCTCCTCCTCGGACAAGCCGATCGGGAACAGGTGCATGCCGTTCTCGACGAAGGGCTCCGGCGGGTCCCCCGGGTCACCCGACCACCCGACCCAGGCGCCCTCCCGGCTCTGCATGACCGAGTCCATCGCCGTCACGAGCCCGCCGGGACTGGTGCGCCACCTGGTGGACCCGTCCTCGTCCACCACCCGGTCCACCGGCAGCCGGTTGGCGGCGACCACCAGGTCGAAGGTCCGGGCGTCGGGCACGGGTCATCAGCTCCTGGGGCAGCACGGCACGGTCCGCAGTCAGGGTAGTTTCCCGCCGCACGACGCGCCCGGTGAGCGTGCGGCCGAAGTGCTGGCGAGGGTGCGGCACGGCGGGCTACCGTCAGACATGCGCATCTCCGACGTGATCAGGAACAAGGGCGACCTCGTGGTCACCGTCCGGTCGGCGGACACGGTCGAGACGCTGCTGCAGCGGCTCGCCGAGCACCGCATCGGCGCGGTCGTCGTGAGTGACGACGACGGCGCGACCGTCGCGGGCATCGTCAGCGAGCGGGACGTCGTCCGCACGCTCGGTGAGGTCGGCGCCCGGGTCCTGCAGCTCCCCGTGGCCGACATCATGACCGCCGACGTGCAGACCTGTGGGCCGGAGGACGACCTGCAGACGCTGGCGCGGCAGATGACCGACCACCGCGTCCGGCACGTGCCGGTCGTCGTGGACGGCCGGTTGCAGGCCATCGTCAGCATCGGCGACATCGTCAAGCACCGGATCGACGAGCTGCAGGGGGAGCGCGACCAGCTGGTCGGCTACATCCAGCAGTGAGGATCGGTCCGCCGATCCGCCTCGCCGCGACGGGATCCGTTGCGCCGCCTCCTGTCCGGGACGGTTCCGTTTTTCCCGTTGCACCCGCCTCCGCCGACGCCGAGGATTGAGGGCGCCCCGGGCAGTGGGCGGGAGTTCGCAGCAGGGAGGGCCCCCGGATGTCGCCGACGACCATGTCGATCCGACAGTTGATCTGTGCCCTGGCCGACACCGAGTCCGAGATGCGCCGGAGCCTGCGCTCGGCGCGCGGTGTGGCGCCGGTCGGCAACGCCGAGCTCGCCGACGTGCTGGCCCGCCAGCGCGTCCTGGTCGCCGAGCTGCGCCGGCGCCGGACCGGTCGGCGCGACGGGGCCGGCCGCGAGGTCGCCTGACCGTCCCCGCCCCGTTCCGGACCCCCACCGGGGGCGGCACCCGCCGGCGCCTGCGCGGGGAACCGGCCGGGACGGCATACCGTTGGGGCCATGGCGACGGGCACCGGACCCGACAGTCAGCGGCACGGCGGTGAGCGCCGGGTGAGGAGCACGGTGGAGGGCGCGCAGGAGCACACCCGACTGGGCCCGTACCGCCTCCTGCAACGGCTGGGCGAGGGCGGCATGGGCGTGGTGCACCTGGCCCTGGACCCGGAGGGTCGCGCGGTCGCCATCAAGGTGCTCCGGCCGCACATCGCGCACGACCAGCGCGCCCGGGACCGCCTGGCCCGGGAGGTCGACACGCTGTCCCGGGTGCGCAGTCCCCGGGTCGCCGCGGTGCTCGACGCGGACGTCGACGGGGACCGCCCGTACGTCGTCACCGAGTACGTGCCCGGCCCGCCGCTCGACAAGGTGGTGGACGACGAGGGTCCGCTGGACGGCGAGCGGCTGCTGCGCCTGGGCCGGGGGCTGGTGGAGGCGCTCGACGCCATCCACGGGGCGGGCGTGGTCCACCGTGACCTCAAGCCCGGCAACGTGCTGCTGGTGGACGACGACCCGGTCGTGATCGACTTCGGCATCGCCCACGTCGCCGACGACGTGCGCCTCACGATGACCGGCATGGTGATGGGGACGCCGGGCTACCTCTCCCCGGAGGTGGTCGAGGGCGCGCCGGTCACGGAGGCGACCGACTGGTGGGGCTGGGCGGCGACCCTCTCCTTCGCGGCGTCCGGCACCCCGCCGTTCGGGCGGGGCCCGATGCCGGCCGTGCTGGACCGGGTCACCCGCGGCCAGGCCGATGTCTCCGCGGTCGACCCGCGCCTCGCGCCCCTGCTGGCCACCGCGCTGTCCCCGGTGCCGCGGCACCGGCCGGACGCGGACGAGATCGTCGAGGCGCTCGAGGAGTACGCCGAGGGCGGCGACGTCACGACCGTGCTGCCCCAGGCCGCCGAGCTCGAGGACGACGAGGCGTATGCCGGGAGCACACCGCGCGCCGGCGCGTCGCCCACGCAGCGGGTCGAGCAGGACCACACCGCCGTCATGCCCGTGCCCCCGGGCGCCCGCCCACCGGCACGGTTCGAGGACGACCACTACGACGACTACGACGAGTTCGACGACCGGGTCGGGGGTGACGCCGATGACCGGGGTGCCTACCCCCGTGCGGAGCCACCGGTCGGCTGGGACCCCGAGCGGCCGACCACCGACCCGCGCATCGGGCGTGCCTATCGTTCGGGCACACTGGCCGCCCTGCTGGCGGGCACCGTTGCCCTCTCCGCGATCTGGCCGCTGGTCACGTGGATGCTGCTGCTGGTGTGGTCGCTCGTGGCCCGCTTCGCCGACCGGTCGGTGACCTCGATGGTGATGCGTCGCCACTCCCGCGGGTTCCGCCGGAGCGACGTGCCCGTGGCGGTCGCGTCCAGTCCCTGGCACCTGGTGGTGGCGGTCGTGGGCACCCTCCTCGCCCTCATCATCCCGTTGGTCGTGGCCGCCGCCTGCGACATCAGCACCGCCCTCGGCCTCGCCGCCCTGGACGGGGTGCAACCGCAGCCGCTGCGAGCGGTCCCGGTGGCGGTGGGCACACTGGTCGGGGTCCTCCTGCTGTGGTGGGGCCCGGGGGGCGCGGCGTTCCGGCGCGGCTCGCGCAGCATCGTGCGCGGTGCCCTGCCGCGGGGGCTGCTCACCCAGCTGGTCGTCGGCGTGGTCCTCGCCGCGGCCGCCGCACTTGCCGTGTGGGCGTGGAGCCGGCACGGCGTGGTCGAGCTGTGGCCCTGGCCGAGCGACCGGGTGCCCCTGCCGGACAGCGTGACGGGTCTGCGGTAACGTGGCCGCTCACGCGGTCGGTGCGGCCCGCTCGGGCCCCCACACGGCGACTCGCCGGGCGTGACCCGTCTCACCCCGCGCAACTTGTCTTTCGCAAGATCCATGCCGTAACGTTTTGGTCACGCACAGCGATGTGTGTAGTACCAAGCCGGTCCGTGGCCGCTCCCCGAGGTCATGGATCACGTGTGTGCCCGTAGCGCCAAACCTCGTCAACGGGCACGAATCGGGACGTTCCCGGCACGGACGAGGGTGGGGGACCCACAGGTGGTGGGGTCGCACGATGCGGCCCTCCTTGGGGTGAAGCCGGTCCAGCCGGCCGGGCACCTGACAGCCCGAACCCGACAGCTCACCTCACCGGCGCACGTCAGGAAGGAAACCCCTGCTTTGTCCAACGCCTCCATGAACCCTGCCCCGAAGAAGGCCGCGCGCCTCGCGGGCGTCGCCTTTGCCGGTGCGGCCACCCTGGCTGCCGGTGTCGCCTTCAGCGCCCCCGCCGCCAACGCCGCCCCGAGCGGTGTCTGGGACCGCGTCGCCGCTTGCGAGTCCGGCGGCAACTGGAGCATCAACACCGGCAACGGCTTCTACGGCGGCCTGCAGTTCACGCAGTCCACCTGGGCGGCCTTCGGCGGCACGTCCTACGCCCCGCGCGCCGACATGGCCTCCAAGTCGGCGCAGATCGCGGTCGCGCAGAAGGTTCTCGCCACCCAGGGCCCCGGCGCCTGGCCGGTGTGCTCGGTCCAGGCCGGCCTGACCTCGGGCAACGGCGGGACCTCCGCGCCCGCCCCGGCTCCGGAGCCGCAGGCCGCTCCCGAGCCCGCCCCGGCCCCCCAGCCGGAGCCGGCGCCGCAGCCGGCCCCGCGCCAGGAGAGCGCCCCGTCCCGCTCCGTCGACCGCGCCCCGGTGCAGCCGCCGGCACCGGCCTACGACGGCCCGACGAAGCACGTCAAGGTGCAGTCCGGCGACACGCTCTCCAAGCTGGCCAAGAAGTACGACCTGTCCGGCTGGAAGGCCCTGTGGAGCATCAACGCCAACCACATCAAGGACCCGAACCTGATCTTCGCCGGGCAGACCATCAACGTCCCGAAGTGAGCGTCGCTCCCACCGGACGCAGCTGACCGGCTGACGCTGATCAGCTGATCGGTCCTCGAATGCCCCGCGGCACTGCCGCGGGGCCTTCGTCGTGCCCGCGCGCGCGTGCCACGCGAAGGCCGTGCGGGCAAGGAGACAGGCGCACGGCATACCTGCCCCTTGCCGAATCGTGACCTTCTGGGTAACGTTCCGGTCTCGTGCGGCCCGTTCGCACCTTCGGAATCGGGGCCGAAGCCCGTGGAGACCAACTGAATACACACCCAACCATCGTGTGTGCCCGCAGCGCCCAACCTCGT
>DASSKF010000214.1:0-4203 GCA_035690725.1 Segeticoccus sp.
CGCGGAGGCACCCCTCCGCCGCACCTACGGGCCGTGCACGACCCGCCCGCCGAGCCCCTCCCCTCCCCCTTCGACCCCCCTTCGCCCCAAGGAGCAGATCCTGCGATGACCACGCACCGCGGACCGCGCATCGTCGTGACCGGTCTGGGCACGACCAACCCGGTGGGCGGCACCACGCCCGAGACCTGGGACGCCATCCTCGCCGGGGAGTCGGGCGCCCGACCCCTCAACGAGGAGTGGGTCGAGCAGTACGACCTGCCGGTCACCTTCGCCGCCACCCTCAAGCACTCCCCCGCCGAGACGCTCGCCAAGGTGGAGCTGCGCCGCCTCGACCCCTGCTCGCAGTACGCCCTGGTCGCCGCCCGCGAGGCGTGGGCCGACGCCGGCAAGCCCGAGGTCGAGCCGGAGCGCCTCGCAGTCGCCATCGGCACCGGCATCGGCGGCGTCCACACGCTGCTCACCCAGTACGACGTGCTCAAGGAGAAGGGGCCACGGCGCGTCTACCCGCTCACCGTGCCGATGCTCATGCCGAACGCCGCCTCCGGCAACGTCTCGCTCGAGCTGGGCGCCAAGGCCGGGGCACACACCACCGTGTCGGCCTGCTCCTCGGGCGCCGAGGCCATGGGCTACGCCGCGGAGATGATCCGGTCCGGCCGGGCCGACATGGCGGTCGCCGGCGGCACCGAGGCGGCGATCCACCCCCTGCCCATCGCCGGGTTCGCGGCGGCGCAGACCCTCTCGCGGCGCAAGGACGACCCGACGGCCGCCTCCCGCCCGTACGACACCCACCGGGACGGCTTCCTGCTGGGTGAGGGCGCCGCCGTCATCGTGCTCGAGACCCTCGAGCACGCACAGGCACGCGGGGCCACCATCTACGCCGAGCTGGCCTCGGTCGGCATGTCCTCCGACGCCTACCACATCACCGCCGGCGACCCGGAGGGCTCAGGGGCGTCCCGGGCCATGGTCGAGGCGCTGGAGCGCGCCGGTGCCACCCCCTCGGAGGTGGCCCACATCAACGCCCACGCGACGTCCACGCCGGTCGGGGACATCGCCGAGTACAAGGCGATCCGCAAGGCGCTCGGCGACGTCACCGAGTCGGTCCCGGTCACGGCGAGCAAGTCGATGACCGGTCACCTGCTCGGCGCGGCCGGGGCGATCGAGGCGCTGTTCACGATCCTCAGCGTCCACCACCGGGTGATCCCGCCGACGATCAACCTCGATGACCAGGACCCCGAGATCGCCCTCGACGTCGTGACCGGCAAGCCCCGGGACCTGCCCCAGGGCGACCTGCTGGCGATCAACAACTCCTTCGGGTTCGGCGGCCACAACGTGGCGCTCACGGTCCGGAGCGTCTGACTCCACCGCCGACACCGAGAAGTTGCGGCCGGCGCTCAGCCGACCTTGTGCAGCCACCGCACGAGGGCGCCCTCGCCGGCATAGCGGAACGGCTCGAGCTCGTCGTCCCAGGCGCGACCGAGCAGCCCGTCGACCTCCTGCTGCAGCTGCACCGGGTCACCGGCGGCCCGGTCCACCGCGGTGCGCAGCCGGTCCTCGCTGACGACGAGGTCGCCGCTGGCGGAGGTGTCGGCGTGGTGGATCCCGAGCGCGGGTGTGTGGGACCAGCGTGACCCGTCGACGCCGGGGCTGGGTTCCTCGGTCACCTCGTACCGCAGGTTGTCCCACCCGCGCATGGCACTGGCCAGGCGGGCGCCGGTCCCCGCCTCACCGGACCACGACAGCTCGGTGCGGACGAGCCCCGGGACGAGCGGCTGCGGGGTCCAGTCGAGGGTGACGCGGCCGCCGAGGACGCCCTCGAGCGCCCAGGCGATGTGAGGGCACAGCGCAGTGGGGGTGGAGTGAATGAACACCACCCCGCGCGTGACGGCACGCGGCATCGCGACAGACATCCTGACCTCCTGTGTGCGAGGGACGTCTTCCCCAACGGCCTCACACCGGTCCGGCTGCTGTCGCGCGGGCACGAGCCGCGCTCGTGCTGGCGCCATTGTGCCCCATCCGTCCCAGCGGCACCATCGGCGGGGCGGCGGCGTGTCGGCGGGACTCGCCACGCGGCCGCGGACCGGCTCAGAGTGCCGCGGCGACCGCGCGCAGATCGGCGAGGAACGCGGCATACGCGTCGTGCCGCCGGTCCCCGGCCCGCAGGATCGACGACGGGTGCACGGTCGGCACGAAGCGCCGGTCCCCGAGCGTGGTCTCCCGGGTGAGCACCTGGCCCCGCTGCTTGGTGACCTTGATCCCCGGTCCCAGCACCTGCCGCGCGGCACTCGCGCCGAGCAGCACGGTCAGGCCCGGGTCGAGGTACTGCAGCTCGGCCTCCAGCCACGGTCGGCAGGCCACCATCTGCCCCAGGTCCGGCTTCTGGTGGATCCGCCGCTTGCCCCGCTGCACGAAGCTGAAGTGCTTGATGGCGTTGGTCAGGTAGACCTCCTCGAGGGCGATCCCGGCCTCCTCGACCGCCCGGCGCAACAGTTTGCCGGCGGGACCGACGAACGGCTCGCCTGCGCGGTCCTCGGCGTCGCCGGGCTCCTCCCCCACCATGACGACCCGGGCGTGCGCACTGCCGCTGGAGAACACGACCTGGTTCGCCGGTTCCCACAGCTCACACCCCCGGCAGCTCGGTGCCGCCCGGCGGAGCGCGGTGATGCCACCTCGGTCCGGGACCCACTCCTGGGCACCCGGCCGGTCCGAGTCCCCGGCCATCGCTCACTCCTCCCGCACGGCATCGTCGGGACCCAGACTCGCACCCGGCAGCCGTCCTGACACCTCGGGACGGATACGCTCTCCGGTGCGCGCGCCGCGGCTTCGTCGCCGCCCCGGGCGCCCGGGGCAGTAGCTCAGTCGGTCAGAGCAGCGGACTCATAATCCGTCGGTCGCCGGTTCAAGCCCGGCCTGCCCCACACGTCCGACGCCCGAGAGGGCACAGTCCTCCGCCTGCCCGTCCCGGGGCGATCGGCTACCGTCGACTCAGGCCGACCCTTGCCCGCGCACCGCGAAGTGGCTTCGCTGCCGAACCATGCTTCAAGCGCCCGGGCAAGGGCCGGTGTCGTCTGGGGATACCCACCGGTGCCGAGGAGGATGCATCTTCGTGCCGGCGGGCGCCGGCTACTCGATCCGGGCGATCGGCGTCCCCTGCCGGACCGCGTCGTCCTCCTGCACCAGCAGGCGTACCGTCCCCGCGGACGGGGCCGGGACCTCGGCCGACACCTTGTCGACCTGCACCTCGGCCAGCAGCTGCTCCGCGAACACGGTCGCTCCGTCCGTCACGAACCACGTGGACAGGACGCCCTCCGCGTCGGACGACTCCCCGGACAGGGGTGGAAACAGCACCTCCGTCACAGCACTGCCCGGATCGCCTGCTCGATCCGGTCCTGCCGGGGCAGGACCGCGTACTCCAGGTCGTGTGCGTAGGGGATCGGCACGTCCGGCACGGCCACCCGCTTCGGCGCCGCTCGCAGCAGGCCCGGGTCGGCCTCGACGACCTCGACGACCGTGGCGACGACCTCCCCGGAGACGCCGTAGGACAGGTAGTCCTCGTCGACGACCGCCAGGCGGCCGGTCCTGCGCACCGACTCGAGCACGGCCTCCCGGTCCAGCGGCACCAGGCTGCACAGGTCGAGCACCTCGACGTCGACCCCGTCCTCGGCCAGCTTGTCCGCCACGTCGAGCGCGTGGTGCACCGACAGCGACAGGGTGACGACGGTGACGTCGCTGCCCGGCCGGGCGACCCTCGCCTTGCCGATGGGCACGACGTGCTCGCCCTCGGGCACCTCATCGGTGCTGCGCCGGTTCTTGGCCATCCAGGGCAGTCCCATGACGCCCTTGTGGAAGATGTAGACCACCGGGTTGTCGTCCCGGATCGCCGAGGTCATCAAGCCCTTGGCGTCGGCGGGGTTGCTCGGCACGACGACCTTCATCCCGGGTAGGTGCGCGAAGGTGTCGATGATCCGGTCCGGCCCGTACTTGTCGAGCAGACCCGTGGTGGAGCTGAAGATGCCGCCGTACGCGCCGACGTCCTCGCCCAGGTAGAAGACCGACTCGTCCTGCGCCATCTCCTGGTCGATCGCCTCGACCATGGCCTTGGACGTCGTCAGCCGGCGGGTGCTCTGCGGAGCCTCGGTGATCGTCATGGCCTGCTCTCCCTCACGCGAAGACGTAGTCGGTGGCGGTGGACGGGTCGGGCACCGC
>DASSKF010000215.1:0-16677 GCA_035690725.1 Segeticoccus sp.
AGCGGCTCACCACCGTCGACGCGCACCGGCAGCTGCGCGAGAGCGGTGTGGCCGGCCGCGAGCAGCGCGCCCGCGTGGACCAGGCCGCGGCGGTGCTGATCCTGCAGGCGGCACTTGACGCCGAGCGTGCATCGGGGAACCCTGCGGGAGAGTTGCTGGGGGGTCGACGGCCCCGGACGCGCCGGAGTGGGCGCACCCCGAGGCAGACCACGACGGAGGACCGACCGTGACACCTTCCGACTCCCACCTGGAGCGCTCACTGTTCGGGGACACCGGCGACCCGCAGGAGCCCGGGCGCCCCTCCGACGACCTGCCCCCCGCCGGCGACGACGGCGCCGGGGACCCGCACGGCGACGACGGTGCCCGCGACGACGAGGAGCCTCCCCGGCGCCGGCCCCGGCGGCGCGGCCGGCGGTGGATCGCCCTGCTCGTCACGCTCGCGGTGGTGGTCGGCGCCGCCGGGTTCGCCCTGCTGAACCTGGTGCCCGCGGGCCAGCAGATCGTCGCCAAGCTCACCGAGAGCAACGACTACACCGGCACGGGCCACGGCCACACCACCGTCGTCGTCCACCCCGGGGACACCGGCACCCAGATCGCCCAGACCCTGGTCGACCAGGGCGTGATCAAGTCGACGAACGCCTTCAGCGAGGCCGCCGCCCAGAACCCGGACGCGGCGGCGATCCAGCCGGGCACCTACCAGCTGCGCAAGAAGATGAGTGCCACCTCGGCGATCTCGATGCTGCTGGACCCGGCCAACCGGCAGGTGCGGCGGGTGACGATCCCGGAGGGGCTGCGCGCCGAGGAGGTCTTCGCGCGACTGGCCAAAGGCACCAAGCACTCGGTGAAGGACTACGAGAAGGCCGCCCGGAAGGCCCGCAAGATCGGCCTGCCGGCCCGGGCGAAGGGTGAGGTCGAGGGGTTCCTCTTCCCGGCCACCTACGACTTCCAGCCCAAGCAGAGCGCCACCGACCAGCTGTCGACGATGGTCGACAAGGCCGTCGCGGTGCTCAACGAGGAGGGCGTCGCGGCGTCGGACCGCATGCGCGTGCTGACGATCGCCAGCCTCGTCGAGGCCGAGGCGCGACGCCCGCAGGACCGCCCGAAGGTCGCCCGGGTCATCCTCAACCGGCTCAAGAAGGGCATGCCGTTGCAGATGGACTCGACGGTGCACTACATCGCCGGGTCCCGGGGGAAGGCCGGCACCACGGACAAGCAGCGCCGCGCCAAGAGCCCCTACAACACCTACCGCCACGCGGGGCTCCCGCCGGGGCCGATCGACAGCCCGGGCAAGAAGTCGATCGACGCGGCGGTGCACCCCGCGCCGGGGAAGTGGCTCTACTTCGTCACGGTCAACCCCACGACCGGGAAGACGAAGTTCGCCGCGACGCTGTCCCAGCACGACCAGAACGTGAAGGAGTTCCAGGCCTGGTGCTCCCGGCACGCCGACAAGTGCTGAGCCCCGCACCGGGTGACCCGCCCGACGCGTCCACGCCGACCGCTCGCCGGCGCGCGGCCGTGCTCGGGTCGCCGGTCGCGCACTCGCTCTCCCCGGCGCTGCACCGTGCGGCCTACACGCACCTCGGCCTGCGCGAGTGGACCTACGAGTCGCACGAGCTGGTCGCCGGGCAGCTGCCGGACTTCCTCGCGGGCCTGGACCGGTCCTGGGCCGGCCTGTCGCTCACCATGCCGCTCAAGGAGGCGGCGCTCGCGGCGGCCAGCTCCGCCTCGCGCCTGGCCGCCGAGCTCGGGAACGCCAACACGCTCACCCCCACCGAGGGGGGCTGGCACGCCGACAACACCGACGTGGAGGGGGTGCGCCGCGCCCTGCTCGGGGCCGGCACCCCGGTGCCCGCCTCCGCGGTGCTCGTGGGCTCCGGCGCGACCGCCCGCTCGGCCGTGGCGGCCCTGGACGCCCTCGGGGTGCGCGAGCTCACCTTCGTCGTGCGCTCGGAGCTGCGCGCCGCCACCGCGGCCCAGTGCCGGTCCCGGGGCCTGCCCGCCCGCGTCGTCCGGTATGCCGAGTGCGCACCGGTACTCGCCGGTGCCGGTCTCGTCGTGAGCACCGTGCCGGCGGGCGCGGCCGACCCGCTCGCCGAGGCGCTCACCACCCAGCCGGTGGACGGCTCCGGGAGGCAGCCGGTGGTGCTGGACGTCGTCTACGCGGGCTGGCCCACGCGGCTCGCGGTCGTGTGCCGGGACCGTGGGGCGCTGGTGGTGTCCGGCTTGGAGCTGCTCGTGCACCAGGCCGTGGAGCAGGTGCGCCTGATGACCGGCGCGAGCGTGGCCCCCGAGGTGCTGCGCGCGGCCGGTCTCGCCGCGCTGTCGGGACCGCCCGCCGCCGGCGGAGCCGCGCGGTGACCCCGCTGGCGGTCGCGCTCGGGCTGGCCGGTGCCGTGGTCGGCGCCGGCGTCGCGTGGGCGCTGCGGCGCTGGGACTACCGCCTCGACGACGAGCGCAACCTGCCGGTGCGCCGGCCGATGCCCTGGCTGGTGCCGGCGATGGCACTGGCGTGGGGCCTGCTCGGCTGGCGGCTGGGCGAGCTCGGGCAACCCGGCCTGCTCCCGGCATACCTGTTCTTCGGCACGCTCTCGGGTGCGCTGGTCGCCATCGACCTCGACGTGCACCGGCTGCCGGACGCGCTGCAGCTGCCCGCCATGCCGGTCCTCGTGGTGCTGCTCGCGATCGCCTCGTGGGCGTCCGGTGACTGGTGGGCGCTGGTGCGGGCGGTCATCGCGTGGGCGGTGCTGCTCGTCGCCTACTTCGTGCTGGTGCTCATCTCCCCGGGGGCCCAGGGGCTGGGCCTCGGCGACGTCAAGCTGGCCGGGGTCCTCGGTCTCGTGCTGGGCTGGCTGGGCTGGTTCCCGCTGCTGATCGGCGTCTACGCCGGGTTCCTGGTCGGCGGCCTGTTCGCCCTGGCGCTCGTCCTCGGGCGCCGTGCCGGGTGGAGCTCGTCGGTGGCCTACGGGCCGCCGATGATCGTGGGCGCCTTCGTCGGGATCCTCCTGCCCGTCGAGGTGGTGGCCGACCTGCTGTTCCGCTGACGGTGGCCGGCCGGCGGGGAGCCGCACGGTGACGACCGGTCCCGGCGTGACAAGATCGCGACCATGCTGCGCTGGTTGACCGCCGGGGAGTCCCACGGCCCGGCCCTCGTCGCGATCCTCGAGGGACTGCCGGCCGGGGTCGAGGTCACCTCCGCCGACCTGGCCGCGGCGCTCGCCCGGCGACGCCTGGGCTACGGGCGCGGCGCCCGGATGAAGTTCGAACAGGACGAGGTCGAGTTCCTCGGGGGGGTGCGCCACGGGTCCACCCTCGGCTCGCCGGTCGCGGTCCGGGTCGGCAACACCGAGTGGCCGAAGTGGCAGGCCGTGATGGGTCAGGACCCGGTGGCGGCCGAGGAGCTCGCCGCCTCCGACGACGTCGGCGCACCCAAGGAGGTCGGCCGCAACAAGCCGCTGACCCGTCCTCGGCCGGGCCACGCGGACCTCGTGGGCATGCAGAAGTACGGCTTCGCCGACGCCCGCCCGGTGCTCGAGCGGGCGTCCGCCCGGGAGACCGCGGCTCGGGTGGCGCTGGGAGCGGTCGCCGCGGCGTTCCTGGGCCAGGCCTACGGCATCGAGGTGGTCTCGCACACCGTCGCGATCGGCGCCGCCTCGGTCGGTGCCGACGCGCCCCGGCCCACGCCGGCCGACGTCGACCGGCTCGACGCCGACCCGGTGCGCGCCCTCGATCCGCAGGCGTCCGCGGCGATGGTCGCGGAGGTGGACGCCGCCCACCGGGACGGCGACACCCTCGGCGGGGTGGTCGAGGTGCTCGCCCACGGCGTCCCACCGGGCCTGGGCTCGCACGTGCACTGGGACCGCCGGCTGGACGGCCGGCTCGCCGGAGCGCTGATGAGCGTCCACGCGATCAAGGGGGTGGAGGTCGGCGACGGCTTCCGCACCGCGGCGCGCCGCGGGTCCGCGGCGCACGACGAGATGGAGCGCACCGGGTCCGGCGCCATCACCCGGCGCACCGACCGGGCCGGCGGCACCGAGGGCGGGACGAGCACCGGGCAGGTGCTGCGCGTGCGGGCCGCCATGAAGCCGATCAGCACCGTGCCGCGGGCCCTCGACACCGTGGATGTGGCCGACACGTCAGCCTCGCCGCGGGCGATCCACCAGCGGTCCGACGTCTGCGCGGTGCCCGCCGCCGGCGTCGTCGCCGAGGCGATGGTCACGCTCGTGCTCGCCCAGGCCGCGCTGGAGAAGTTCGGCGGGGACAGCCTCGCGGAGACGGCGCGCAACCACACCGCATACCTGCAGTCGGTCCCGGAGGCGATGCGGACGTGGTGACCGCAGACCAGCACCGGCCCGCGGTCGTGCTCATCGGCCCGCCGGGGTCCGGCAAGACGACCACCGGGCGCGCGCTGGCCGAGCTGCTCGGCGCGACGTTCCACGACACCGACCACGCGGTCGAGGAGGCCGCGGGGCGCGCGATCTCGGACATCTTCATCGAGGACGGGGAGGGGCGCTTCCGGACCCTCGAGCGGGCGGCGGTGACCTCGGCCCTCAGCACCGTCGACGGGGTCCTGGCGCTCGGCGCCGGTGCCGCGATGGACGGGGAGGTGCAGCAGGCGCTGGCCGGCCACACCGTGGTGTTCCTCGACGTGGGGATCGCCGACGCCGCGAAGCGGGTGGGCTTCGACCAGTCCCGCCCGCTGCTGCTGGTCAACCCCCGGCAGCAGTGGGTCCGCCTGATGGAGAGGCGGCGCCCGACCTACGAGCGGCTGGCCTCGACCCGGGTGGACACGGCCGGCCGCTCCGCCGCGGAGGTGGCCGAGGAGGTCGCCGGGTGGCTCCGCTCCGGCGCGCCGGCACCACCGACCGGGGGCACCCGGGACGGAGGCGAGCGGTGAGCGAGGCGCCGGCGACCAGCCGGATCGGCGTGGGCGGCTACGACGTGGTGGTCGGGCGCGGGCTGCTGGGGGAGATCGCGCCGCTGCTCGGCAACGGCGTCGAGCGGGTGATGGTCATCCACCCCAAGGCGCTCGCCGCCACCGGGGAGGCCGTGCGGGCCGACCTCGCCGAGCAGGGGTTCCAGGCGTTCGCGGCCGAGGTGCCCGACGCCGAGGAGGCCAAGTCCGCGGAGGTCGCCACCTTCTGCTGGCAGGTGCTCGGGCAGGCCGGCTTCACCCGCTCCGACGCGATCGTCGGCGTGGGCGGGGGCGCGACCACGGACCTCGCCGGGTTCGTGGCGGCCACCTGGCTGCGCGGGGTGCGGGTGGTGCACGTGCCCACCACGCTGCTCGGCATGGTGGACGCCGCCGTGGGCGGCAAGACCGGCATCAACACGGCCGAGGGCAAGAACCTCGTCGGCGCCTTCCACGAGCCGGCCGGGGTGCTCTGCGACCTCGACAGCCTCGGCACGCTGCCGCGGCACGACCTCGTCGCCGGGCTCGCGGAGGTGGTCAAGTGCGGCTTCATCGCCGACCCGGCGATCCTCGACCGGGTCGAGGCCGACCCCGCGGCCGCGAGCGACCCGACCGGGCCGGTGCTGCGCGAGCTCGTCGAGCGGGCGGTGCGGGTCAAGGCCGACGTGGTGACCCGCGACCTGCGCGAGTCCTCGCTGCGCGAGGTGCTCAACTACGGGCACACCTTCGGGCACGCACTCGAGCTCAGCGAACGGTACGGCTGGCGGCACGGCGCGGCGGTGGCCGTGGGCATGGTCTACGCCGCCGAGCTCGCCCGCCTGGCCGGTCGGCTGCCGGAGCACGTGGTCGACCGGCACCGGCGGATCCTGACCGGCCTCGGCTTGCCCACGAGCTACCGCGGGGACCGCTGGCAGCGGCTGCACGACGCGATGAAGCGCGACAAGAAGACCCGTGGCTCCCTGCTGCGCTTCGTGGTGCTCGAGGACGTCGGCCGGCCGGCCCGCCTGGAGGGGCCGGACCCGGCGCTGCTGCAGGCGGCCTACGCCGAGGTCAGCACCGAGCCGCCGGCCGGCGGGACCGTCTCACTGGGCTGAGGAGGCGCCGGTTCGCCCGTCGGTGCGCGTGATCCGCGGGTAGACGGGGAACCCGTCCACGCCGAACGCCACGTCGGTCACCCGCGGTGACCAGCCGCCGGTGGCGTGCGGGTTCCACAGCGGGATCACCGGCAGGTCGTGCACCAGCACGCGCTCCGCGTCGTGGTACGCCTCGGTCATCGCGTCCTCGTCCCGGGCCCGCTGCGCCCGCTCGACGGCGGCGTCGAACCGGGCGCTCCGGTAGCCGCCGGGCGCGCCGGCCGCCCCCGGGGACGGGTTCGCGCCGCCACCGGAGCTGAACCGTGGCACCAGGAAGTCGGCGATGCCGGGGTAGTCCATCCGCCACTCCGAGCGGTAGGGCGTCCCGATGCGGCCGGACGAGATCGCCGTGCGGTAGGCCGTGCCGTCGCGGAAGGGGCGCCCCTCGCAGGACACGTCGAGCACCTCGTGGATGTCCCGGCACACCGCCTCCACCCAGACCCCGTGGCCGCCGTCGGCCGGGTAGGCGATGCGCAGCGTCCGGTCCAGGCCGCCGGCGCGTCGCAGCAGCCGGCGCGCCGTCTCGGGGCGGAACTGGCAGGTGGGTCCGCACAGCTGCTCCGACCAGCCGGGCACCACCGGTGCCGAGAAGTCCGTGGCGGGAGTGGCCGTGCCGTGCAGGACCTCCCCGGTGATCCGCTCCCGGTCGATCGCCATGGACAGCGCCCGCCGCAGCTGCCGGCCGCGTTCGCCCTGCCACGGCGGCTCGTCGAGGGGGAACGACAGCGAGACGAGCCGGCCCGCCGGGCGGTTCACCGACCGGGACCCCAGCTGCTCGGCGAACGAGCCGAGCCGGTCCGCCGGGACCGTGTCGACCACGTCCAGCCTGCCCTCGCGCAGGGCCCGGTAGGCGTCGGACGCGCGGTCGAACCAGGTGATCCGGATCCCGCCGTTGTGCGGCACGTCCGCGCCCTTGAACGACGGGTTCGCCTGGAGCAGCATGCCGTTGCGCGGCTGCGACTCGCGGCCGAGCTGGTAGGGGCCGTTCCCGACGGGGTGCTCGCCGAAGCTCTCCTTGTCCTTGTAGGCCACCGTGGGCAGGGGCAGGAACGCCACCGCCCCCAGGCGCCGCGGAAACGTCGGGTCCGGGTGGCACAGGGTGACGGTGAAGACGGTGTCGCTGCGCACCTCCAGCCCGGACATGGTCTTGGCGCTGGGACGGGCGCCCGGTGGGCTCGGGTGCACGTCGGCATACCCCTCGATGGGGGAGAAGAACGAGGCGTTCGGCTGCTCGTTCACCCCGAGGGCCGCGTAGTTCCACGCGTCGACGAAGGAGGAGGACGTGACCGGCTCCCCGTTGGTGAACTTCCAGCCCTTCTCCAGGGTGATCCGCCAGGTCGTGGCGTCGTCGGTGGTGATGGAGCGCGCCACCTCGCGCACGACGTGGCCGTCCTCGTCGTAGCGGACCAGGCCGCGGAAGAGCAGGTCCATCAACCGGGTGCCGCCCTCGTCCTGGACCACCCCGGGGTAGAGCGGCACGGTGGGACGGGTGCCGTTCACCCGCACCACGCCCCCGTTGCCGGGTGTCCCGGCAGAGCTCGCGTCCACGGTCGACTCCGCGGTGTCACGACAGGAGCCGAGGGTGAGCGCGAGAACGACGGCAGCGGCCGCGCAGGCGGCGCGCCGGGCACGCCCGGTGCCGGGCATCGGCTTCCTCCTGGAATCGCACCACTGGGGACCACCCGGACGTGCCGGGTTGGTGCAGGACCGAGCGGAGTGGGGACGGGATCGCCGGGAAGCCTAGTTGCGCGATCGGTCCGCTCTGACCGCTGCAGCGGGGGCGTTACGGCATGGCTGCGAAGGCGTTACGCATCCGTGTCCTGCGGGCGGGACCGGTCCACCATGTGGTCCCCCGGGTGCGGTCCCCGCTGGGGCAGCCGCCCGTCAGCCCACCTCCAGCGCGTCGTTGAAGACGACGAGCGACTCGCCGTCGTGCACCAGGTCCAGTCGGACCGTGCCGTCCTCGATCTGCCGGATGACCGCCCGCACCTCGCCGTGGCCCTTCGCGAGCGTTCCGGTCAGGACGCAGTCGGCGTCCGTGCTCACCCGGTCGACCTCCTCGCCGTTGAACGACAGGATCCAGGTGCGCGGGGTCTCGTCCGTGGTGTGCTCGACGGTGACGGAGGTGTCGTGGATGACGGCGTCGTGCCGGGAGCTGCTGAGCGTCATGCCTGCAGGGTAGAGGGCGGGCCCGGCCGTGGCACCCGCTCGCGTCGCACGGCTTTCCGGTCGCGGCCGGCGGCTCGTTAGAATGACCCGAAATCCTGACCTGCTCCGGACGTCCGGGCGCGGACGACTGCCTGGCCGGGTCCGGTCGACACCCCGACGAAAGAGACGAAGCGCGTGGCGACGACGAACGACCTGAAGAACGGCCTGGTCCTCAACCTCGACAACCAGCTCTGGTCGGTGGTGGAGTTCCAGCACGTCAAGCCCGGGAAGGGCCCGGCGTTCGTGCGGACCAAACTGAAGTCGATCAACACCGGCAAGACCGTCGACCGGACGTTCAACGCGGGCACCAAGGTCGAGACGGCCAACGTCGACCGGCGCGACATGCAGTACCTCTACAAGGACGGCGCCGACTTCGTCTTCATGGACACCAAGACCTACGACCAGCTGCAGGTGCCCGGTGACGTGGTCGGCGGTGCAGCCGACTACCTGCTGGAGAACCAGGAAGCCCTGGTCGCCACGCACGACGGGAACCCGCTCTACGTCGAGCTCCCCGCCTCGGTGGTGCTCGAGGTGACCTACACCGAGCCCGGGATCCAGGGCGACCGCTCCAGCGGCGGCACCAAGCCGGCGACGTTGGAGACGGGGGCGCAGATCAACGTCCCGCTCTTCCTCGAGCAGGGCACGAAGGTCAAGGTCGACACCCGCGACGGCTCCTACCTGGGGCGCGTCTCCTAGTGGCCGCACGCTCCAAGGCGCGCCGCCGCGCGCTCGACCTGCTGTTCGAGGCCGAGCAGCGGGGGGTCAACGTCGAGACACTCCTGCAGGAGCGTCTCGACGCGCCCGTCACCGGGACCCCGCTGCACGAGTACACCCAGACCCTCGTCCGCGGCGTGGTGCAGCGGTGGGTCGCCATCAACGAGCTGCTCACGACCTACAGCCAGGGGTGGCCGCTGGAACGCATGCCGTCCGTGGACCGGGCGATCCTGCGGCTGGGCACGTGGGAGGTCGTCTACGCCGACGACGTCCCCGACGGTGTCGCGATCGCCGAGGCCGTCGCCCTTGCGCGGGCCCTGTCGACCGACGAGTCGCCCGGCTTCGTCAACGGCCTGCTCGCCCGGCTCTCGGAGATCAAGCCGACCCTCGTGTGATGACGACACCTCCCGCGGGCCGACCCGTGTCACGGGCCGGTCACGAGCGCAGGTAGGATCCGTGTCGACCGACGTCCTTTAACGACCCGTCCCGTGAGGCGGGGAAGGAGGTCCCGACGCCGTGACGCGTCCCGACTCAGCTGCCGTCTCGACGGCCCCCACGCCCGCCCCCGACGCCGACGGTCGCGTCGTGCTCGGTGAGGGCGACATCTCCCGGGCGCTGCGCCGCATGGCCCACGAGGTCCTCGAGCGCAACAAGGGCGCCGACGACCTGGTCCTGCTGGGCATCCCCACCCGGGGCGTCCCGCTGGCGCGGCGGCTCGCCGACACGATCGAGAGCGTCGAGGGCGCACGCGTCCCGGTCGGTGCGCTCGACGTGACGATGTACCGCGACGACCTGCGCTCGCAGCCCACGCGCCCGATGGAGCACACCGACATCCCGGCCGGCGGGATCGACGGCAGGGTCGTCGTCCTCGTCGACGACGTGCTCTACTCCGGCCGCACCGTGCGCTCGGCGCTCGACGCGCTGTCCGACCTCGGCCGCCCGCAGGCCGTCCGGCTCGCGGTCCTCGTCGACCGCGGCCACCGGGAGCTGCCGGTCCGGGCCGACCACGTCGGCAAGAACCTGCCGACCGCGCACACCGAGCGCGTCCGCGTCTGCCTCGTGGAGCACGACGGCCGCGACGAGGTCCGGATCAGCGCAGGTGAGCGCTGATGAAGCACCTGCTGTCCATGCACGACCTCGGCCGGGACGAGGTCCTGCAGGTCCTCGACACCGCCACGGCGATGCACGACGTGCAGCACCGGGAGGTCAAGAAGCTGCCGACCCTGCGGGGCCGGACGGTGGTCAACCTCTTCTTCGAGGACTCCACCCGGACCCGCTCCTCCTTCGAGATCGCCGGCAAGTGGCTGTCGGCGGACGTGATCAACATCTCCGGGAAGGGCTCCTCGGTGAGCAAGGGGGAGTCGCTGCGGGACACGGCGCTGACGGTCGCGGCCATGGGGGTCGACGGCATGGTCATCCGCCACCACGCCAGCGGCGCACCGGCCCAGGTGGCCGGCTGGGTGGACGCCACCGTGATCAACGCCGGCGACGGGATGCACGAGCACCCGACCCAGGCCCTGCTGGACGCGTACACGCTGCGGCAGCGGCTCGGCGACCTGGAGGGCCGCCACGTCGCGATCGTCGGCGACCTCACCCACTCCCGGGTGCTGCGCAGCAACCTCATCTGCCTCGCCACGCTGGGGGCGCGGGTGACCCTCGTCGCCCCGCCGACCCTCATGCCGGCCGGCGTCGCCGCCTGGGCCAAGCAGGACGGCTTCACCACCTCCCACGACCTCGACGCGGTGCTGCCGACCGTGGACGCGGTGATGATGCTGCGGGTCCAGAAGGAGCGGATGAGCGGTGGCTACTTCCCGACGCCGCGCGAGTACACCGTGGGCTACGGCCTCACCCGCGACCGCCTCGCCCTGCTGCCCGAGCACGCCGTGATCGCCCACCCCGGCCCGATGAACCGAGGGCTGGAGATCACGGCGGACGCCGCGGACGCGGCCCGGTCGATGATCCTCGACCAGGTCTCCGCGGGCGTGGCGGTGCGGATGTCGGTCCTCTACCACGCGCTGGCGAGCGGAGAAGGGAGCCAGTCGTGAGCGGCGACGACAGCGTGAGGAAACGAGCGGAGCGAGGCCCGGAGCGCCGAGGAGACCGAACAGAGGACATGAGCGGTATGACGCTGCTCGTCAAGGGTGCCGACCTCACCGGTGCGGGGCGGTCCGACCTGCTGCTGCGCGACGGGGTCATCGCCGAGACCGGCTCGCTGGGCAGGCCCCGCGCCCGGGCGGGGGAGCAGGTCGAGGTCATCGACGCCGACGGCCTGGTCGCCCTGCCGGGTCTGGTCGACCTGCACACCCACCTGCGCGAGCCGGGCCGGGAGGACGCCGAGACGGTCCTGACCGGGTCGCGGGCGGCCGCGGTGGGCGGCTACGCCGCGGTGCTCGCGATGGCCAACACGACGCCGGTCACCGACACGGCGGAGGCCGCCGAGCACGTGCACACCCTGGGGCAGCGCGCCGGCCTGGTCGACGTGCAGCCGGTCGGCGCCGTCACCAAGGGCCTGGCCGGGGAGGAGCTGGCCGAGCTCGGCCTCATGGCCCGCTCCGCCGCCCGGGTCCGGATGTTCTCCGACGACGGCCGCTGCGTGCACGACGCGAGGGTGATGCGCCGGGCGCTGGAGTACGTCCGCGCCTTCGGCGGCGTCGTCTCCCAGCACGCGCAGGACCCGCGACTGGCGGACGCCGCTGCCTGCTGCCACGAGGGGGAGCTGTCCGGCCGGCTCGGGCTGCCCGGCTGGCCGGGGGTGGCCGAGGAGGTGATCGTCGCCCGCGACGTGATGCTCGCCCGGCACACGGGCTCGCGGGTGCACATCGCGCACGTCTCCACCGCCGGCTCGGTCGAGGTGCTGCGGTGGGCCAAGGCGCAGGGGATCGCGGTGACCGCCGAGGTCACCCCGCACCACCTGCTGCTCACCACCGACCTGCTCACCGGCTACGACCCGGTCTTCAAGGTCAACCCGCCGCTGCGGCCGAGCGAGGACGTCGACGTCCTGCGCTCGGCGCTCGCCGACGGGACGATCGACGCGGTCGCCACCGACCACGCACCGCACGCCCGCCACGACAAGGAGCACGCCTTCGCCGAGGCGGCGTTCGGCATGCTCGGGCTCGAGACGGCCCTGTCGGTGGTCAGCGAGGTCATGGTCCGCTCCGGGCGGATGGACTGGTCCGACGTCGCGCGGGTCATGTCGCAGGCACCGGCCCGGGTCGCGGGTCTCGGCGACCACGGCCGCCCGATCGCCGCCGGCGAACCGGCGACCCTGACGCTGGTCGACCCGGACCGACCGGTGACCGTCGACGCGAGTGCCTCGGAGTCGCTGTCGCGCAACAACCCTTGGCACGGACGGACGCTCACGGGGGCCGTCGACACGACGATCGTGCGGGGGACCCCGACGGTGCGCAAGGGGGCGCTCGCCTGATGCGGTGGGTCGCCGTCGGCATCCTCGTGCTGCTGGTCATCGTCGTCTACGTCGCCTTCGCGCGGGCCTACCTGCGCCGCGGCCGCCAGCACCCGTCCGCCGCGGTGGCGGCCGGCCCGGGGGACGCACGCGCCGACACCGCCGCCTGGGCGTCCTCGCGGGGCACCTACGTGAGCACCACCACCGCCGACTCCCGCTTCGACCGGGTCACCGTCGGGGGGTTCCGCGGGCTCGGGGTCCGGGCCGCCGCGGTGATGAGCGTCGGCCCGGACGGCGTCCTCTGGCGCCGGCAGGGCGCCGAGGACATCCACCTCGACACCGACCGGGTCGAGCAGGTGCGCCGCGACCGCGGCATGGCGGGCAAGTTCCTCGCCGGCCCCGCCGCCGACCGGCTCGTCGTCGTCACGTGGCACGGCGACGACGGGGAGCGCTACGACTCCGGGTTCCTGCCCCGCCACGGCCCCGACGCCGACGGGCTCGTCGCCGCGGTCATCCGCCTGACCGGCCAGACCGGTCCCCCCACCACCCAAGGAGCATCGTGAGCACGCTGGTCCGGCGCGAGCCCGCCGTCCTGGTCCTCGAGGACGGCCGCACCTTCCACGGCGAGGCCTACGGCGCGCTCGGCGAGACGGTCGGCGAGGCGGTCTTCTCGACCGGCATGAGCGGCTACCAGGAGACCCTGACCGACCCGAGCTACCACCGGCAGGTGGTGGTGATGACGGCGCCGCACGTCGGCAACACCGGGATCAACGACGAGGACCACGAGTCCCGCCGGATCTGGGTCGCCGGCTACGTGGTGCGCGACCCCGCGATCCGGCCGTCCAGCTGGCGGTCCACCCGGACCCTCGAGGACGAGCTGAGCGCGCAGCAGGTCGTGGGCATCAGCGGCGTCGACACCCGCGCCCTGACCCGGCACCTGCGCGAGCGCGGGGCGATGCGGGTGGGCATCTTCTCCGGGGCGGCCGCCGCGGAGGACGGGGAGGCGCTGCAGCGGCGGGTGCTGGACGCGCCGCAGATGAGCGGCGCCGCACTGGCCGCCGAGGTCACCACCACCGAGCCGTATGTCGTGCCGCCCGTGGGCGAGCACCGGTTCACCGTGGCGGCCGTCGACCTGGGCATCAAGGGGATGACACCGGCTCTGCTGGCACAGCGCGGGATCGAGGTGCACGTGCTGCCCTCGACCGCCACGGCCGAGCAGGTGCGGGCCGTCCCCGGCGTCCGCGGCGACGGCCCGGACGGCGTGTTCTTCTCCAACGGTCCCGGCGACCCGGCCAGCGCCGAGCACGAGATCGCCCTGCTGCGTTCGGTGCTCGAGGCGCGGATCCCGTTCTTCGGCATCTGCTTCGGCAACCAGCTGCTCGGCCGGGCACTGGGCTTCGGCACCTTCAAGCTCAAGTACGGCCACCGCGGCATCAACCAGCCGGTCATGGACACAGCGACCGGCAAGGTGGAGGTCACCGCCCACAACCACGGCTTCGCGATCGAGTGGCCGACCGACACCGACCAGGTCGTCCCGGCACCGGCGGACGAGGAGCTGGGGGGTGGGCACACGGCATACGGTCGGGTCCGGGTGTCGCACCTCTGCCTCAACGACGGAGTCGTGGAGGGGCTGGAATGCCTTGACCTGCCTGCCTACTCGGTGCAGTACCACCCGGAGGCCGCGGCGGGGCCGCACGACGCGGCCTACCTGTTCGACCGCTTCACGACCATGATGGAGGCCACCAGCTGATGCCGCGCCGCACCGACATCGACAGCGTCCTGGTGATCGGCTCCGGGCCGATCGTCATCGGGCAGGCCTGCGAGTTCGACTACTCGGGCACCCAGGCCTGCCGGGTGCTCAGGGAGGAGGGCCTGCGGGTCGTCCTCGTGAACTCCAACCCGGCCACGATCATGACCGACCCCGAGTTCGCCGACGCCACCTACATCGAGCCGATCACCCCCGAGGTGGTCGAGGCGATCATCGCCAAGGAGCGCCCGGACGCGGTGCTCGCGACCCTGGGCGGGCAGACCGCCCTCAACGCCGCGATCGCCCTGCACGACGCGGGCGTCCTCGAGAAGTACGACTGCCCGCTGATCGGCGCGAGCTTCGAGGCGATCCAGCTCGGCGAGGACCGGGAGCGGTTCAAGGGCGTGGTCGACCGGGTCGGCGCGGCGTCGGCGAAGTCGGTCATCTGCCACACCATGGACGAGTGCCTCGCGGCTGCCGAGGAGCTGAGCTACCCGGTCGTCGTGCGGCCCTCGTTCACGATGGGCGGCCTGGGCTCGGGCTTCGCCTTCGACGAGCAGGACCTGCGGCTGATGGCCGGAGCCGGCCTGCACGACAGCCCCACCACCGAGGTGCTCCTGGAGGAGTCGATCCTGGGCTGGAAGGAGTACGAGCTGGAGATCATGCGCGACCGCGCCGACAACGTGGTGGTCGTGTGCTCCATCGAGAACCTCGACCCGATGGGGGTGCACACCGGCGACTCGATCACGGTCGCGCCGGCGCTGACGCTGACCGACCGGGAGTACCAGCGGATGCGCGACATCGGCATCGCGGTCATCCGCGAGGTCGGGGTCGAGACCGGCGGCTGCAACATCCAGTTCGCCGTCAACCCGGACGACGGCCGGATCATCGTCATCGAGATGAACCCCCGCGTCTCCCGCTCCTCGGCGCTGGCGTCGAAGGCGACCGGCTTCCCGATCGCGAAGATCGCCGCGAAGATGGCGATCGGCTACACCCTGGACGAGGTGCCCAACGACATCACCCGGGAGACCCCGGCCAGCTTCGAGCCGACGCTCGACTACGTCGTGGTCAAGGTCCCCCGGTTCGCGTTCGAGAAGTTCCCGGCCGCCGACCCCACCCTGACGACGACGATGAAATCGGTGGGGGAGGCGATGGCCATCGGCCGCAACTTCACCGAGGCGCTGCAGAAGGCGCTGCGGTCGCTGGAGAAGTCGGGGTCGACCTTCCACTGGGACGCGGAGACCACCCCGAACGAGGAGATGGCGCGCCAGCTCCTGGAGCAGGCGCGGCGCCCCACCGACGGGCGGATCGTGCTGGTGCAGCAGGCACTTCGCCGGCTCAGCGTCGAGGAGGTCCACGAGGCCACCGGGATCGACCCGTGGTTCCTCGACCAGGTCGCGCTGGTCAACGCGGTGGCCGACGCGCTGCGCGAGGCCGAGGAGCTGGAGCCGGGACTGCTCCGGCTCGCCAAGCGGCACGGCTTCTCCGACCGGCAGGTCGGGCAGCTGCGCTCCATGCCCGAGGAGGTCGTCCGCGGCGTGCGCCACGCCCTCGGGGTGCGCCCGGTCTACAAGACGGTCGACACCTGCGCCGCGGAGTTCGCGGCCCGCACGCCCTACCACTACTCCTCCTACGACGAGGAGACCGAGGTCGAGCCGCGGGACAACCCGGCGGTCATCATCCTGGGCTCCGGACCCAACCGGATCGGGCAGGGCGTCGAGTTCGACTACTCCTGCGTGCACGCCAGCTTCGCGCTGCGGGACGCCGGCTTCGACACCGTGATGGTCAACTGCAACCCGGAGACCGTCTCCACCGACTACGACACCTCCAGCCGGCTCTACTTCGAGCCGCTCACGCTCGAGGACGTGCTGGAGGTGGTCCATGCCGAGCGGGCGGCCGGGCCGCTGGCCGGCGTGGTCGTGCAGCTCGGTGGGCAGACGCCGCTCGGCCTGGCCCGCGCGCTGAAGGAGGCCGGGGTGCCCATCGTCGGCACCAGCCCGGAGGCGATCGACCTGGCGGAGGACCGCGGTGCGTTCGGACGCGTCCTGCACGAGGCCGAGCTGCCGGCGCCGCGGCACGGCACCGCCCACAGCGCCGGCGAGGCCATCGAGATCGCCCGGGAGATCGGCTACCCGGTCCTCGTGCGCCCCTCCTACGTCCTCGGCGGGCGCGGCATGGAGATCGTGTACGACGCCGACACCCTCAGCGAGTACGTCACCCGGGCGACGACCGCGTCCGCGGACCACCCGGTGCTCATCGACCGGTTCCTCGACGAGGCGATCGAGATCGACGTGGACGCGCTCTACGACGGCCACGACCTCTACCTCGGCGGGATCATGGAGCACATCGAGGAGGCGGGCATCCACTCCGGCGACTCCGCCTGCGTGCTCCCGCCGGTCACCCTCGGTCCGGAGGAGCTGCGCCGGGTGCGCGAGTCGACGCTGCGCCTCGCGGAGGGCATCGGCGTGCGCGGCCTGATGAACGTGCAGTTCGCCCTGGCCCAGGACGTCCTCTACGTCCTCGAGGCCAACCCGCGGGCGAGCCGCACGGTGCCGTTCGTGTC
>DASSKF010000216.1:0-7564 GCA_035690725.1 Segeticoccus sp.
TGCCCACCGCCGAGCAGACCCAGCGCCCCGTGGTCTCCGTGACCAGCGCGCCGTCGTCGTTCGAGGGCGAGGGCTTCCCGGTCAAGCGCGCCTTCGCCGGCGTCGACCTGCGCCTGCTCGACCCGTTCATCCACATGGACGAGATGGGCGAGGTGGAGTACGCCCCGGGTGAGCCCAAGGGCACCTCGTGGCACCCGCACCGTGGCTTCGAGACGGTGACCTACATCATCGACGGTACCTTCGACCACCAGGACTCCTTCGGTGGCGGCGGCAGCATCACCAACGGCGACACCCAGTGGATGACCGCCGGCGGCGGGATCCTGCACATCGAGGCCCCGCCGGAGCAGCTCGTCGTGTCCGGTGGGCTGTTCCACGGCTTCCAGCTGTGGGTGAACCTGCCCAAGAGCAACAAGCTCGCCACCCCGCGCTACCAGGACCTGCGCTCCGGCGAGGTCGCCCTGCTGTCCTCCGACGACGGCGGCTCGCTGCTGCGCGTCATCGCCGGTGACGTCGCCGGGCACCAGGGTCCCGGGTCGACGCACACCCCGATGACGATGATCCACGCCACCGTCACCCCCGGCGCCGAGCTGGAGATGCCCTGGCGGCCGGACTTCAACGCCCTCGTCTACGTGATGAGCGGCGACGGGTTCGTCGGCCCGCAGCAGACGCCGATCGGCACCGGCCAGCTCGCGGTCATGGGCCAGCCCGGTAGTGGCGGTGCGCTTCGGCTGTCCGCCTCCGCCCAGCAGCAGGCGCGCCACGGTGCCGGCCTCGACGTCGTCATCCTGGGCGGCGCGCCGATCCGCGAGCCCGTCGCCTGGGCCGGCCCGTTCGTCATGAACAGCCGCGCCGAGCTGGTGCAGGCGTTCGAGGACTACCAGAACGGCACCCTCGGGCAGCCGGTGCCGGCCGGCGCCCCGGCCGACCTGCCGCACGGCGACGTCGGCGGCAGCAGCAGCTGAGCCTCCCTCCTGTTCGCACCCGCGCCCGGCGTTGTTGCGAAGAGTTCGCAACAAGGGGAGGATGCGAGCCATGCACGTGCCCGACGGATTCCTCGATGCCCCGACGTCCGTCGCCACCGGTGTCGTGGCTGCCGGCGCGCTCGCGGTGAGCCTGCGCCGGGCCAGCCGGGAGATCCGGGAGACCGGGCCGGCGCTGCCGGGGCTGGTGGCCGCGTTCATCTTCGCGGTGCAGATGGTCAACTTCCCGATCGGCGCGGGCACCAGTGGGCACCTGCTCGGCGGGGCGCTCGCGGCCGCGCTCGTCGGGCCGTGGACCGGGGTGCTCTGCATGGCGGTCGTGCTCATCGTGCAGGCGCTGCTGTTCGCCGACGGGGGGCTGACGGCCCTGGGGACGAACGTGATCGACATGGGACTGACGACCGTCCTCGTCGGGTTCGTCGTGATGACCGTGCTGCTGCGGCTGCTTCCGCAGCGCCGTGGCGCGGTCGCGCCGGTGGCGGGTGTCGCCGCCTTCCTGTCCGTGCCGGTGGCCGCGGTCGTGTTCACCCTGCTCTACGCCGTGGGCGGCGCCGTCCCGATCCCGCTCGGTCAGCTCGCGACCGCGATGATCGGCTGGCACGTGCTCATCGGCATCGGCGAGGGGCTCATCACCGCCGCCGTCGTCGGTGCGGTCATGGCGAGCCGGCCGGACCTGGTGCACGCCGCCCGGCACCTGCGCCGCGACCTCGTCCTGGTCGACGCCGACGGCAACCCCACGGCGACGGTGAGCGCGCAACGGCCCGGGACGCACCCGGTCGGGCGCCGGCCGCTGGCGATCGGCATGGCGGTCACCGCCCTCGTGGCCGGAGGGCTGAGCTACTTCGCGAGCGCCCACCCGGACGGGCTGGAGTACGTCGCCGAGCAGCTCGGCATCGCCCCCCACGCCACCGAGTCCGCTGCTGCGGGAAGCCCGTTGGCCGGGTACGGCGTCGAGGGACTGGGCAGCAGCTGGCTGTCCGGCGGTCTCGCCGGGATCATCGGGGCCGTCGTCGTGCTGGGACTTCTCTGGGCCGTCGCCTCCGTCGTCCGTCGGCACCGCGCCGCGCACGAGCCGGCGGTCGAGCGCGAGCCCGACCGCGTGGAGGCCTGAGCGGGTGGGCCGGCAGTGAGCGTCCTGCACGCCCATGCCCCGTCGGCCGGCGGCGCCGTCCGCACGGCCTCCGACGGCCTCGTCGTCCTCGCCGACAGCCCGGTGCACCGGCTGCCGGCGCACGCGAAGCTGGTCTCCCTGGTCGCCTTCGTCCTCGTCGTGGTGGCCACGCCGACCGCCGCCTGGTGGGCCTTCGCGGCGTATGCCGTGCTGCTGCTCGCCGCCGTCCGGGTCGCCCGGGTGCCGCTCGGCCTGGTGGCCCGGCGGATGCTCGTCGAGACGCCGTTCGTCGTGTTCGCGCTGCTCATGCCGGTCGTCGCCACCGGGCCGCGCACCGAGGTGCTCGGCCTGTCGTTGTCCACCGCCGGCCTGCTCGGCGGCGGGACGCTGCTGTGCAAGGCGACGCTGGGCGTGGTCGCCGCGATCGTGCTGTCGGCCACGACCGGGCCGCGGGACCTGCTGGCGGGGCTGGAGCGGCTGCACCTGCCCTCGGCGCTCGTCGCGATCCTGTCGTTCATGATCCGCTACGTGTCCGTGGTGGGCGGGGACCTGCAGCGGATGAAGGTGGCCCGGGAGGCGCGCGGCTTCACCGGCGGGCGGCTCGGGCACCTGCGGGCCGTCGCCGCGGGCGCCGGGGCGCTGTTCGTGCGCAGCTACGAGCGGGGGGAGCGGGTGCACCTCGCGATGCTGGCCCGTGGCTACACCGGGTGGATGCCGGGCCTGGCCGGGGCTGCCGCCGCGGGACCCGCCGACTGGCTGCGGTGCCTGCTGCTGCCCGCCGCTGCCCTCGTCGTGCTGCTGCTGGCCCGCGTGGGCGGCCTCGCGTGACCGACGCGACCGGTCCGGCACCGGCGGTCGACGTCCGGCGCCTCGCCTTCGCCTACCCGGACGGGAGGCAGGCGCTCTTCGGCGTGGACCTGCGGGTCGAGCGCGGCGAGCGGGTCGCGCTGCTCGGACCCAACGGCGCCGGCAAGACCACCTTCGTCCTGCACCTGGCCGGCATCCTCGGGACCGTCGCCGGCGGCGCGGGCAGCGGGACCGTGTGCATCGGCGGCCTGCCCGTCGACCGGGCGAACCTGCAGGAGATCCGCCGCCGGGTCGGCCTGGTCTTCCAGGACCCCGACGACCAGCTGTTCATGCCGACGGTCGCCGACGACGTGGGCTTCGGCCCGGCGAACCTCGGCCTCGACGGGGCGGCCCTGCGCGAACGCGTGCTGCGGGCCCTCGACCGGGTCGGGATGGCGGCGTTCGCCGACCGGCCGCCGCACCACCTGTCCTTCGGCCAGCGGCGCCGGGTCGCGGTCGCCACGGTGCTGGCGATGGAGCCGGAGGTCCTCGTGCTCGACGAGCCGAGCAGCAACCTCGACCCGGCCAGCCGGCGCGAGCTCGCCGAGATCGTCACCTCGCTGGACGTGACGGTGCTGATGGTCACCCACGACCTGCCCTACGCCCTGCAGCTGTGCTCCCGCTCGGTGCTCATGGACGACGGGCACGTGGTGGCCGACGGCGGCACCCAGGACCTGCTCGCCGACCGGGGCCTGATGGCGGCGCACCGCCTCGAGCTGCCGTACGGCTTCGACCCGATGTCGGTCGCCGGCCTGCCCCGCTGACGCGGGTCTGCTCGTCTCAGGCCGGTTTGCTCGGCTCAGGCCGCTCGCCGAGCCTCGGCGAGCGGCCTGAGCCGAGCAAAGAAGGCCGGGGCGAGCACCGCGTCAGACGCGGTCCGGCTTCTGCGTGGCCGGGTCCCACCGGGTGACCCGGTCCCGCTCCCAGCCGCGCTCCTTGATCGCCTGCTGGGCCTGCTTGCGCCAGGCCCCGGCGAGCCGGTCGGTGTACAGCCGGCCGTCGAGGTGGTCGGTCTCGTGCTGCAGGCAGCGGGCGAACAGGCCGGTCCCCTCGAGCTCCACGGGGTTGCCGTCGAGGTCGGTGCCGGTCACCCTCGCCCAGTCGGCCCGCTTGAGCGGGAAGCCCTCACCCGGCACGGACAGGCAGCCCTCGGCGTCCTCGTCGGCGTCGGCCGGCCCGGGGGAGAGCTGCCCGGTCGTCAGCACCGGGTTGATGACGTGCCCGTGGTGGTGCTCGCCGTCCTCCTCGACGTCGTAGACGAAGACCCGCAGCCGCACCCCCACCTGGTTCGCGGCCAGACCGACGCCGTCGGCGGCCTCCATCGTGTCGAACATGTCCTCCACGAGGGTGCGCAGCTCGTCGGTGACCTCCTTGACCCGACGGGTCCGCTGGTGGAGGGCCCGGTGCCCGACGACGGTGATCTCACGAACTGCCACGCGAGGACACTACAAAGCCGCTAGACGTCCTCGTCCGGCGGCCACGGCGGCTGGGGGATCGGGCCGGTCTCGTCCTCGTCCGGCTGGCCGGTGGGGTCGTCCCGGAACTCGTCCCGCTGGTCCTCGCGCAGGTCCGCGCTGCGGTAGACCGACCGCCCCCGCGGGCCGGCGGTGCCGCCGCCGGCCGCCGGGCGCACGGGGATCGGGCGGGACGGGTCCTGTCCGAACGGATCCTGCCCGATGGTGCGGTGGGCCTCCTCGGTCGAGCGCCACCCGCCGGGCACCTCGTCCGCGGCGGGCGGCCAGGCCGTGCCCGGCGCACCGGGGTCGTCCTCGAAGCGGACGTCCTCCTCGAACGGCTCGGTGAGCACCCGGTCGTGGTCCTCGACCCCGAAGATCTCCGCGCAGATCGAGCGGTAGGTGTGGTCGGGCTCGGGGATGAAGTTGATGTGGTGCAGCGCCTGGTCCTGCCCCGCGCTCTCCATGACGAACGTGCCGTAGCCGAGCACCCGGCCGACCGGCGAGCGGTTGTAGGTCATGTCGGTGACCTTCTTCAGCGGCATCATCGCGACCTTCTGGGTGACGAGGCCGTAGGTGAGCAGGAGCCGCTTGTCCGTGGCGACGAACCAGTCGTGCCGCCACTCCAGCAGCCGCCACACCATCCGGGCGAGCACCGCCAGCCAGGCCCACCACAGCAGCGAGGCGAGGAAGCCCAGGGTTCCCGGCAGCACGGTGTCGAGCCAGAGCACGACCAGGAGCGAGGCGACCGCCGTGAGGACGGGCTCGGCGACCTTGCCCCAGTGCTGGTGGACGGCGGTGATGACGTGTTCACCGTCGAGCAGGTAGCGCCGCAGCACCCGGCGGTCGGCGAGGGCAGCCTGCGCCCGCACGCGCTAGCCCCGTCGCAGGACGGCGTCGAAGAAGTCGCCGAGGCTGGAGAACGCCTGCGCGACGATGTCCCACGCCGTGTGGACGATGTCGCCGGCACGGCCGGGGGAGGTGAAGATCGCGTAGATGATGAAGGCAGCGAGGATCCAGCCCACGACCTTCTTCACGTTGTGCACGGCCATGCTCCTCGGTCGGCTCTCGTCTCGGTCAGCTGGTGTCCGCTCGGTGCGGGTCACCGCCGTCCGGCGGCAACACACCTTCGCGCCATGGTGCCAAACCGGGCCGGTGTGCCGGGGCAGGCGCGCCGGGGCGGCTCAGCACCCCCGGACGGCAGGGCGTCGACCCAGGGAGGCGCTGAGCCCACCCATCACCACGGCGGCGGTGACGACGTGCAGCAGGACGAGGCCGAGGAGCACGCCGGCGTCGGTCGCCGCCGCGCCCGGTCCGAGGATGGACAGGGACAGGGCCGCCGAGGCGACCAGGCCCCACCAGAGGGCCGGCCTGCCGGTGCGCCGTTCCAGCACGGCGACCACTCCCCAGCCGGCCAGCGCGACCAGCGACGCGACGACGACCACCGAGATCGCACCCACGGTGCGGCCGGCGTCGGTGACCAGCTCGATCCCGCCCGCCTGCAGCAGGGCCCACGTCCCGACGGCGGCGGCGGGTGCGGCGACCAGGGTGAGGGCACGCACTCGGGTGCGGTGTGCGACATACATGGTCTTGTCCTTCCGTTGGTGGTGGGTCACTCGCGCTCGCGGTCCAGGTCGCGCCGGTAGCCGGCCACGGTGACGGCGGCGCAGAGCAGCGCCCACGCGACGAGCACCGCGACGTCGAGCAGGACGGGCCCGGCGCCGCCGAGCGCGTGCGGCCCGACGACCGGCCCCGGGGCCGCGGCCTGGTCGGCCCCCGAGCGGCCGAACAGGTCGAGGTCGGCCGGGGTGCCGGCCATCGCGGTCCACGCCAGGTGCCCGAAGTGGTAGGTCGGCAGCCACGGCGCGAGCTGTTGCAGCGCCCCCGGCAGCGCGCCGAGCGGGTACAGCAGCCCCGAGGCGAACGACAGCGGCAGGAACACGAGGTTCGCGATCGTCGACGCGGCGCGCGGACGCACCCAGTAACCGATCGCCGCGCCCATCGGCGACAGGGTCACGCAGCCGAGGAACAGCACCAGGGCCACGAGCCCGGCGTGCCCGGGCGCCAGCGGCACGCCGCCGACGGTCGCGACCACGACGAGACCGAGCAGGATCCCCGTGGTGAACACGAGGTTCATCGCCAGCTTGCCGGCGAAGTAGACCCACATCGGCATCGGTGTCGCCCGCAGCCGCCGCAGCCAGCCCTTGCCCCGGTCCCCGGCCAGCTCCGCGCCGAACGAGAACAGCGCCTGGTTCACCACCCCGAAGCAGGCGAAGGACACGAGCGTCATCGCGCCCACCGCCGTCCCTCCCGGGAGCCGCTCGGCCCCGCCGGGCAGCCCGAACATCGCGTAGAGGATCACCGGGATCGCGACCACGCCGACGAGGTACTCCGGAATGCGCCGGAACCGCCGCACCTCCGCGAGCACCTGGGTGCCGAGCAGCCGCCACCTGCCGCCGGAGCGCACCGCCCCGGGGGTATGCCGGGTGCTCGCCTCCGCGCCCACGGCGCCTCCCGGCCCGCTCCCCTCCCACGGACCCAGGGACTCTGCCGGCGACCTCGGGAGTTCCCGGCGGACCTCGGGACTCTGCGGCGTGCTCATGCCGACGCCGCCTGCGCGTCCGCACCGGCGCCGGTGAGGTGGAGGAAGGCCTCCTCCAGGCTGGCCTCACTGACGGTCAGCGCCTCCACGGTGTGGCCGCCGGCGAACAGCCGCTCGAGCACCGGCTCGGCTGCCGTCGTCTGCAGCACCAGGGTGGCGGTCCCGCCCGGCCGGTCGACGCGGACGTGGCGCACCTCCGGCATCGCCTCGAGCCACGCGACGGGCGCGTCGGTCCGCAGCCGGACCGTCGAGCCGGCCACCGTCGCGCGGATCCGTGCGGGCGGGCCGTCGACCAGCACCCGGCCACGGTGCACGACGACCACCCGGCCGGCGTGCCGGTCGGCCTCCGCCAGTTGGTGCGTGGAGAACAGCACCGTCCTGCCGTAGCTCGCGAGCTCGTGCACCTGCTGCCAGAAGCGTTGCCGGGCCACGACATCCAGCGCGGACGTCGGCTCGTCGAGGAACAGCAGCTCGGGGTCGCCGACGACGGCGAGGGCGAACGAGAGCCGCTGCCGCCGCCCACCCGAGAGCTGTCCCACGCGCAGCCGCGCCTCCGACACGAGGTCGGCGC
>DASSKF010000217.1:0-20464 GCA_035690725.1 Segeticoccus sp.
CCGGGACGCGGTCCTGGGCAAGGGAGACCGGTTGGCCGCCGACCACTACGGCGCGGTTCCGCCGCAGCGACGCAGTCACAGAGCGACGCCTGGCCTGACGCGAGCACCACCCTGAGCCTGCCCAGGCGGTACCCGACAGCAGGGTTTGCGTGAGAGGAGCCCGGGTACACACAGCCCGAAAGCAAGGCTCTTCGCACCCTCCCGGGCCAGCAGTGGCCGGGAGGGTGCTGTCCACCCACATGCACGATTGGCACCAGTATGGCGCCCGCCCGTCGGCGAGTGCATATAGGTCAGGGGGTACCGAATGTCCGCGGCTGCGACGTCCGAACAGCACCCGTTGAGTGAAGACGCACTTGCCCAGATCCGATCCGAACTGGAGTCAGAGTTCACCCGGCTGCGCGCGCAGGTCGACGAGGACGAGCGAGAACTCACCATCGAAGGGAAATCGGTCGGCATCCAGACGGCTGGCGACGACGAAGCCGACAGGGGGGCCAAGCTGTCCCAACACGAGCAGCAAGCCTCACTGGCCAGCAACGCCCAGTTGCTGCTCGCGCAGACCGCCATGGCCCTGGGGCGGATCGAGGCGGGCGCCTACGGCACCTGCACGTCCTGCAGTGCTGCCATCGGCACAGCCCGACTCCAAGCCTTTCCCCGGGTCACCACCTGCCTGTCCTGCCAGCACGAGGCCGAACGGCGACGGTGAACAGGGCGCCGAGGTAATCCAGTTGATGGACCGTGGGGTCGACCGCCACGGTGCTCTCACTGGTGTGCACTGGTCCTGCGCTGGTCGTGGACAGGACAACCCGCGCCCTGCGCGTCCGGATCGGCGTTGCCATCGAGCACGACGCCGAAGTCTGCGCCGGAGCAGCTGTTCGCGGACACGGTGCCACGGGAGTGGCCGGTGAACACGACGGCGACCTTGTCGTTGTCGCGCATCCGATTGCCACGCACGGTCGGGTGGGCGTGCGCCTGCACGACCGCCCCGGCGCGGTCGTTCGCGGCAATCTCGTTCCCGACCACCTCGGGGTGGGCCTTCCCGCCGATCACGAGACCCACGCCGTTGCCACGCAATCGGCTCTGTCGCAGCGAGCCGTGCGTCATACCCAACCAGCAGATCCCGCAGGTGCCGTTCCCGCTGAGGGTCGCGTGGCGCAGCGAAACCTGCGCGCTCCCGGCCGCGACGACTCCCGCGACGTCGTTGCCGGTGATCCGGCCGCGCCGCACGGTCAGTTCCTCAGCACCCGCCAGGACCACGCCGCTCCCGCCACGGAGGGGGTTGATCCGATCCGCACCGGAGCCCCCCTGTGGCTGCGGTCGTGTCGCGGCGCGTCCCCCGGACAGGTGCACCGCGTCAAGCTCTGCGTTCCCGCCGCGCAGGACCAGGACGGAGCCGGGGGCGTCGCCGACGTGGCGCAGACCCAAGTGCACCAGCTGGAGGTCGGCCCGGCCGGCCACCAGGATCGCGGCCCCCCTCGCCGTCGAGTGGATGCGGGTGCGGCCCGCACCGGAGCCCACGATGCGGGTGTCCTGCAGCAGCACGAGCGGCTGGTCCACCTGGAACCGCCCCGGGGGAAGCACCAGGGTGGCGCCGGCGGGGAGGTCGGCGACGGCGGCGGCCAGGTCGTCGCCGAGGGACATGACCACTCGTGGTCCGTCCGTCGGCCCGCCGGAGCGGTTCGCGAGCACGTCGAGGACGTTGGCGGACACGACGTGGGCCACCGTCGAAGCCAGCATGCCCTCCGGGTCGATGGCGTGCAGCGTCTGTCGGGTGCGCTTCAGGAACGCGTCGGGGTCGCAGCCGAGCCGTGCCACCTCGGCCCGCACCTCTGCGGCCTGCGAGCGCAGGTTCGGGACCGACGGCAGGGACGGACCCTTGCGGGAGGTGGCCGAGGCGTCGGTGAACTGGCCGACATAGGCCTGCACCGAGCTGCCGAGGCGGCGGCCCAGTCCGCGGCAGCGGTACTCGACGAGCTCCTGGTGGGCCTGCTGGGAGTCCGTCCGCGCGCTGGAGGGTTCCTGTGCGGACGCTCCCGACCCGGTGAACACCTGGCCGGCGAGCAGGCCTCCCGGCACCACCAGGGCGAGGGCAGCAACGACCACCGTGGCGTACCTGGCCGTTCGGCGGGACCACACCGGCCTCACGCTACCCGTCTGACCAGCAGGAGGCCGGAGTCAGTGGGGTCACGCGATGGTTGCCACATGGCCCTGGACGCCGTGCCTGCGGGACTCCGCAGCCGCAGCCTGGTGCTGGCTCGGACGTCGCCGGCCGCGACGGTGAGGGTCACGTGGGCGACGCTCGTCCCGGAGGCGTCGACGACCCGGACGGTCGCGGTCGTGTCCTCCAGCACCGGCCGGGCGAGCGTCACGGTGAGCGTGGTCCACACCTTGTTCTTGCGCTGCAGGTCGACCTCGGCGACGCCGGCAGTGGCAGTGGCGCTGCTGCCGTCCGACGTCGAGCCGGTACCGCCACTGCGCGTCCCGGCGGGGGCCTGCAGGGCGGGCTGCTCGGCGGTTCCCACGACGGTGGGGTTGACGAAGGTCTGGTAGGGGCCGGAGCCCACCGTGGTGGCGCCGCCGAGGTTGCCCGGTTGCGGGTCGTCCGGCGCGCCGTGCTGGTCGCCCCACGCGGCGTCGCGGTGGGTGACCAGCCCGAGCTCGCCGAACGGCTCTCCGTGCCGGGAGTCGTGGTCGGTGCCACGGGTCTGGTCGGCTCCGTCGGCGGCGGCGAGGGCATAGAGGAAGCGGACCACGCCCGGGGATGCCGCGCGCCAGACGGTGGGGGCGCCGTAGCGCTTGAACGGCACGAGGTAGGAGTTGAACTCCCCGGTCCAGTCGATGAGCCGGTCGGCCATGGTGTTCGCGATGAGCACGTCGCGCCCGGCGCCGCCGAACGCGTAGTCGGCATAGCTCTGGCCGCTCGGAGGCGTGTCCGGGGAGCGGTTGAGCGTGTCGGAGGTCAGGTCGTCGTCGGCGCCCAGCAGGTCGTTGCCCCAGCCGCCGTACAGATGGTCGGCGCCGGTGCCGCCGGAGATCCAGTCGTTGCCGCCGTCGCCGAAGACGGCGTCGGCGCCGTCAGGTTCGCCGGGGTCGTTGGTGACCAGGAACGGCAGGCAGTCGGTGTGCGCGGTGTCGGCGCACACCCGGACCAGGGTGCGGGGGTCGTCGGGCACGTAGTAGAGGAACTTCTCCGGGTCGTCCACCCCGAAGCCGAGCAGGTTGTCCAGGTCGTAGTACCGGGCCAGGAGCGCCCACGGGTCGTCCACGTAGTAGCCGGGCAGCGCCTCGTCGCCGGAGATCGCGTCGTTGCCCTCGCCTCCGTGGAGGAAGTCGTCCCCGCGGCCGCCGTAGAGGACGTCGTCGTAGCCGAGGCCGAACGGCTCCAGGTCGACGGCCTTCAGCAGGGTCCCAGTGACGTTGACGACCGCCGAGTGGTGCGGGCCGTTACCCTTGATCCGCTGCTGCCACGTGGGTGTGGTCACGCCGCTGAGGGGCTCGGTGCTGCCGTTGCGGCTGGTCAGGACCAGGCCGTCGTCGCCGACGACCCCGTCGGTCCCGGTGCCGCCGGAGATCCAGTCCTGCCCGGCCTCGCCGTAGAGGTCGTCGTCCTGACCGTCGCCGAACAGGGCGTCGTCGCCGGTCGCACCGTGGATGACGTCGTCGCCCGCCTCGCCGTGCAGGAAGTCCGGGCCGCCGGTGTTGGTGCCGGTCCCGGGTGCCCGTGTCGGTGCGGCGGGGTCGTCGGTCACCAGCCAGTGGGAGGCGTCCTCACCGGCCGGGGAGTAGTCCAGCAGCACGACCACGCGGGGTATGACGGCGCCGCTCGTGTCGTAGGTGAAGGACAGGAACGCTCCCCGGTCGCCGACGACGGCGATGATCGCGCCGTTGTCCCCCACGATCACGTCGGCGTCGGCGGCGTGACCGGCTGCGCCGGAGGCGCCCGGGTCTTCGCGAACCGCCCCGGAGCCGTCGCCGCCGTAGACGGTGTCCGAGCCGTCCGGTCGCTGGGCGGGATCGGTGAGCCCGAACAGGTCCGAGCTGCCGCCGATGAGATCGTCCTGGCCCGGCCCGCCATGGATCGAGTCGTCGCCACCGCCTGCCTCGACGTAGTCCCGCCCGGCGCCGGCGCGGATCGTGTCGTCGCCGAGCCCGCCGAACACCATGTCGTCGCCCCGCCCCGCCTCGACGGCGTCGTCGCCGTACCGAGCCGGGTCGGTGGTCGCGGTGTGGTCGAGGATCCTGACCAGGCGCGTCTCGGTGTCGGTCGGGTTGGGCTGCGGGCCGGCGGCCAGGCTCGTACCGGTGTAGAACGAGCCCGCCTCGCCGTCGAGCACGTAGAGCGTGGCACCGCGCAGGTGCCGGACCAGGGGCGTGCGCGTGGAGCCGGTCCGGAGCACGGTCGCATTGTCACCGGCGATGACGTCCGCCCCGGCGCCACCGTTGATGGTGTCGGCGCCGTCGGGCCCGCCGGCCACGTTGTGTCCGCCGATGAGGTCGTCGTCCCCGGCGCCGCCACTCATGGTGTCGCCGGACTGCTGGCCGAGCAGGATGTCGGCACCTGCGTCGCCGTGCATCGCATCGGCGCCTCCATGGCTGTCGGCGGTGTCGACCGACACGAACGCGAACGGGTGCTGCTCGAGCGGCATCGACATCGGCAGCGTGGCCGCGTCGACGTATCCGCCCGGCGAGCCGCCGGCCCAGCCGTAGTCGCCGAAGGCCAGGTCGTTGCCGACGTTGCCGTGCAGGGTGTCGGCGCCGTCGCCGCCGAGCAGGAGGTCGTTGCCGCCCCCGCCGGACAGCGAGTCCGCGGCGCCAACGCCGGTCGCGGCCGTGCGCAGCACGTCGACGGTGAGGAAGTCGCCGTCGCCGAGGACCGGCTCGCCCGTCCGCGGGTCGTCCAGGTGCGTGCCGACCGGCGCACCACCGAGGACGACGTCGTATGCCGTGCTCGTCCCGGGGGCGAGGTGGTAGACCCGGCCGGTGTCACCGAAGACCTCGTCCGGTGCGGACCCGCCGGCGAGCGTGTCGGCACCGGGCCCGCCGAGGAGGACCAGTGGCTGCCTGGCCGCGGGGTCCGCGCGCAGCGTGTCGTCGCCGCGCTGGCCGAGGACCACCAGCCGCGCGCGGCCGGTGCGCGGGGCGTCCGCGGCGATGGTGAGCGTGTCGCTCCCCGCACCGGCGTAGACCGTGGTGACGGTGGCGCCGAAGCCGTCACTCGGCAGAGCACCGCCCCGCACCGAGGCGATGGTGCCGCGGTCGCCGCCGGAGCCGAGGAAGACCGAGATGCCCCGGCCGAAGAGCCCGGAGTCGGCCACGCGGGTCCAGCGGCCCTGGCCCGCCAGCTCTCCGCCGGTGGAGGTGTAGGTGATCGAGGCGGGGGCGAGGCCGGTGATCGCAGCGTCGGTGAGGGTGATGTCGCGGTCGGCGTCGGCGTCCGAGCGGTCGCTGACCGCGAGGGTGTTGCTGCCGGCACCGGTGTCGATGTGGAGGGCGCCGGTGACCAGGTCCAGGGACCCGGTCCAGGTCAGGTCGTCGATGGTGAGGCTGCCGTGCAGGATCGCGGCGAACAGCGCCTGCACGTCCGCGTCGGCAGCGGCGAGAGCGGCGTGCAGGCCGCCGAGGTCGACGGCGTCGAGCGCGTCCGGGTCGTTGCCGAGGTCGGCGGAGTCGGAGACGAAGACCAGGTCGTCTCCGGCGCCGGTGTCGATGCCGGACTCGGCGGTGGTGCCGCGGACGTTGACGCCGTCGTCGCCGGAGCCCATCGCGAGGTCGAGCCGTTCGAGCCCCGCGTAGTCGATGCCGTCCACCCGGAGCAGGTCCGTCTGGCTGGAGGTGAGCGCGGGTGCGGCGTCGCCGGCGACCTCACCGACGAACCCGACCAGGTAGGTCTGGCCGTGGCGCCACACGAACACGCTCTGCGCGCACCGGCTGTCCTGCCCCGGCGTGCTGCCACCGGTGGCCTTGCCGCAGGACGTCGCATCGGGGAACAGCAGGCCCTGCAGCGCCGACCGCATCTCGCCGGCGGTGGCGCCGACGTCGAGCGTCACGGTGCCGTAGCCGCGCAGAGTGATCGTGAACGTGCCGGCGGGCTGGTGCACGGTGACCGAGTAGAGCCGGTCGAGGCCGGAGCGGGCCACCATCCCCATGCCGGTCAGCGTGTGGCGCGTCAGGGTCGCGAGCTGGTCCGCGGTCGCGTCGCGGTTGTCGACGCCGACGGTGTCGGTCCCCACCCCCCCGTCGAGGAGCAGCAGGGCCTCGAGACCGGAAACCCGGCCCGTGGCCACCGCGAAGGAGTCGTCACCGGACCCGCCGCTGACCGCAGTGTGGCCCGAGACCTCGTCCACCGCAACGACGTCCGAGCCGTCGTTCCCCAGGATCCGGGTGGTGCCGTGGTGGGTCCCCAGCACGGTGAAGGTGTCGGCGCCGCTGCCCAGTCGGATCTCCAGTGCCTCGACCTGATCGTAGGTGATGCCGCCGTCGATCGTGCGGCCGTCGAGGACGAGGTCGTCGCTGGTGCCCAGCCCGGTGATCTGGGAGCCGGTGAGCCGGCCGGTGGTGTCCGCGGTCTGGTCGGAGTCGTCGACGACGAGCCGGTCGACCTGGTGGGCCTCGATGACGTCGTAGGCGGCGTTCGGGGTGGTGACGAGGGGCGCCGAGGTCTCCCTGGGCAGCATCACCGGTGCGGGGATGATCGTCAGCGCACCGTTCGGGTCGTCACCGCCGCTGACGTACAGCGGCCCGTCGAGCAGGTCGGTGGTCTTGGTCGAGCCGGGGACCACGTCCGTGACGGCTCCGACGATCGTGGTGTCACTCCCCAGCCCGCCGTAGACGTGGACGACCACACCGGCCGGTGTCGAGACCACGATGAAGGTGTCGTTCCCGGCCGCGCCGTCGACGTCGACCTGCTCGAGGCCGGTGAACTCGACCACGCGGCCGGCTCCGGTGACCGAGTCCGCCGTGACCACGAAGGTGTCGTCGGCCTCGGTCCCGATGACCACCAGCGTGTCGAAGCCGTCGCCACCGTCGATGACGACCGGGGCGTTCTGGACGTAGCGGTAGGTGTCGGCGCCCGCCCCGCCGTCCACGCTGCTCTGCTCGTCCTCGTTCCGCCAGGTGCGGATCACGAACGTGTCGTCCCCGTCGTCGCCGAACAGGTGCAGCTCGGCGAGGTTGCGGAAGACGAAGAAGGTGTCGTCGTCCTCGCCGCCGCGCACGGTGGCCTCGAAGCTGACACCGTTGGTGAGCATGCCGTGCGTGGTGTCGGTCAGCTCCGGGGTGAACTCCCCGTCGAAGGTCACCGTGTCGCCGTACATCTGGCCGACCTGGACGGTGTCGGCGCCCGCACCGCCGTCGATCGTGGTGGCGGTGGAGTTGTCGTCGAGCGCGAAGAGGTCGTCACCGGTGGAGCCGCTCACGAGCAGGCCGGCGGTCATCGCCGCGCCGTAGGTGACGCGCTCGGCAGCCGCGAAGCCGCGCTGGATCTGGCCCTGGCCGGCGGGCACCGGCTGGTGCAGGAGCGCGACGAGCCCGCTGCGGAAGAGGAAGGTGTCGTCGTCGCCGGTGCCGTTGACAATCAGGCGGTTCTGGTCACCGCCGGTGGCGGTGTCGGTGACGTCGATGCGGGAGTCGCCGTTGCCGAACGTCTCGACGGTGACCGTGTCGGAGCCGGTTCCCCCGTCGATGGTCAGGCGCGCCGCCAAGCCGTTGCCGGTCGTCGGGTGGTCGGGGAGGGCGTTCACGGTGACCTCGTCGGCACCGGCGCCGCCCGCGACGGTGGTGGGGTCGGCGACCGTGTCCACGGTCAGCACGTCGTCACCGGCGCCACCGGCGATCGTGCTCGTCGCGCCGGTGGAGTCGACGTCGAGGAGGTCCTCGCCGGACCCGAGGTCGATCGTCAGGATCTCGATGCCGTCGTAGCTGATCCGCCCGTCACTCATCGTGCGCAGGGTGGCCGTCGCGTCCTGGCCGTCCAGCCCGGAGAAGTCCACCACGAGGACCGGCGGCGCGCCGGTGAGCATGCCACGGAAGCGGATCAGGTATGTCGTGCCGGCGCCCCGGTCCGCGCGGGAGCGTGAGACGGTGACCGCTCCCGCACCGAGAACGTCGTTGACCGCGTCCTGGACACGGGCGGCGGTGGCGTCGAACGCCATTGCCGGCGTCCACGTCCCGTCCACGCGGAGGCGGAAGTCGCCGCCGGTGGCGTTGCGGACGGTGATCGACCACGCCGGCGCCGCGGGGTCGTGGGCGGGGTCGATGTCCATGCCCAGACCGGCAATCTCCTCGCTGGTGAGGTAGCCGATGCCGCCGGAGGCGTTGCCGGTGTCGTCGGCAGTGAGGGTGTCGCTGCCGTCTCCGCCCCGAACCTGCAGGAGGGCCGCGATGCGGTCCAGGGTGCCGCCGGTGTCGGGGGCCAAGGTGCCGATGGTGATGCGGTCCGCTCCGCGTCCGAGGTCGACCGTGGTCGGTCCGGCGAGGCTCTGCACGCCGACTGTGTCGGCGCCGGCGTGCGCCGACAGCGTCGTGGTGGTGGCCGACGACGTGGAGGCGATCGTGAAGGCGTCCGCACCGGTCCCGAGGCCGATCGTGAGGGTCTCGATGCCCACGTAGCTGATCCCGTCGGCATACATCCCCAGACCGGTGACCGAGGTGCGGGTGAGGCTTCCGGTGCTGTTCCCCGCGTCGCCGGTGTCGTCGACGCTGAGCACGTCGCTACCCGCCCCGCCGGTGACGACCAGGGTCGCGTCGATGCCGCCGAGTGTGCCGCCCGAGTTGCCGGCGCTGGTGGCGTTGCTGCCGACCGACACCCGGTCGTCGCCGGCGCCGGCGGCGATCGTGGTGTTCGCCGAGTTGCCCCGCACCGAGACCGTGTCGTCGCCCGCGAGGGCCTGCACGCTGAACAGGTCCGCGTCGGCGGCGCTGGTTCCGACCAGCCGGAGCACGCTGCCGGACGCCCACGTCACGGTGGTCAAGGCGACCTCCCCTCCCGTCGGGGCGGGGTAGCTGATGGTGGCCAGGCCGCCTCCGCGTGCCAGTGAGAGGACCTGGGAAGTCGACCCGCCGGTGAGCCGGACAGCGTCGGCGGCACCGGTGAGCGTCAGAGTGACGGTGTCGGCCTCGGTGAGGGCGTTGAGCTCGGTGAGTCCGAGGGTGAGGTCCTGCAGGCCGACGGCGGCGAGGTCGCCCTGCACGGTGAAGGCGTCGGAGCCCACGCCGGCCCGGAGGATGACGTGCTCGAAGGCGTCGAGGTCGAGCTCCCCGCTCAGGTCGGCCCCGGTGTAGGACACGACGAGCAGGCCGTCACGGGTGGAGACCGCGAACTCGTCGGCTCCGGCTGTCCCCCGGATCTCCATGGTGTCACTGCCCGCGCCCGCCGTGGGGCTCTCGCCGAAGGCGTCCGAGATCGAGGAGTAGAAGATGTCGTCGTCGCTCTGGCCGTCTGCGACCGGGTCGGGTCCGCCGACCAGGGTGTCGGTGCCGGCCCGGCCCTCGAGGTAGTCGTCGCCGGTGCCGCCGGCGAGGGAGTCGACGCTGCTGCTGCCGATCAAGGTGTCGTCGCCGGAGCCACCATCGAAGTCGACTGCGCCGGAGGCGCTGCTCGTCAGGGTGTCGTCGCCCTCGCCACCGTCGGCCTCGACCGGGAACGCTCCGGAGCGGACGAGCAGTGAGTCGTCGTCGGAGCCGAAGTCACCACGGACGCGGGTGACGCCGGAGAAGATCTCGGCCCGGCCGAACGCGATCACCTGGATCGTGTAGCTGCCGTCCGCGGCTTGGCCCAGCTGCACCAGCTGGTAGTCCTCGACGGTGGCGTCGGGCTGCTCGTTGCGGCGGTCCCCCCGGTCCCCGACGTTGAGGACGAGGGTGTCGCCGACCTGCTCGGCGAGCAGCGGCGGTGGCTCGGTGAAGATGGTCCCGGGCAGCCGGATCGTGGCCACGTCGATGTCGGCGCACGCGTCGTCGAAGAGCAGGTCGACGCAGGCCTTGATCGTGACCTGGAGGGAGGACGGCTTGTCCGGGTTGCCGCTGAGCAGACCGTGCAGCTTGACGCCGATGTCCACGCCCACGCAGACCCCGAGGGCACAGGCGTGAGCACCGCCGCCGAGGAAGAACCCGAACGCCAGGTTGCCCCCGTTCGCGACGCCGCAGCCCTCGTCGAAGTCAGCGTTGCACGTGTCGCCAGCCGCCGTCGTGTTCTCCATGTAGATGTGCAGGTCGATGCTCGCGCTGACGTGGACCACGTCCGGACCGAGCTGGAAGCCGGCGCTGAACCTGAGGTCGAAGGTGCCGTCGGAGTTGATGGTGCCCTTGCCGTCGATGTCGACCGGGCCGAAGTGCCCGCCGGCAGTGACACTGACGGTCCAGCCGCCGCCCTGGACGTGGACGAACAGGGAACCGTCGACAGTGAAGATCTCCAGGATGTCGAGGCGCCCGTCGAGGTCGAGAGTGAAGTGCGCGTCGGCGCCGTAGGTCTTGATCGACAGGGAGCCGCTGGCGTCGAGGTGGAACAGTGAGGTGACGTCGGCGTCGAGGGAGATGCCCACGTCGAGGGAGAAGCCCTCGTCGACGAGCTCGACCTCCCCGGAGGTGGAGAACTGCAGTCCGGCGCCGTCGATCCCGATGTCGAAGTCGAGGCTGAAGACCAGCTGGAACGCGCCGGAGCTGATGCCGATGCCGGCGAGGCCTCGTCCGCTGGCGAAGTCGAGGAAGCTGAACTTGCCCTCGATGACGGCGACCACGTAGGCGCCGGGGTCCCCGATGGTCTTGATGGTTCCGGTGGGGTCGTGCAGCAGGGCGTCGAGCGTGCTCTGGTCGGTCAGGTCCGGGGCGGTCGACCCGACGGCGTAGCAGCGCCGCTCGGTGGCATCGTCCGTGCACCGCACCAGACGGTCGAGCAGGTTCTGCGCGAGGTCGCTTCCGTTGTTGGCCTGGGCGTTGATGAAGTCGAAGAGCCGGTCGGGGACCTCCAGCTGCTGCACCTCACCGGTGGTGTTGAACAGCAGCCGGGCAGCGGCCTCGAGGCTCAGGCCGGGGATGTTGAAGCCGAGGTCCACGTCGAGGTCGGCGGCCACCCCGTCGGCGTTGATGATCAGCACACCGAGCGCGCCGATCTGCAGCAGCGGCTCGTTGTCGCCGGTGAGGCGGGTGGCGTGGTTCCCCTCGACCATGCCCTGGTCCGGGTTCTCGACCATGTCGGGGCCGACCAGGAGCTGGGCGTCGACGAGCACGTCCAGGCCCTCCGGCCCGATCTCGAGGGAGAACACGCCGAGGGCCTGGACCAGGTCGCCGATGCCCAGCACGCCGGCGAGCTGTGCCCGGACGAAGGTCTCGGAGAAGTCGAGGACGATCGGGTTCTCGGGGTCTCCGGTGGGCACGGCGTACCCGGGCTCGTCGTCGCAGTCCGGGTCGTCCGCCGTGCTCGTCTCGCCCTTCTCGTCGCACTGGTTGGCCTCGCCCGTGGACGGGGCCTCCTCCTGCTCGCCGTCCGGGTCGTAGGTGAAGCTCTTGCTGAAGTCGATGCCCCGCAGTGAGGTGGTCTGCCCGATCGCGAGCCCGAGGTTCAGCAGGAGCGCCAAAGTGCCCAAGGCGGTGAAGCCGTCCACTCCGACGACTCCGAAGCTGGCGACGCTGATGTTGCCGGCCACGTACACCGCGGGCTGCTCGACCGAGACCTTGGTGCCGATGAAGACCCCGAGGTTGAGGTCGGTGATCGCGAAGCCGACCGCGTCGGGGTTGATCGCGACCGCGCACGTGGCGGTGCCGGCATAGGTCTTCGGGTCACAGCGCGTGCCCTGGTCCTCGCCAGCCACGTGCTCGGTGTAGATGACGTTGCCGTTCTCGTCGAGCTGCCACTGCGGGCCGTCGTAGCCGATGAACCCCATCAGGTGGCTGCCGCCGAGCGTCATCGTGGTGAGGTCCGCGACCGTGCCGTCGCCCGTGGCACTGCCGATGAGGGTGACGTCGGCGGTCGGACCGAGGACCAGGGCGATGCTGCCGCGCACGGCGAGCACGCCGAAGACGTCGAGCCGCAGGGTGCCCTGGGCCCGGATCAGCACCGAGTCGAACCGGAACGTCTTTGCGTCGGCCTGCTCGCCCGGGCCGGGTGGCGCGCCGACCTTGACCTGGACGTACTGCGGGTCGCCCTCGTCGTCCGGGTGCAGCTGTCCGTAGGACTCGAAGTCGACGACCGGGAGGACCGGGATGCCCTCGACGGTGGGGGTGGAGATGTTCAGCTCGATGTTGATGTTCTGCGCCGACGCGGTCAGCCCGTCGATGCCGACGAGCGCGACCTGGGTCGCCGAGGCCTTCAGTGCGATGAACTTCATCGGGTTGGCGCGGTTGACCGGCTTCATCAGGGCGAGCGCGAAGTCGACGTCGTCGATGACCAGGCCGACCGCGTCGGGGTTGACCGCGACCTCGCAGGTGCCCTGGCCGGCATACGTCTGCGGGTCGCAGGTGTTGCTGTCGCTGGGTGCTGCGCCGTCGACGGTGTGGATGAAGGCGCCGTCGTCGTCGGTGAACCAGTAGGGCCCGTCGCCGACGAAGGCGTGGACGTCCTTGGCGCCGAGGGTCAGGAAGCGCAGCTTGACGCAGAGGGTGCCGTCCTCGACGCCCTCGGGGCAGGGGGCGCCGAACGACTCGCCGAACAGGTCGGTGGGCAGGCCGAGATCGGCGAGCACGTCGGTGTCGACGAGACCGTGGGTCAACGGCATGACGTGGGTGGGGCCGTACTCGAAGTAGAACGACCCGGACAGGTAGACGAAGTCCGAGATCGACAGCACGAAGTGGCTGACGCCGCCGCCGATCAGGTAGGAGTCGAAGTCGATCGTCACCGGGTCGTTGCCGCCGCCGGTCGCCACGGACAGGGAACCGCCGTCGACCGAGGTCCAGTCGATCGCCGCACCGGTCTTCGCCGCCGGAGCAGCCGTCCACTTCGAGCCCGCGTTGACCTCGACGGTCGCGTCCTGGGCCCGCAGGACGAGCTCGGGGATGCCGAGCAGCGCGAGGTGCGCGACGCTCGCCTTCACCGTGTAGAAGGTGGGCGTCTTGCCCAGTTGCCGGGTCAGGGCTCCCGGGACGAGCTTCGCCAGGACGAAGCCGATGTTGATGCCCCCGGCGAGGAACCCGACGGCGCCCTCGTGGATGTCGTCCGGGGTGAGGACCTCACCCCTGTCGAGGTCGAAGGTCCCGCCCTCGGGCATCGGGTCGTAGCCGACGAAGATGCTCGCGTCGGAGATGCCGAGCTCGATCGTCTGCACCTGCACTCCGGAGAGAACGGAGCAGTCCTCGCTGAGGGACACCCCGCCGGCGGCCGCCTTCGTCGCGGCGAGCCCGAGCTGGGTGCAGGCACCGGTGTCCGAGAACCGGTCCAGCCCGGTCAGTACCGAGACCGTCTCGATGCCGCCCTGCTGGAACTCGAACCCGCCGGTGATGAAGACGAACCCGGAGATGGCGATGACGACTCGGCCGGCGGAGACCGCGATGACCGGGTCGTCGAAGTCGATCTGGACCGCGGGGTTGCCCAGCCCGGTCGGCACCTCGAGGCCGACCGGGGTGGTCGGGTCGGTCGTGTCGTCAGCGGGGAAGCTGGCGGCCCAGTCGACCCAGGCCGTGCCCGCCCCGAACGCCCCGCCCTTGTTGACCGAGAGGCCGATGTCCTCGAACGTGAGGACCAGCGTGTCGGGCAGGCCGACGGGCGTGAGGTAGCCGATGCTGGCCTTGATCGCCCAGAACCGAGGGAGACCCCTGAGCACGGTCATCCCGACAGGAGGGTCGACCGAGGCGAAGACGAGCCCGACGTCGATGCCGTTGGCCAGCAGCCCGATCGCGCCGTCGGACAGGTCACACAACCGGACTCCCTGGTCGTCCTTGTCGGGGGTGTCGCAGCTGGCGGCGCGGTCTCCGAAGGAGGTGCCCTCGGTCCCGGCTGCGTCGGGGTTGTAGCCGACGAAGAGGGCGGCGTCGGAGATGCCGAACATGGTGGTGACCACCGGCACGTTCCAGATCGTGGAGGCGTTGGGCGTCGCACACAGCGTGGTACCGCCCGGGTCGGTGTCCTGCCCCAGTCCGCACACCGTGGCGTTGTCGGCGTTGATCTTGCCTGCCAGCAGCGCCCCGTCCAGGAGACCGGAGGTGTCGACGTCGACGTGCTCTGTCTGCCCCTTCACGAAGGAGAACCCGCCGGAGAGGTAGACGAAGTCGGAGATCGCGACAACCACCCGGGTGGCCGAGATGCCGATCATCGAGCCGTGCAGGTCGACGTGGATCGGTGAGCTCCCCTCCCCCGTCTCCACCCGCAGCCCGGCCGGGGTGGTGCCCTCGGCAGGGAAGCTGGCCTCCCAGTCGACGACCGCCTTGCTACCGGTCACCTTCGTGCCGGGTGAGGTGTTGGTGACTCCGGTGCGGACCGCGCCGCCACCGTTGACCGAGACGTTGGCCCCGGTCACCTCGATCATGAGCTCGTCGGGCAGTCCCAGCGGGACCAGGTGGCCGACGGTGGCGGTGATCGCGAAGAAGGTCGAGAAGCCGTAGCCGTCGACGATGGTGGGCTCGGCCGAGGCGAAGACCGCCGCGATCCGGATGTCCGTGGCGAGCAAGCCGATCGCCTCGGACGAGAGGTCGTCCTCCGTCAGCGCGCCGCCGTCACCGGACCCCACCGCGGGGATGGGCTCGCCGTTGTTGTCGCCCGCGAACACGCTGGCGTGGGTGATGCCGATCATGGTGGTCACGACGGGAAGGTTCCAGATGGTGCTGCCGTTGCGGGTCGCGCACAGCTGCTCGTCGCCCGGGTCCTCCGGCGTCCCCGCCACGGTGCAGTGCGACCGGTTGGCCGTGTTGATGCGTGTCGCCAGGCTCCTCGCACCCGGCAGGTCGGTGACGTCCACGTCGACGTACTCGACCTGGCCCTGGGTGAACGCGAACCCGCCGGCAATGTAGAGGAAGTCGTCGATGTTGAGGAGGACGCGGGTGGCCGAGATGCCGACGACGCTGGTGTCGAAGTCGAGGTAGACCGGCGCGGCAGTGGTGCCGGTGGGCACGGCCAGTCCGGCCGCGGTGCCTCCGCCATCGTCGCCGGGGAAGCTGGCGACCCAGTCGATGGTGGCTGTCGAGCCGTCGCGCGGGGTCCCGTTGAGGGTGACCGCGCCACCGCTGTTGACGGACAGGACGATGCCACTGGCGGTGAGCGTGAACCCTTCCGGCAGCCCGACCGGATCCAGCGCCGCGATTCTCGCCTTCATCGCGAACAGGCTGGCGAACTTCACGCCGGTGAGCGGGCTGCCCTTGACCTTTGCGAGCACGAAGCCCGCGTCGATGTCGGACGCCAGCAGGCCGAAGGCACCGTCGCTGAGGTCGTTCCGATCGAGGAGCTGGTCGCCGCCCACCTCGAACGAGGTGCCGTTCGGGCCGTAGGTGCCGGGGTTGTAGCCGACGAAGACGCTCGCGTCGGAGATCCCGACCAGGATGGTGCTGACCGGGACGTCGAGCAGCATCCGTCCCGTGTCCCCGACGGTCACGTCGGAGCTGCTGGCGCTGACCTTGGACTTGAGGGTGGTCCACTCCGTGTTGGTGAGCCCGCTGACGTCGAGGGCGACCGTCTCCTCGCCGCCGAGCTCGAAGGAGAAGCCACCGGCGAGGTAGACGAACTGGGAGATGCCGACCACCACGAGGTCGGCCTTGATGCCGATAGCGGCGTCGGTGAAGTCGACGAGCACGGAGCCGGACGGGCTCGGAACCGACAGGCCGGGCTCGCCGTCGCCCGCGGCCGGGAAGGACCCCGCCCAGTCGATCCACGCGCGCGAGGTCGTGTCGGAGCCGACGCGGCCGCCGCGGTTGACGTCGAGCTCGATCCCGGAGGCGTGCAGGTCCAGGCCGTCGGGCAGCCCGAGGGGGGTGAGGGAGGCGATGGTGGCGCGGAGGGCCAGGAAGGCGGGGAGGTCGTCGACCGCGTCGCCGCGGTGGACCGCGGTGGCGAGGACGAGTCCGACGTCGATGCCGGTGGCGTAGAGGCCGACGGCGTCGGTGGAGGGCTGCCCGCCGGCGAACCCGCCCGGGCTGTAGCCGACGAAGACGTCGGCGTCACCGAGGCCGATCAGCAGGGTGTCGACCGGGAGGTTCCAGATGGTGGTGGCGTCGTCGGTGGTGGCCAGCTCGGTGTCGTCGTCGGGGGCCTGCGTGACGGTGTTGCCGATGGCGTCGACGATGGCGGCCGGGTCGTCGAGGCCGTCGGTGGAGACGTCGACGAGCCTTCGGGTGCCCTGGGTCAGGGAGAAGCTGCCTGAGAGGTGCACGAACTCGGAGACCGTCAGCACGACCTGCTCCGCGGAGACACCGAGGACCGGCCCGGTGGAGTCGACGTAGAGCTCCGGGGGGTCCGTGCCACCGATGAACACGTGGTAGCCCTCGGGGGTCGGATCGGTGCCTCCGGGGCCCGAGCTGTCGTCGGTCGTGTCCGGATCGGGGAACGAGCTCACCCAGTCCACCGCGGCGGACGGTGCGCCCTGCACGATATGCGGGCCGGTGTTCGCCTCGATCGCGAGCTCGTGGACGCTGAGGGTGAGTCCGTCGATTCCGATGAGCTCGACGGACTGCGCCTTCCCCACCAGGCCGATGAAGCGCTTCTTCAGCGGCATGCCGCCCAGCGGGGTCAGCACCAGGAGGGCGAGGTTGACGCCGCCGCCGAAGAGGCCGACGGCGCCGGAGGCGATCTCGTGCGTCCCGTCGAGCAGTCCGTTGCCGTTGGCGTCGTCGATGCCGAACCCGTTGCCGACGAAGACGTTGGCGTCGGTGAAGGCGAGCTGCAGCGTGGAGACCTGCAGGTTCCAGACCTTCCCGAAGTCGTCGCTGCGCGCGAGCTCGCCACCCGCTTCGTCGTCACTTCCCTTGACGGGGACCGTCGCCTCGTCCTTCAGGGCGGCCGGGATGTCGGCCTCGTCGACGCCCTCCAGACTGGTGTCGACGTCGACGGATCGGACCCCACCCTTGGTGAGGGTGACGTCACCGCTGACGTGCAGGAACCCGTCCAGGTCGAGCAGCACCGGCGCGCTGGCCGAGACCAGCGACCCGGGGAAGTCCAGCACGATCGGTGTGCCCGCTCCCGTGGGCACCGACAGGGGCACTGCGTCGAGGTTGAGCCACGACCCGTTGGCCGAGGTGGTGTTCACGGACACCGTCAGGGAGTCCAGGTGCAGGTTGAGGTCCAGGTCGGCGGGTGCGACGAAGGTCGGTGAGTCCAGCGTGCCGGAGAAGACGTGCCAGGCCTGGACTCCTTCGGGCGCGGTCGTGTCCGTGGAGGTGACGACCGCGAGGGCGAACCCCGAGAGCGCCCCCGTCACGCCCACCCGGCTCCCGAGGCCCGTCACGCCGACGAAGCCCTGACCGCTGGAGCCACCGATGCGGAGCACGGTGACGTCCTGGCTCGTGCCCGCGGTGTCGGTCTTCGTGGCGACGTGGAGGGCAGAGGTCTCCCGGCTGAAGTCGTAGTCCCCGCTGACCTGGACGAAGCCGGCCACACCCACGGTCAGCTCCCCCGAGCCGTCGGCGACGACTCCACTCACCCCGGAGCCCGTGTCGAAGTGGAACTCGTCGGCAGCGCTGTCGGCACCGGTCAGGTTCTCCACCCGGGAGAACGTGATGGTGGGCCCACCGGTGATCAGGTAGCTGCCTGCGTCGACGCCGGTGATCGTCCAGACGCCGGGAAGGTCGGGGCTCACCAGGGTGTCGGATCCCCCTCCCCCGTCGATGGTGAAGGTGCCGGCGCCGGAGACGGTTCCGACCTGCGTGCCCCCGATTTCGACGGCGTAGTTACCGCCGCCCTCGTCCACGACGGTGAAGACCTCGTCGGCACCGGTGCCGTCGGCACTCGCCGGTGCGGCGGTCAGCCGCTGGGTCCCACTGTCCGGGGAAGCGGCCTTCTGGGTCCCGGTGTCCGACGTGGTGGCGGCACTACCGGAGCCAGCTGTCGCCGAATCGGTGGTGTCCGCCGGCGTCGGGTCCGAGTTCGCCCCCGGGGAGGGCTCCTCGGCCGGGGTCGTGGGGTCCGGGGTCGTGGGTTCCGTGGTCGGTTTCGCGAGGGGCGGGTCAGTCGCATCCGCAGTCGTGTCCGCCGGTTCGGCCGTGGAGGTGTCCGTGGGCTCCCCTGTCGGTTCAGCGCTCGGTGGTGCCGTCGCGGTGTCCGTGGTCTCCGCGGTCGTGTCTGTCGGTTCGGCGCTCGGCTCCGTCGTCGCTGCAGCCGTGGGCTCCGCCGTCGGCTCCGGCGCGGTGGTGTCGTCGCTCGCGCTCGTCGCCGGGGGTGGCGTCGCGTACGTCGACGGCACCGGGTACGACGTGCCCACGGCCAGGGTCGGTGCCATCAGCCCGGAGGCGGTGTGCGACAGGCCGAGGTAGTGGCCGATCTCGTGGCGCAGCACGGTGGTCAGGTCCATCGCCGACCAGCCCCACCCGGCGGCGTCGACGTCCACGGTCACGACGGACCCGGCTTGTACCCCGAGCTCCAGGCCGGGAAGGTCAGCGCTCGTGAACGTCAGCGCGGACAGGTCTTCCGAGGGGCGCACGGCCTGCCAGTCCGAGGTGGCCTGGTTCGCCGCCGCCGTCAGCCGGCTCGTGATCAAAGCACTTCCGGGGCTCACCGGGTTCTGCGGTGCGGCGGCCGCCGAGAGCTCGTGCGTGACCTGGGTCGTGGGTCGACCGAGGACGGACGCGACACTGCTCGTCATCCACGCAAGTGCCAGCACGGCGACGAGCGCGGCAGCAACGGCGTGCCTCGGCTCGGTCTCCCGGCGGTGTACGGCCTGTCCGGGCGGCGCAGATGCTGTGTCCCCCAGCAATGCTCCTCCTTCCCGGTCCTGGCGCACCACCGGGCCGCATGCGCTGCGCTGCCCATCGGAGGACCGCTAGAAGCACACGGATCCCGGCGTACGCTGAGCGGGTAGTCAGACAGCTTCGCGAGCCAGTTCCGCTTGACGCTGCCAGCCCGACGACCGCTCTCGGTTGTCGTTGGAGACGTACCGTTCCCGATCTCCGTGACTCTGCTCCAGCCGAACAACCCCGACATCCACCGAACGGCCACAAGAAGCAGACGCTCGACCGATACCACTGCGGGACGAAGGGGCGTACACTCTCGCGGCTCGGCCACGCCTGCCAACGGAGCACCCGTCCGTACGTAGTTCCGGGCTGGAGTGCTCTACGACAACGGCTCTGGTCCCCGTGGCTCACAAGCTCGGGCCGTGCGACCGTCCGCCGCCGGCTCCGACCGGGTCGTTCCAACACGAGCCGATGTACTTGGCGCCCAGACGTTCGCGCAGCATCAGATGCGCTGCAGGAATGGTCATGGGAAGGGTCTGCGGGGCGACGCTGCGGCACCGACGGCCAAGGCATGGGGAGGGACTCACCCAGTTGAGCCGATGTGCCTCAACCGTTGCCTCTCGCCTTCCCGCAACGATGGTCAACGGTGGCGACGCACCCACCTGCGGCGAGGGACACTGTGGCGGGTTCGCTCCGGAGCACCGCCTGTGCTAGTGGCGTGGAGTCAGGTCGGGCTGACGGTGGTGCGGTCGTGCAGCGGTATCCAGCCCAGCCGGGCGGTGCGACTGGCCCGGGTCAGGGACGCGGCAGCGCAGCAGATGAAGACCGCTTCGAGGAACAGCGATGACAGGCCGAGGTAGCTCTCGGTCGATCCGGTCCAGCCTTCGTGGTAGCCGCCGGGTAGTCCGGTGGTGCGGGACAGGACGAACAGGATGAACTCGGCCCCACAGATCAGGGATCCTCCGGTCCAGGCCAGGGTGCGCGGGGTGTCGAGCTCCGATCCGAGGCCGGTCATCACCGCGCCCAGCAGCGCGGACCCGATGATGAACAGCACCCCGATGTAGGTCATCTCGGCGAGGTGGTCGCCCGCCATCGCCAGGTGGATGCCCAGGTTGGCGAAGGTCACGCCCACGGCAATCCAGCGGATGGTGGCGTGGGTGGGCCTGGTGCTGATGGTGCTGGCCGGCTCATTCATGGATGTTCACCGATCCTTCGTGCCCGTCATGGGGGCCGGCGGCGTGGACGTCGCGCCGGCCTGTGGATGTTCCTCGCACGGGGATTCGGCACGGGGACGCCGAACGGATGGGAGGGCGCGGCGCGGCCGGTCGCACCCATCCGCTTTGCGGCCGGTCTTCGAATCCCTGGCTTGTTCACCACTGCCGGGGCAACCGGCTGGCCGGCGGTGTCAGGCCGCACCGGCCTGCTGGTGCGCCGTGCCCGCGCGGGAGGCCGGGGCAATGCCGGGCGTGGATGAGACCGAAGGCACTCAGCTGAACCGGGAGTCGCCTCGGGCCGGGCAACGACGGGTTTATCTGGCGCTCCTGACACACCCGTGGGTCAGTTTCGGCCCGGGAGGACGGGTCGGTGGCCGCCGAGGGTGAGCATGGCCAGGGCGATGAGGGCCTCGGCGGTGTGGAACCCGAACGCGATCCTGGTGAGGAGCCGGATCTTG
>DASSKF010000218.1:0-2666 GCA_035690725.1 Segeticoccus sp.
TGGCGGCGTCCGGCTCGAACCAGAGCCCGCCGTCACTGAAGGAGTCGGGCGTCACGTTGACGACGCCCATGACGAGGGTGGCGGCAGCGGTCACCGGCTCCCCTGCACGAGGCTCATCGCCTCGGCCCGGGTCACCTGGTCGCGCAGCTGTCCGCGCACGGCGGAGGTGACCGTCCGCGCGCCCGGGCGGCGCACGCCGCGCATGGACATGCACAGGTGCTCGCAGTCCACGACGACGATGACACCCTGGGGGTCGAGGTACTCGACGAGGGCGTCGGCGATCTCGGTGGTCAGCCGCTCCTGGACCTGTGGGCGGCGGGCGAAGACGTCGACGAGCCGGGCCAGCTTGGACAGCCCCGTGACCCGGCCGTGCTTGCCGGGGATGTACCCCACGTGCGCGAGTCCGTGGAAGGGCACGAGGTGGTGCTCGCAGGTGCTGTAGACCTCGATGTCGCGCACGAGGATCAGCTCGGAGTGACCGAGCTCGAACGACGTCGTCAACACGTCGCCGGCCTTCTGCTGCAGGCCGGCGAACATTTCGCCGCAGGCCCGCGCCACCCGGTCCGGAGTGTCCCTCAGCCCGTCGCGATCGGGGTCCTCCCCGATCGCGATGAGCAGCTCACGCACCGCCGCGGCGGCGCGGTCGTGGTCAATGGGTGCCGGGATCGACATGTCCACCCTCGGGGACCGGTCGGATCTCTCCGGGGGGACTCTCCTCGCGGCGTGCATCGGGGTTGTGGCCGTTGGCCATGGCGGCCTTCTCCGCCGGCGTGAGCACCGGTGGCAGGTCGCTGACGTGGCGGTGGTCGCTGGACAGCCACACGGGGCGGGGCGGCCGCTTGACGATGTCCTCGAAGACGTGGGCGAGCTGGTCCTTGCCGAGCGTCTCCTTCTCCAGCAGCTCGAGCACCAACCGGTCGAGCACGGCGCGGTTGTCGTTGACGATGTGCCAGGCCTCGTCGTGGGCGGCCTCGATGAGGCGGCGGACCTCCTCGTCGACGACCCCCGCGACCTCCTCGGAGTAGTCGCGCTCGTGGCCGTAGTCGCGGCCGAGGAAGACCTCGCCGCCCTCCTGGCCGAGCTTGATCGCGCCCACGCGCTCGCTCATGCCGAACTGGGTGACCATCTTGCGCGCCAGACCGGTGGCCTTCTCGATGTCGTTGGCGGCACCCGTGGTCGGGTCGTGGAAGACCATCTCCTCCGCGACCCGGCCGCCGAGGGCGTACGCGAGCTGGTCGAGCAGCTCGTTACGGGTGGTGGAGTACTTGTCGTCGACCGGCAGCACCATCGTGTAGCCGAGAGCCCGGCCCCGGGGAAGGATCGTCACCTTGGTGACCGGGTCGGTGTGGCGCAGCGCCGCGGCGACCAGCGCGTGCCCACCCTCGTGGTAGGCGGTGAGCTTCTTCTCCTTGGCACTCATCACGCGGGTGCGCTTCTGCGGGCCGGCGATGACGCGGTCGATCGCCTCGTCGAGCGCGTGGTCGTCGATGAGCTTGGCGCTGCTGCGGGCGGTCAACAGGGCCGCCTCGTTGAGGACGTTGGCCAGGTCGGCACCGGTGAAGCCCGGGGTGCGCCGTGCGACGGCCATCAGATCCACGTCGGGCGCCATCGGCTTGCCCTTGGCGTGCACCTGCAGGATGTGGTGCCGGCCGAGCATGTCCGGCGGGTCGACGGCGATCTGCCGGTCGAAACGGCCCGGTCGCAGCAGTGCCGGGTCGAGGATGTCCGGCCGGTTGGTGGCCGCGATGAGGATGACGTTGGTCTTGACGTCGAAGCCGTCCATCTCGACGAGCAGCTGGTTCAGCGTCTGCTCGCGCTCGTCGTGGCCGCCGCCGAGGCCCGCGCCGCGGTGCCGGCCGACGGCGTCGATCTCGTCGACGAAGACGATCGCCGGCGAGTTGGCCTTGGCCTGCTCGAACAGGTCACGGACGCGGGAGGCACCGACACCGACGAACATCTCGACGAAGTCCGAGCCGGAGATGGAGTAGAAGGGCACGCCGGCCTCACCGGCGACCGCCCGCGCGAGCAGGGTCTTGCCGGTGCCGGGCTGGCCGTAGAGCAGCACGCCCTTCGGGATCTTGGCGCCGACCGCCAGGAACTTCGCCGGGTCGGAGAGGAACTCCTTGATCTCGACGAGCTCCTCCACGGCCTCGTCGGCACCGGCGACGTCGGCGAACGTGACCTTGGGCATGTCCTTGGTGGCGAGCTTGGCCTTGCTCTTGCCGAACTGCATGACCCGGGAACCGCCGCCCTGCATCTGGCTCATCAGGAACCAGAAGAGCCCGAGCACCAGGATCAGCGGCAGCACCGTGATGAGCATGCTGACGAACCAGCTCTGCTGCTGCGGGTCGTCGTTGACGCCCTGGGACGGCTCGTGGTCACTGAGCAGCTGGACCAGCTGCGTGCCGCGGGCGTCGACGTAGTAGGCCTGCACCTTGTGGGCGTCCTTGACCTGCTGGCCGCTGGCCGTGGTGCCGGAGTAGGTCTCGCCCTGCTTCAGGGTCAGGTCGACCCGGTCGGGCGTGAGCTTCGCCGAGGCGACCTTCTCCTGGCTGATCAGCTGCTCGGCGGCGGAGGTGTCGATCCGCTGGAAGCCGCCGTTGTCGCCGACCGTGAACCAGAACAGGCCGAGCGCGATGATCAGGAGGATCCAGATCATCGGCGTG
>DASSKF010000219.1:0-3879 GCA_035690725.1 Segeticoccus sp.
CGCCTGCAGGAGGAGCTGCGCAAGACGATCGTCTTCGTCACCCACGACTTCGACGAGGCCGTCAAGCTCGGCGACCGGATCGCCGTGCTCGCCCAGGGCTCCCGGATCGTGCAGTACGACACGCCGGCCGAGATCCTCGCGAACCCGGCCGACGACTACGTCTCCGACTTCGTCGGCGCGGGCGCCGCACTCAAGCAGCTCAGCCTGTCGCGGGTCGGTGAGGTCGAGCTCGACGAGGCCGTCACCGTGCCCTCCGGCGGCGACGCGGCCGACGCGGCCCGGCGCGCACGCGCAGCCGGCCGCCAGCACGTCGTGGTGCTCGACGACCGGCAGCGCCCGCTCCGCTGGCTCTCCCTCGCCGAGCTCGAGCGGCCCGGGGCGCTGACGAACCTGCGTCGTGACGAGGACCTCGACGTGGTCAGCCTCGGCTCGACCCTCAACGACGCCCTGGACACCATGCTCACCTCCAGCCACGGCGTGGTGCTCGTGACCGGCCGCCACAACCGCTACGAGGGCGCCGTGCGGGTCGACACGATCATGAAGGCCATCGAGGCGATGTCGGCGATGTCGGCGCCGTCGGCACCCTCCGCGGCGACCGCCGGCGACGGGGTGGCCGGCGAGGAGGCGGGTCGGTGAGCACGTCCGCCACGACGGAGCCCACCGGGGCCCCCGTCGACGAGGAGGTCGACCAGCGCGCCGACGTGGGTGACCAGGTCGACCACTCCTCATGGCGTCGCCTCGTGATCCAGCCGTGCTGCATCGCTGCGCTGTTCGTCGGTGTCGTCGTCTACGTCAAGACCGCCGACCTCAGCAAGCTGGAGCAGCGCACCCTCAACCTGGGTGCCCTCTGGCGGCACACCGTCGAGCACCTCGAGCTCAGCTTCGCCGCCACGGCCGTGGTCCTCCTCGTCGCCATTCCCGTCGGCGTCGTCCTCACCCGCTCGTGGGCCCGCGCCGGGACGCCGTTCGCGGTCGGGTTCGCCAACGTCGGGCAGGCGGCGCCGTCCATCGGCCTGCTCGTGCTCTTCGCCATGTGGCTGGAGGTCGGCTTCTGGACCGTGGTGGTCGGCCTGAGCGTCTACGGCATCCTGCCCACCCTCAACAACACGATCACCGGCCTGCGACAGGTCGAGCAGCGGGTCGTGGAAGCGGCGCGCGGCATGGGGATGTCGGCGGTGGGCACGCTGCTGCGGGTCGAGCTGCCGCTCGCCGCACCAGTGATCCTCACCGGCGTGCGCGTCTCCCTCGTGCTCATCGTCGGCACCGCCTCCCTCGGCACCTTCATCGGCGGAGGTGGCCTCGGTGGCCTCATCACCACCGGCGTGAACCTGGGGCGCGACAACATCCTCGTCGTCGGTGCGGTGATGATCGCCGCGCTCGCCCTGCTCATCGACTGGCTCGGCCGGGTCGTCGAGGAGCTCGTGCGGCCGAAGGGCCTGGCATGAGCCGGGTGCGGCGAGTGGGGACCGCCGCCGCCGTCGTGGTCGCCCTCGCCGGCACCGCCGGCTGCGGGCTGCGGGGGGCCAACCAGTTCATCCCGCCGACCGAACCGGGCAGCATCAAGCCCATCGAGGGCATGGACGGCGTTCCCGTCACGGTCGGCGGGAAGAACTTCACCGAGCAGCTCATCCTGGGCAAGATCGCGGGCATCATCATGCAGACGGTGGGTGCCGACGTGGAGGACAAGACCAACCTCGCCGGCAGCGTCGCCGCCCGCCAGGCCCAGCTCGGCGGGGCCATCGACATGGAGTACGAGTACACCGGCACCGCGTGGATCTCCTACCTCGGTCACGACAAGCCCGTCAAGGGCCGCATCCCGCAGTGGAAGGCGGTCAAGAAGCAGGACCTGGCGCAGAACAACCTGGTCTGGCTGAAGCCGGCCCCGATGAACAACACTTACGCCTTCGCGACCCCGCGCACGACGGCGAAGCGGCTCGGCGTCAGCAAGCTGTCGGACCTCAAGTCGCTGCCCACGAACGAGCTGACGTTCTGCGTCGAGGCGGAGTTCAACAGCCGCAACGACGGGTTCCGGCCGATGCTGAAGACCTACGGGCTCACCTACGGCAAGGACGTCCCGGAGAGCAACGTGACCGTGCTCGACACCGGCGTCATCTACAACGTCACGGCCAGGGGCAACCGCTGCAACTTCGGCGAGGTCTTCACCACCGACGGCCGCATCCTCGCCCTCGACCTCGTCGTCCTGGAGGACGACCGGCACTTCTTCCCGCTCTACAACGTCGCTCCCGTGTTCCGCAAGGAGTTCATCAGCCAGCACCCGCAGCTGAGGGACGTCTTCAACATGGTGAGCAAGAAGATCACCACCAAGACCATGCTCAAGCTCAACGCGCAGGTCGACGTGCAGGGTCGGGACCCCGCACTCGTCGCCCGCGACTGGCTGGTGAAGGAGGGCTTCGTCTCGATGCCCTGACCGCCGCAGGACCGGACGAGCGCCTCAGCGCTCCGGCGGGTGGTGGGACGCGCAGCGGAAGCCGACGTTGCCGGTCGTCGAGCCGGGGTCCAGCCCCTGCCGGGCAGCGACCCGGTAGCGCCGGCAGTAGGACGCGTGGCACAGGTACGACCCGCCCTTGGTGACCCGGGCGGCGCCACCCGGCGCGAACGGGTCCGCGCACCACTCCCACACGTTGCCGCACGCGTTGTGCAGCCCGAACCCGTTCGGGACGTAGGAGTCGACCGGTGCGGTGCCGTACCAGCCGTCGGCGCAGGTGTTGTGCTGCGGGAACCGGCCCTGCCACACGTTCATCCGGTGCTCGCCGTCCGGCTCGAGCTCGTCGCCCCACGGGTGGGCCCGCTGCTCCAGGCCCCCGCGCGCGGCGTACTCCCACTCGGGTTCGGTGGGGAGCCGCCCCCCGGCCCAGGTGGCGTAGGCGACCGCGTCGTGCCAGCTGACGTGCACGACCGGGTGGCCCTGCCGATCCGCGACCGTGGAGTGGGGGCCCTCGGGACGGGACCAGCTCGCGCCCTCCACCTGCCGCCACCACGGTGCCGCGGCGACCCCTCGCGTCGGCGGGAAGTCGTCGGGCAGCAGACCCGCGAACACGAACGACCAGCCCTCCCGCTCGGCGTCGGTGCGGTGCGCGGTCGCCGCGACGAACCGCGCGAACTCGGCGTTCGTCACGGCGCACCGGGCGACCGCGAAGGCGCCGACCCGGACCGGGCGCACCGGGCCCTCCCCGTCCTGCGGGTACGCCGCCGCATCCGCACTGCCCATCAGGAAGCGACCGCCGGGCAGCCACACCGTGCCGGGCAACGGCCCGCCGGCCGGCCCGGCGGGGCCGACCGGCCCGGCCGGCTCGGGCGCGCGGTGGTGGGCGGCGGGCCGTCCGGGGGCACAGCACGCCGGAGGTGCCCCGTCCGCGTGCGCGCCCTCGTCGGGACTCATTGGTGCGCGTGGGCCCGGCGCTCGCGCTCGGCCTCGCTCAGCGGCGCCGGCTCGCCGCGCAGCTCGATCCGGACCCAGTCGAGCTCGCCGTCGAAACCGTTGCGCAGCGGCGGGTAGTCGTCGGTCACCGGGGTGCCCCGGTCGACACCGACGTTGAGCGTCTCGTCGAACGAGAAGTAGTAGGCCGTGGTGCGGTCCAGCCGCCCCGTGCCGACCCGTTCGTCGCCGTCGAAGAGGCTGACGTCGGCGCCCGAGCCCGGCGGCCCACCGTCGAAGTCGAACTCCACGCGCACCTCGTGGGACCCGGCCGGCAGCGGGGTCGCCGACCGCACCGTGACCAGGTCGCGCCCGTAGCAGTTGTCGGCGTAGCAGAGGTGGCCCTCGCGCAGGTAGAGCGACCACCCGCCGAACCGGCCGCCCTGGGCGACCAGCACCCCGCCGGCCCGCTCGCCCGTCGTCACCCCGGCGGTCACGGTGTG
>DASSKF010000220.1:0-4298 GCA_035690725.1 Segeticoccus sp.
TCGCCCGGTTCGCCCCCGCCTTCGCCGACGTCCCGGTCTGGCGGCCGCTCGTCCTCGTGCTCGGCGCCGCGACCATGCTGCTCGGCGGGTGGCGCGCGCTGCGCCAGTACGACCTCAAGCTCCTGCTCGCCTACGGCACCGTGAGCCAGCTCGGCTTCCTGACGGTCCTCGTCGGCGCGGGCACCCGCGCGGCGGCCCTCGCCGGCCTGACCATCCTGGTGGCGCACGCGCTGTTCAAGTCCTGCCTCTTCCTCGTCGTCGGCGCCATCGACCACAGCTGCGGGACGCGGGACCTGCGCGAGCTGACCGGCCTACGACGCCGTATGCCGGCCCTCGCCCTGGCGGCGCTGGTCGCCGCGGCCTCCATGGCCGGCATACCGCCGCTGCTCGGGTTCGCCGGCAAGGAGGCGGCCTACACGGCCTTCCTGCCCGGCACGGGAGGTCCGGCGGGCTGGAGCGGCTGGACGCTCGCGGCGCTCGTTGCCGGTTCCGTGCTCACGTTCGCCTACGCGGCGCGGTTCCTGTGGGGCGCCTTCGGCGACCTGCCGGGCCGGGAACCCCGACCGGCCCACGCTGCCGGCCCGCTGCTGACCGGCGTCCCCGTCCTGCTCGCCGTGCTCACGGTGGCCGGCGGCCCGGCCGCGTCGTGGGCGGAGCAGTTCGTGCACCGCTACGTGGTGCAGTGGCCCCGGCCGGAGCACCCGGTGCACCTGGGCCTGTGGCACGGCCTGACGCCGGCGCTGCTGCTGTCGGTCCTGACCGTCGCCCTCGGCGTCACGCTGTTCGTCCTGCGCGCGCCGGTCGCACGGGGACAGGCGCTGCTGCCCGAGCGGCCGAGCGCCGACGGCACCTACCGCCTGGTCATGCGGTCCCTGGACCGGGGGTCCCTCGAGGTGACCGGCGTCCTGCAGCGGGGGTCGCTGCCGCTGTCGCTGGGGCTGATCCTGGTCACCATGGTCGCCGTCCCGGGCGCGGTCCTCCTCGGAGGCGCCACGTGGCCGGCGCGGGTCTCCTGGTGGGACCACCCGGGCCAGCCGGCCGTCGCGGTGTTCGTCGCCGTCGCGGCGTTCTTCACCACCCGGGCCCGGCGCCGGCTGCGCGCCGTCTTCCTGGTCGGCGTCACGGGCTACGGCACGGCCCTGCTGTTCCTGCTGCACGGTGCGCCCGACCTGGCCCTCACCCAGGTGCTGATGGAGACCCTGTCCCTCGTCGTCTTCGTGCTCGTCGTCCGGCGCCTGTCCGGGAAGTTCAACGACGACCCCTCCCGGCTGACCCGTCGCGTGCGGGGCGTGCTCGGACTGGCGGTCGGGGTGGTGGTCACCGCCCTCGCACTGACCGCGGTGAGCGTGCGCACGGCCGAGCCCATGACGGCGCGGCTCGCCACGGGAGCCGTGGAGTTCGGGGGCGGGCACAACATCGTCAACGTGACGCTGGTCGACATCCGCGCCTGGGACACGATGGGGGAGCTGTCGGTCATCGTCGCGGCGGCGACCGGCGTCGCGAGCCTGGTCTTCCTGCGCGAGGAGAACCTCACGGTGGGCCGCAAGCTGCTGGAGCAGGCCCGCAGCCTGCGCCGGGCCCACGCCAGCACCGGTGGCAACGAGGGCAGCCCGTGGCTGGCCGAGGGCTCGGCGCTGAGCGCCGAGCGGCGGTCGGTGATCTTCGAGGTCGTCACCCGGCTCGTCTTCCACACCATGGTCCTGTGGTCGCTCTACCTGCTCTTCTCCGGGCACAACCACCCCGGCGGCGGGTTCGCCGCCGGCCTCGTCGCCGGGCTGGCGCTCGCCGTGCGCTACCTCGCCGGAGCGCGCGACGAGCTGCGGGCCGCCGCACCCGTCCAGCCGGGACTGCTGCTGGGCGCGGGTCTGTTCCTGTCCGCCGGGACCGGCCTGGTGTCGATGGCGTTCGGGGGTGACGTGCTGCAGAGCTGGGTGTTCGACCTCCACCTGCCGCTGGTGGGCTCGGTGCACGTCGTCACCTCGCTGTTCTTCGACATCGGGGTCTACCTCGTGGTCATCGGGCTGGTCCTCGACATCCTCCGCAGCCTCGGCTCCGCCATCGACACGATGGTGGAGCAGGAGGCGGACGACGAGCCCGACCCCACAGCCCTGCCCACCGCGCACGGGCCGCGCGGAGCGGAGGGCCGACCCTGATGGTCCCGAACCTCACCCTCTGCCTGCTGGTCGGGGTGCTCTTCGCCGCCGGGGTCTACCTGGTGCTGGCCCGCAGCATCGTCCGGGCGCTGATCGGCCTGCTCCTGCTCGGCAACGGGGCCAACATCCTCTTCCTCATCGCCAGCGGCCCGGCCGGGCGGGCGCCCATCGTCGGGGTCAGTGACGTGTCCGACATGAGCGACCCGTTGCCGCAGGCGATGGTGCTCACCGCCATCGTCATCACCCTCGGGACGACCGCGTTCCTGCTGGCGCTGGCGCACCGGTCCTGGCAGCTGTCCGACCACGACGTGCAGGAGGACGACCCGGAGGACACGCGGATCGCGCGGAAGGCTGAGGAGAACGACCTGTCCGACAGCGACTACGAGGGGGAGTCGGAGCCGGCCGAGTCCACCGAGTTCGCGGGCGTGGGCGAGGAGGACCAGCGGTGACCGCCCTGCACCCGGAGGCCTTCAACGCGCTCGTCCCGCTGCCCGTGGCGCTCCCGCTGGTGGGTGCCGGCATCACGGTCGTCGCGGGGCGGCACACCCGCATCCAGCGCGTCGTGTCGGTGGCGGTCCTGACCGCGGTGCTGGCCGTCTCCGGCGCGCTGCTGTGGGCGTCCGACCACGCCGGGCCCCAGGTCGTCGAGGTGGGCGGCTGGCCGGCCCCGCTCGGGATCGTGCTCGTCGTGGACCGGCTCTCCGCGCTGATGCTGGTGGTCTCCTCGCTGGTGACCCTCGCCGTCCTGCTCTACTCGATCGGTCAGGGGCGCTCCTCGTTCGACGACGAGAGCGACGGTGAGGCGCCGCTGCCGATCTTCCACCCGACGATGATGGTGCTCGCGGCGGGCGTCTCGACGACGTTCGTCTCCGGGGACCTGTTCCACATCTACGTCGGCTTCGAGATGCTGCTGGCCGCCAGCTTCGTGCTGCTCACCCTGGGCGGGACCCCGCCACGGGTCCGGGCGGGCATCACCTACGTGATCGTCAGCATGCTCTCCTCGCTGGTGTTCCTCGTGGCCATCGCCCTGATCTACGCCGCGACCGGCACGGTCAACCTGGCCCAGCTCGCCGGCCGTCTCGACGAGCTCCCGGACGGCACCAGACTGCTGCTGCAGATCATGCTGCTGCTGGGGTTCTGCATCAAGGCCGCGGTGTTCCCGATGTCGGGGTGGCTGCCCGATTCCTATCCCACGGCTCCGGCCCCGGTCACGGCGGTCTTCGCGGGGCTGCTCACCAAGGTCGGTGTCTACGCGATCATCCGCACCCAGACCCTGCTGTTCCCGGACGGCCGGCTCACCGACGTCCTGCTCTGGGCCTCGCTGCTCACCATGCTCGTCGGCATCCTCGGGGCGGTGGCCCAGGACGACATCAAACGGTTGTTGTCCTTCACGCTGGTCAGCCACATCGGCTACATGACCTTCGGCATCGCGCTCGGCTCGGTCGCGGGCTTCTCCTCCGCCGTGTTCTACGTCGCCCACCACATCACCATCCAGACCACCCTGTTCCTGGTCGCCGGTCTGATCGAACGCCGCGGCGGCAGCACCTCGCTGAAGGAGCTCGGTGGGCTGGCCCGGTCCGCGCCCCTGCTCGGCGTGCTCTTCTTCATCCCGGCGATGAACCTCGCAGGCATCCCGCCGTTCTCCGGGTTCCTCGGCAAGGTGGGGCTGATGGAGGCCGGCGCCGACGCCGGCACCCCACTGGCCTACGTGCTGATCGCCGGTTCGGTGGTCACCAGCCTGCTGACGCTGTATGCCGTGAGCCGGGTCTGGGGCCGTGCCTTCTGGCGCGTGCCCCCGGTGCCGGAGACGACCGTGACGGCGCGGGTGCGCACCGACGCCCTGGGCGCCGGCGTCGTCGCACCGACCGCCGCCCTGGTTGTCGTCGGCGTCGCGATCAGCGTGGTGGCCGGCCCGCTGTTCGGCATCACCGACCGGGCGGCAAGCGACCTGGTCGCGCGCACGCCATACATCCAGTCGGTCTATCCGGGAGGTGCGCCGTGAGACCCCGACGGATCCAGCCGGTCCCGCTGGTCTGGCTCACCGTGATCTGGGTGGCGCTGCAGGGCAGCATCACCTGGGGCAACGTGCTGGCCGGGGTGGCGCTGGGCGGGTTGGTGCTGCTGGTCTTCCCGTTGCCCCGGCTG
>DASSKF010000221.1:0-9022 GCA_035690725.1 Segeticoccus sp.
TGGAGCGCAAGGACTTCAACTCCTACGGCTCCCGGCGCGGCAACCACGAGGTGATGATCCGCGGCACCTTCGCGAACATCCGGCTGCGCAACGAGCTGCTGGACGACGTGCAGGGCGGCTACACCCGGGACTTCACCCGCGACGGGGAGCAGGCCAGCATCTTCGACGCGGCCGAGCACTACCGGGAGGCGGGCGTCCCGCTGGTCGTCCTCGCCGGCAAGGAGTACGGCTCGGGCTCCTCGCGTGACTGGGCCGCCAAGGGCACGGTCCTGCTCGGGGTCCGGGCGGTCATCGCCGAGTCGTTCGAGCGGATCCACCGCTCCAACCTGATCGGGATGGGCGTGCTGCCGCTGCAGTTCCCGGAGGGGCAGAGCGCCGGCTCCCTCGGCCTCGACGGCACGGAGACGTTCGACATCAGCGGGGTGACCGCCCTGGGCGACGGCATCCCGCAGACGGTGCAGGTCCTCGCGGCGAAGGAGGACGGCGAGAGCGTCGAGTTCGACGCGGTCGTGCGGATCGACACCCCCGGTGAGGCGGACTACTACCGCCACGGCGGCATCCTGCAGTTCGTCCTGCGCTCCCTCGTGCAGGCCGACACGTGAGGCCCTGAGCCGCCGCAGCGACGGCCGGTCGTCCCTGAGCACGGGGCGGCCGGCCGCGCTGCGTCCCGACCGTGCATCGGGCTCGAACTGTTGTTCGAGCAGCGGCTAGACTGGCGGTATGCCGCAGCACGCCCCTCCCGGTTGGCCGGCCGCCGTGCCACCGCCGGACAGCCCGGGCTGGCAGCGCGCGGCGCTGGAGTGGCTGCTGGACCAGTGCCCCGCCGACTACCGGGGGTATGCCGGGTGGCGCCGGCACCCGGTCGCCCTCGCCTGGGTCGCCGCCCGGCACGTCGACGCCCAGTTGCAGGCGATGCGCCAGGCCTACCGCGACTGCCGGGCCGAGCTGCACGAGCAGCTGTCGCCGCGGGCGATGACCGAGGTGCTGGCCAACCTGGAGGCGGAAGGACTCCGGCTGCGGGCAGCGGCGCGCAGCGCGGCGATGATCCACGAGGCCCTCGAGGGCAAGCGCTACGCCCCGAGGCTGTGAGGCCCGGTCCCGCGGCGTCCGCCGGAGCTGACCGCTCCTGCGTAGCGTGGCCCCCATGTCGGGTCTGATGACGCACGCGTGGGTGGACGCCTCCGCCGGGATCGCCGGCGACATGGTGCTGGGGGCGCTGCTGGACGCCGGCGCCGCCCTGGCCGCTGTGGAGTCCGCCGTCGAGGCGGTCGCGCCGGGTGCGGTCAGCCTGCACCTCGAGCAGGTGCAGCGCGCCGGCCTGCGCGCCACGAAGGTCCACGTCGAGCTGCGTTCCGCGGACCAGCCGGACCGGCGCTGGCGCCGCCTGCACAGGTCCCTGGAGGCGGCCGACCTGCCCGAGCGGGTGCGGGGGCGTGCCCTGCAGGTCTTCCGGCGGCTTGCCGAGGTGGAGGCGGACGCGCACGGCGTCGAGGTGGACGAGGTGCACTTCCACGAGGTCGGCGCCTGGGACTCGGTCGCGGACGTCGTCGGGTGCTGTGCCGCCCTGGCCGACCTCGGTGTCGAGACGCTCACCGGGGGAGCCGTCGAGCTGGGCTCCGGCCGGGTCCGCACCGCGCACGGCCTGTTGCCGGTGCCCGTGCCCGCAGTGCTCGAGCTGAGCCGGGGGTGGCGGGTCCGCGGCGGGGACCGCGACGGCGAGCTGGCCACGCCGACCGGCATGGCGCTGCTCACCACGCTGGCCGAGCGGTGCGAACCGCTGCCGCCGATGCGGGTCGCAACGGTCGGCGTGGGCGCCGGCAGCCGCGACGACGCCGCACGGGCCAATGTCGTCCGGGTGGTGCTGGGGGAGCGGCAGCCGGCCGTGCCGCCGGAGACCGCCCCGAGCGGGGCCGGTGTCCCGGAGCGGCAGGCCATGGTCGTGCTCGAGGCCAACGTCGACGACCTCGACCCGCGGGTGTGGCCCTCGGTGCTCGCCGAGCTGATGGCTGCCGGCGCGGCCGACGCGTGGCTGGTGCCGATCCTGATGAAGAAGGGACGACCGGCGCACACTCTGCGCGTCCTGGCCCGTCCGGGGGAGGTCGACGAGTTGCGGGAGAAGCTGTTCGGGTTGACCAGCACGATCGGGGTGCGCGAGTCGGAGGTGCAGCGCACGGCCTTGGCCCGGTCGGTCCACCGGGTGCCGGTCCAGGGCCACGACGTCGCCGTCAAGGTGTCCGCCCTCGGCGGTCGGGTGGTCACGGTGACGCCCGAGTTCGACGACGTCGCAGTGGTGGCGAGCGCCGAGGGGCTGCCGGTGCGCCGGGCGCTCGACCTGGCGCGGGCGGCGGCCGAGGCGGCCGGGCTCGTCCCCGGCGCACCGGTGTGACGGTGGGAGCCCGGGTGCCGCGGCACCCGGGCCGGAATGTTCCGGAGCGCGGCGGCGTTCCGGCTCCGACAGGACACTGCTGTGCGTTCGGAGGTCGGATCAGGTGCAGGCGCGGTCGGGTTCCCGGCGAGCCGTCCCCGACCCGACCCCGGACCGCCTCCGCTGGCGGATCCTGCTCGTCCTCCTCACGGCGATCTTCATGTCGCTCATCAGCGTCAGCATCGTCAACGTCGCCCTGCCGTCCATCCAGCAGGGCCTCGGCGCGAGCGACTCCGACGCGCAGTGGGTGCTGGCCGGCTACGCCCTGACGTTCGGCATCGTCCTGGTCGCGGCCGGCCGCGCCGGTGACCTGATGGGTCGCGGCGGGTTCTTCATCCTCGGCGTGATCGTCTTCACCGCCTCCTCGATCGCGGCAGGACTCGCCCCGGACCCGGGCTCCCTGAACGCGGCGCGGTTCGTGCAGGGACTCGGCTCCGGGCTGCTGAACCCCCAGGGCGTCGGCATGATCCAGCAGTACTTCCGCGGCGCCGAGCGCGGCAAGGCCTTCGGCTACTTCGGCAGCGTCGTCGGCGTCGCGGTCGGGATCGGGCCGGTGCTGGGCGGCTTCCTGATCCAGCTCGGCGGGCCGGACCTCGGCTGGCGGCTCACCTTCCTCGTCAACGTCCCCTTCGGCGTCCTCTGCCTCGTGCTGGCGCTCCTGTGGTTCCCGCGCCCGCTGATCAGCCGGTTGCGCACCACCTCTCCCGGGACGAGGCGAGGGTCCCGGTCGCTGGACCCGGTCGGATCCCTCCTGCTGGGCCTGGCGGTGCTCGCGGTGCTGTTCCCCTTCGTCGAGGCCGGGACCTCGCCGTGGACCTGGGTGCTGCTGCCGGCGAGCGCCGCGTTGGTGTACGCGTGGGTCCGGTGGGAGCGGTACTACCGGCGCACGGGGCGCAGCCCGATGGTCGACCTGGACATCTTCTCCACCCGCAGCTTCACCAACGGAAGCGTCATCGTGACGCTGTACTTCCTCGGCATGACCAGCATCTGGGTGCTCGTCGCGCTCTACCTGCAGGACGGCGAGGGCAAGACGGCGCTGCAGGCGGGCGCCGTCGGCATCCCCGCCGCCCTCATCTCGGCTCTGGCCGCCCACTGGGCCGGCAGCCGCGTGGTGCGCCTGGGGCGCAAGGTGGTGATCGGCGGGCTGCTGTTCGCGCTCGCCGGGCTGGGCCTGTCCATCGCCGTGGTGCTGCTGCACCAGACCGGTGCCCTCAGCGTGTGGTGGCTGGTGCTGAGCCTTGCCTTCATCGGCGTGGCGCAGGGGTCGGTCATCAGCCCGAACCAGACCCTGACGCTCGCCGACGTCCCGCTCGCCTATGCGGGCAGCTCCGGGGCGATCATGCAGACCGGGCAGCGGATCGGCACCTCGATCGGCATCGCGGTGATCACCTCGGCCGTGTTCGCCACCCTCGGGGCGAGCTCCTGGTCGGTGGCGGTGACCGTCGGCTTCGGCCTCATCGGTGTCGTCGTCCTGTTCGCCCTCGCGATGGCGCTGAAGGACCAGCGCGACCGGGTGCGCACCGGGACGACCGAGCTCGAGGCGGTGGCGGTCCCCGGCTGAGGACCGTCGAGCGCGCGCTCAGCCGGCGGGGGCGGCGATCTGGGCCGCCAGGTGGCCCGCGCCGTAGCCGTTGTCGATGTTGACGACCGCCACGCCGGGCGCGCAGGCGTTGAGCATGGTGAGCAACGGGGCCAGGCCCTCGAACGCGGCGCCGTAGCCGACCGAGGTGGGCACGGCGATGACCGGCGCGGAGACCAGGCCGGCGACGACGCCCGGGAGGGCGCCGTCCATGCCGGCGGCCACGACGATCGCCCGGGCGCTGCGGAGCAGGTCCAACCGGCCGAGCACGCGGTGCAGCCCCGCGACCCCGACGTCGACGACCAGCGCGACATCCCGGCCGAGGTACCGGGCGGTCAGCAGGGCCTCGCGGGCCACGGACAGGTCGGAGGTCCCCGCGGCGGCGACGACGACGAGGCCACCGGTCGGCTCCGGCCGGTCGGCCGGCCAGGCGAGCAGCTGTGCCGTCTCGTCGTAGTGGGCGTCGGGAAGTGCCGTGAGCACCGCCTTGGCGCGAGGCGGGTCGGCCCGGGTGAAGAGGGTGGGCGCGGTCGCGTCCCGCTGCCCGACGGCTGCCGCGATGGCAGCCACCTGGTCGGGGGTCTTGCCGGAGCAGAAGACGGCCTCCGGGTAGCCGCGCCGGGCAGCCCGGTCGTCGTCGAGCTCGGCGAGCGCCCGCAGCTCCTCCGGCGGCTGCCAGTCCGCCGAGGGTCCGCTCACGTCGCCGCCCCGTGGGTGACCTCCACCAGCGGCAGGGTGAACGCACCGGACTGCATACCGGCGAGATCCACGGCTACGAAACGGAACCCGGCCCCCAGCACTGCCTCCCGCACGTGCTCGCGCAGTGGATCGGTGGCCGCCCGTGCCAGTTCGTCGGGGAGGAGCTCGATCCGGGCCACCTCGCCGTGGTGGCGCACCCGGCAGTCGCTGAACCCGAGCGTGCGCAGCGCCCGCTCCGCGGCCTCGACCTGGCCGAGGCGCTCGGGACTGACCTCGGTGAAGTGCGGGATGCGCGAGGCCAGGCACGGGGCCGCCGGCTTGTCCGCGCACGGCAGCTCCAGCTCCCGGGCGACCCGCCGCACCGCCTGCTTGTCCAGGCCCGCGTCGGCGAGCGGACGGCACACCTCGTGCTCGGTGGCCGCGCGGGCCCCGGGGCGGTCCGGGCGCCGGGCGTCGTCGGCGTTCTCCCCGTAGGCGACCGCCGTGAGGCCGTGGGCACGGGCCACCTCGTCGGAGATGCGGGTGAACAGCTCGTCCTTGCAGTGGTAGCAGCGGTCCGGCCCGTTGCGGACGTATGCCGTGCGCTCACCCTCGTGCGTCGCCACCTCGACCAGCGGCGCACCGATGAACCGGGCGACGTCGTGTGCGGCGCTGCGCTCGTCGGCCGCCAAGCTGGGGGAGACGCCCATGACCGCGACCACCCGCTCCGGGCCGAGCGCCCGGACTGCGAGGGCGAGCAGGACCGCCGAGTCGACGCCGCCGGAGAACGCGACCCCCAACCGGCCGGACTCGCCCAGCGGCGGCAGGTGCTCGGCGACCTGCTCCGCTGGGGGTACCTCCCGCTTGCGGGGGACGAGACGTGTCGTCCGGTCGGTCAGGGGCACGGGATCACGCCTCCGTCGGGTTGGGCCCGCCCGCGCTGCCGGTGGGTCCGGTGGTGGGTCGGGGGTCCGACGATACCGCGGCCGCCTTGGCTGCCCTCCGCGCCCGGACGTCCTCGACGATCGAGGCGAACTTGGCCTCGGTCAGCGGGTAGGTGAACATGATCAGGCCGGCGAGCAGTGCGTTGTGCCGCAGTGACTCGATGGTCTCCTTGGAGCTCACCTGCACCACGTCCCGCTCCACGTTCTCCCTGCTGGTGAAGAACGCGAACAGGTACAGCCCGAGCCCGAAGACGACGAAGATGCCCGTGATGACGGTGAAGGTGTGCTGCAGCGCCTCGGGGTGGCCCTTCCCGATCTGCGGCGAGATGGCCAGCGCCAGCACGTGGAACGTCAGGAAGGTCAGGACCATCAGGGGCAGTGAGCCGAAGAGCAGGAAGGGGCGGAACTTGCCCCACCGCGTCCGGGTCTTGTCCACGATGCGCCCCGCGAGGATGTCGGTGCAGGCGTCCCAGAGGCGGATGAGCACGAACATGGTGCCGGCGGCGGCGACGCTGATCCCCGCCACGTCGGTGTAGTAGAACAGCAGGAAGAAGGCCGTGATGGAGAAGGCCAGGTTGTTCGCGGCATCACCGGCGCCGTAGCCGATGATCTGGATGGGCTGGATCCCGCGGCTCTTCCGCTCGACCCCGTGCTCCGTGGCGGGTGGGGCGTCGACGTGCTCATGGTGCTTCCTTCGGCTCTCGACCGCACGCGTCGGTCAGTTCTCATTGCGCTCGGCCTGGCCCCGCCAGCGGCGACGGCGTCGATGCGGTCGAACAGCCGGTGGTTCATGTCCAGGTAGGCGACCTGGTACTCCTCGCTCCACGGGCGGGCGTTCACGTCGTGCAGGCCGAGGTAGGTGTCGGCGCCGTACTCGGTGATGATGATCGGCTTGCCGTCGCCGGCCCAGCCCCGGAGCTCCTCCTCCCAAGCGCGCTCGGCCGCAGGGAGGTCACCGGTGTTGACGTACCACCCGTAGTAGCGGTTGAGCATGAGCACGTCGGCGAACTGGGAGACCCGGCACGCGCCGTGCGGCGCGAGCATCACGTTGACGAAGCCGACCGGTCGGGTCGGGTCGGCCTCGCGGGCGACGCTGGGGTGGTTCTTGTCGCGGGCGATGAGCTCGCGGATCGCCCGGGCGTGCACCCGCTGGGTCTCGTCGTTGGCGGTGTCGGGGGAGTAGGTCTGGTAGCTCTGCGATCCGAAGATGCCGCCGCCGAGGCCCATGTTGAGCCCGACCGCCGCCGTCTCGTCGATCAGCACGACACCGTGCCGGTCGGCGTAGTCGAGGACCTCCTCGGAGTACGGGTACCTTCGCCCCCACCGTGCGCGGCGGCGCGGAGGCCGCCGAGCAGTGGGCTGAGCGACCGACCACCGCCGTGGTCGCCTACAACGACCTCATGGCCATCGGGCTGGTCCGGGGCCTCACCGAGCAGGGCGTCACGGTGCCCCGCGACGTGAGCGTCGTCGGCTTCGACAACATCTTCGCCGCCGACCTGGTCTCACCGGGGCCCCACGACCGTGGCGGCCCCGCTGCACGCGCTCGGCTCGACCGCGGCGCGCAACCTGATCGCGCTCATCGGGGGAGCGACGTCGCGCGCGGGCCGGCCGGCGGTGCTGCCCACCCGTCTGGTGATCCGCGGCACGACCGCTCAGCGCAGCCGGAAGAGGACCTCCCCCGCCTGAGGAACCACGAACGTCTCCGGGTCCTCCTCGTGGGCGGCGACGTCGACCTCGGCCGGGTCGAGGAAGTCGAGGTTGGCCCGGCGCACGACCTCCTCGGGGATCCCGGTCGCGAGCGTCACCTTCACCCGGAGCCGCTCGCCGTGCTCCTCGTCGTAGGTCCCGGCTCCGCGTAGGTGGGTCGAGTGGGCGAGCACGCCCCAGTGCACGTCCTTGAACCGGTCCCACTGGGCCAGGAAGTAGTCGCGGCAGTGGTAGCCGATCTCGTTGATCTCCGGGTGCATCGCCGAGATCTCGGTGATGTGCGGCGCGTAGAGGATGACCTCCCCGCCGTCGGCCACGACCGGCTCGAGCTTGTAGAAGCCCTTGGCGGCGGTCCAGATGTCGTCGTACTTCTCGGGCATCACCGACAGCACCCGCTGCACCGGCGCGTCCAGGTAGTGCACGTGCGTCTCGGCCGAGACCCGGGCGGCGGCCGCCCACGCCGAGCGGGTGCTGCCGAACGACACCGCGTGCAGGTCGTCCGACCCGGAGCGCACGACGAGGCAGAGGGCGACCTTCTCGGTCGGGATCATCGCGGCCGCGTCGTCGACCAGCGCCCGGACCGGCGTGATTCCCCGGCTGCCGATGATCCGCGCACTGGTGATGAGCGCCCCCAGCCAGTGCGACAGGTCGATCACCTCCTGCCCGGAGACGCCGGGGAAGAAGTACTTGTTGCCGCCGGAGAAGCCCACGACCTCGTGCGGGAAGACCGGGCCGACGACCAGCGCCACGTCGTGGTCGACCACCGCCCTGTTGACCCGCACGTCGACACTGCGGTGCAGCCGGCCCTCGGACAGCTCACCGACCCGGTCGGCCGGGATCGTGCCCACGGTGACGAACGTGTCCGGGTCCCACCACTCGTGGTTGCGGACCGTCATACCGGGGTATGCCGTCTCGAGCGGCTCGGTGCCCCCGCCCACGTGGCGGCGCAACCGCTCCTCGTCCATCGCGGCATGGGTGCCGAGCGCGACGAGCACCGTCAGGCGGGTGACCCGGCCGCTCAGTGCGCCGTGGACCGCGTTGAGCAGCAAGGGAAGTGGACAGCTGCGGGTGCCGTCCGGAACGACGACGCACACGCTGCGGCCGTCGAGCGGGGCGGCTGCCAGCTGCTCGCGGACGAAGGCCTCGACCTGCTCGGCGGCCAGCACCTGGTCGGCCCCCCCGAGGAGGGTGGCGCCCCGGGCCAGGTCCTCGACGACGTCGCTGCCCGGGTCGGTGGTGGGGGTGCTCGTCATGGTCGGCACGATGCCCCACCGGCCACGCCCGGGCAACCTGCCGCGACAACTGCTGGCAACCGATTGCCGTCGGTGCCGACCGCTGGCGAGCATGGGCGACATGCCTGCCGCACCGCTCCTGCTCCACCCCGACCGGCTGCTGCCGGTCGAGCCCGGCACCCGCGCGATCGCCCGCCGCCTGCACGAGGCGGTGGCCGACCTGCCGATCATCTCTCCGCACGGGCACGTCCCGGCCCAGCTGCTGCTCGACGACGAGCCGTTCGCCGACCCGGCGAGCCTGTTCGTGCAGCCGGACCACTACGTCACCCGGCTGCTGCACGCCAGCGGCGTCCCGCTGGACCGGCTCGGCGTCGCCCGGGGCCCGCTGCCCGAGACCGAGGCCCGCGCGGTGTGGCGCGAGCTGTGCCGCCACTGGTCGGTCTTCCGCGGCACGCCC
>DASSKF010000222.1:0-7711 GCA_035690725.1 Segeticoccus sp.
GCACATCCCGCGGCGGGTGTCCGGCTACAACCTCGACGACCTGCTGCCCGAGAAGGGCTTCAACCCGGCCCGCGCCCTCGTCGGCTCCGAGAGCACCTGCGTCCTCGTGCTGTCCGCCACCCTCAGGCTGCTGCCCTGGCCCGAGCACCACACGCTTGTCGCGCTCGGCTACCCGGACTCGCCGACGGCAGCCGAGCACGTCATGGACGTGCTCGACACCGACCCGCTGGGCCTGGAGTTCTTCGAGTACGGCGTGCTCGACAACCTGCGCACCAAGCACTTCCCGACGACACCGGGGACGACAGCCTGCCCCCGGGCCACACCTTCGTGCTCGTCGAGTACGGCGGCGGGACCCAGGAGGAGTCCGACCGGGCCGCCCGGGCGCTCGTGCAGCGGCTGGAGGAGGTCCACGACGACGGGGCGGCGAACCTCATCAGTGACCCGCAGGCCCAGGAGGACGTCTGGGACCTGCGCAAGGGCGCCATCGGGTCGACGAAGATCCCCGGCGAGCACGCGGCATACGCGGGGTGGGAGGACGCCGCCGTCCACCCCTCGGAGCTCAGCGGCTACCTGCGCGACTTCCGTGCCCTGGTGGACGGGTACGGGTACCATACGGTGCTGTTCGGGCACTTCGGTCAGGGGTGCATCCACAACCGGCTCGACCTCGACATCGCGACGCAGTCCGGGATCGACACCTTCGGGCGGTTCCTGTCCGACGCGGCCGACCTGGTGGTCCGGTACGGCGGCTCGCTCTCCGGGGAGCACGGTGACGGGCAGCTGCGGGCGGCCTTCCTGCCGCGGATGTTCGGTCCCGAGCTGGTGGGCGCCTTCGAGCGGTTCAAGGACCTGTTCGACCCGGACGGGCTGATGAACCCGGGCAAGGTGGTGCGGCCCAACTCGCCGACCGCGAACCTGCGCCTCGGGGTGGACTACCGGCCGCCCGAGCTGGAGACCCACTTCAGCTTCGCGCAGGACGGCGGCTGGGCCGGCGCCGCCGACCGCTGCTTCGGCGTGGGCAAGTGCCGGCACATGGACGGCGGCACGATGTGCCCGAGCTTCATGGTCACCCGGGAGGAGAAGAACTCCACCAGGGGTCGGGCCCGGATGCTGTTCGAGATGATGCAGACCGCGGGGGAGCGCAAGGACCCGTGGCGCGACGACGGGGTGAAGGACGCCCTGCACCTGTGCCTGGCCTGCAAGGGGTGCAAGGGCGACTGCCCCGTCCGGGTGGACATGGCGACCTACAAGGCCGAGTTCCTCTCGCACTACTACGAAGGGCGGCTGCGGCCGCGCACCGCCTACGCGATGGGGCTGATCCAGCAGTGGGCGCGGCTCGCGTCGCTGGCCCCGAAGGTGGTCAACCGGGTCGGCTCGTCCCGGCTCACCGCGCCGTTGCTGAAGCTGGCGGGCGGGGTGGCGCAGGCACGCCAGATCCCGCAGTTCGCGGACCGCACGTTCCGCGCCGGTCTCGACGGCCGGCGGCTGCCGGGACAGGGCGAGCCCGTCGTGCTGTGGACCGACACATTCACCAACCACTTCCAGCCGGCCGTCGCCGAGGCGGCCCTGCGCGTGCTGGGCGCCGCCGGGTTCGCCGTGCAGGTGCCTGGGCGACAGCTGTGCTGCGGGCGGCCGCTCTACGACTACGGCATGCTGACCACCGCACGGCGCTACCTCGAGCAGGTGCTCGCCGCCCTCCGGCCGCAGGTGGAGGCCGGCCTCCCGGTGGTCGGCCTCGAGCCCTCGTGCGTGGCGGTGTTCCGCGACGAGCTGCCCGGCATGCTGCCGGACGACCCGCTCGCGCGGCGGCTCAGCGAGCAGACGCTGACCCTCGCCGAGCTGCTCGAGCGGCACGCGCCGGGCTGGCAGCCGCCGCGGCTGGAGCGCCGCGCCCTCGTGCAGGTGCACTGCCACCAGGGCGCGGTCATCGGCCACGACAGCGAGGAGGCGCTGCTGCGCCGGGTCGGCCTCGACGTCGAGGTCCCCGACAGCGGCTGCTGCGGCATGGCCGGGAGCTTCGGGTACGAGGCGGGGGAGCGCTACGAGGTCTCGATCGCCTGCGGGGAGCGGGTGATCCTGCCCAAGGTCCGCGAGGCCGACGAGGACACCCTCGTCGTGGCCGACGGGTTCAGCTGCCGGGAGCAGATCGAGCAGACCACCGACCGCCGGGCCGTGCACCTCGCGCAGGTGCTCGACCTGGCCCTCGGCGAGCACAACGGCTGAGGCCCACACCGCTGGGCCCACAGGAGGAGGCACACGGATGGCACAGGACAGGACGGCGGCGGACGCCTTCGTCGACCGGCTCATCGAGTGGGGCGTCGACACGGTCTTCGGGCTGCCCGGCGACGGCATCAACGGGCTGATGGACGCGCTGCACAAGCGCCGTGACCAGGTCCGCTACATCCACGTGCGGCACGAGGAGGTCGGCGCCATGGCGGCCGTGGGCTACGCCAAGTTCACCGGCCGGCTCGGGGTGTGCTTCGCCACCACCGGGCCCGGCACGGCCCACCTGGTCAACGGCATGCTCGACTCGCGGGTGGAGCAGGCACCGATCCTGGCGATCAGCGGCATGACCTACCACGACCTGGTCGGCACCAGCTACCTGCAGGACATCAACGAGGACTACCTCGTCAACGACGTCGCGGTCTACAACCAGCGCATCATGGGGCCGGCCCACATCACCAACGTCGTCGACTACGCGGTGCGCAGCGCGCTCACCGAACGTGGGCCGGCACACCTCGCCTTCCCGATCGACTACCAGGCGGCGCCGGCCGACTCGGGCATGCGCTACAAGCGCAACGTCCCCGGCCACACCTCGACGAGCTACCGCCCGCCGGTGCGCGTCCCCGAGCCGGACGCCCTGCAGGCGGCGGCCGACGCGCTGCGGGGGAGGGCGAGGCCCGCGATCCTCGCCGGGGCCGGCGCCCGGGGTGCCGGGGCCGAGCTCGAGCAGGTCGCCGAGACCCTCGGCGCCCCGATCATCAAGGCGATGCTCGGCAAGGACTGCGTGCCCGACGACTCGCCCTACACGACGGGCTCCATCGCCCTCGTCGGCACGCTGCCCAGCCAGGATGCGATGGAGCAGTGCGACGCACTGCTGGTGGTCGGCAGTTCGATGCCCTACATCGAGTTCTACCCCTCACCCGGCCAGGCGGCCGTCGTGCAGGTCGACGACAAGCCGGACCGGATCGGCCTGCGCCAGCCGGTCGACGTCGGGCTCTGCGGTGACGCGGCCGCCACCCTGCGGGCCCTGCTGCCACTGCTGCAGCGCAACGACGACCGCTCGTTCCTGCAGCAGGCGCAGGACGGGATGCGGGACTGGTGGGCGCTGATGGAGGAGCGCGGCACCCGCGCCGACGTGCCGATGAAGCCGCAGGTCCCGGCCTGGCAGCTCAACGACGTCCTGACCGACGACGCGGTGGTCTGTGGGGACTCGGGCACCGTGACCACCTGGGTGGCGCGGCAGGTGAAGGTGCGCCGGGGGATGAGCTTCAGCTTCAGCGGCACCAACTGCTCCATGGCGGCGGGCCTGCCGTACGCGATCGGTGCGCAGACGGCATACCCCGACCGGCAGGTGGTGGTGTTCACCGGCGACGGCTCGCTGACCATGCAGCTGGGCGACGTGATGACCTGCGTGCAGCACGACCTGCCGGTGAAGATCATCGTGGTCCGCAACGACACCCTCGGGTTGATCAAGTGGGAGCAGATGGTCTTCCTCGGCAACCCGGAGTACGGCGTGAACATGGCGCCGCTCGACTTCGTGAAGTTCGCCGACGCCTGCGGGATCTACGGCGCCCGGGTGGAGGACCCGAAGGACTGCCTGTCCACGCTCAGGGCCGCGATGGAGCATCCCGGCCCGGCGATCGTGGAGATGGTCGTGGACCCGAACGAGCCGCCGATCCCGGCGAAGGCGACCAAGGAGCAGATCACGAAGCTGCTCACCGCCCTCAAGGAGGGCACGCCCAACCGCAACCGGATCGCCCTGCAGATGACCAAGGACATGCTCGACGAGTCCAGTTTCGAGGCCAGCCCGGGCAGCCGGATCCCGGAACCGCTGGCCGATGCCGCCTCGCGGGTCGTGGACGCCGCCACGCGCCACACGAAGGGCTCCTGAGCGGTGGGCCGGTTCCCGGGGAGGTTGCCCCGGAGCGGGAAAGCGGGCTCGATCACGCGAACGTTCCCGTGGTCGAGCGCCTACGGCGTCGACGTGCGACGTTCGCGTCAGCGAGCGAGGTGCGCGGCTCTCCTCACCGGCCGGTGAACTCCGGCTTCTCCTTCCGGAGGAAGGCGTCGACGGCCTCGGCGTGGTCCGCGCTCGCGCCGGTGTGGTTCATCAGCTCAGCCTCGTGGGCGAGGGACTCGCTGAGCGTGTGTCCCGCGGAGAAGGCCACCGCCCGCCGGATCGAGCCGTAGGCGAGCGTCGGACCCGCCGCCAGCGTCGTGGCGAGCTCACCGACCACCTCGTCGAGCTCCCCCGCGGGCACGACCCGGGTGACCAGCCCCAGGGACAGGGCCTCCTCGGCCTTGACCGTGCGCGGCATGAGGAGCAGCTCCTTGGCCTTGGCCGGCCCGACGAGCCGCGGCAGCCACCAGGACGAGCCGGAGTCGCAGGAGAGCGCGATACCGGCGAACGCCAGGTTGAAGCCGCCGCCCTCGACGATGACCCGGAAGTCCGCGGCGAACGCGAAGGCCGCCCCGGCGCCCGCGGCCACCCCGTTGATCGCGGCGACGACCGGCTTGTTCATGGTGGACAGCAGCTCGACGACCGGGCTGTAGTGCTTCGGCACGGTCTCCCACAGGGTCGGGTCCTGCGCCTTGAGGAAGCCGACGTGCTCCTTGAGGTCCTGGCCGACGCAGAACGCCCTGCCGGAGCCGGTGAGCACGACGCAGCGCACCGACGGGTCGTCGGCCACGTCCCGGAGCGCGGCGAGCAGCTCGTCCTTGGTGGCGACGTCGAGGGAGTTCATCGCATCCGGCCGGTTCAGCTGGACGGTGGCCACCCCACCCGCACGCCGCACCAGCACGCGCGCGTCCTGGTCGGTGGTCCCGGTGGCGTCCTGCGGGTCGGTCATCGGTTCAGCTCCTCCGGTGTCGGGGTCGGGTCGGTGGCCACGGCCTCGCCGAGGCACTCGTCCACGAAGTGGCGAGCCGACGGCAGCAGGGCGGCGGCCAGCTGGTCGAAGACGTCGGCCGCCTCGCGTCCCTGCCACTCGCGCGGCAGCACCTCGCGGGGGAGGCCGGGGTCGGCGAAGAGGAACTTGCGCCACTCGTGCACGAGGGTGGTGCGGCTGGCGAAGGCACGTTCGGCCGGCATCTCCCGGGGCAGCTCGTCGCGGAGGCGGCTCGCCCGGGCGAGGAAGCCGGCATACGCCTCGCCGAGCTCCTGCAGGTCCCACAGGTCGGCGGCCAGGGCGCGCGGGTCGCCCTCGAGGCAGGCGTGGAACTGCCGGCTCGGCACTCCCTCGCCGCGCAGGGTGACGTCCACCTCGGCGCTGCGCCGCGGGGCGATCCACGTGTCGCCCGACAGCCGGGCGTAGCCGAGGTAGCCCAGGGCCGCGGCCGTGCGCGCCCGCGCCGACCGGCCCGACCCCCGTCCGGGGACCACGAGGTGCCAGCGGCCGTCCCACTCGGCGGGCCCGGTGCGGTAGATGCGGGCGTGCGCCTCGGCCAGCCGCTCGCGGGCGCGGGCGGTGGCCTCGTAGCCGCGGTGGCCGTCCCGCTCGACCGGGTGCAGCCACCCCTCCCGCACCAGCCGGGACACGGCGGTGCGGACCGCCGGCGGTGCCACGTCGACCGTCCCGAGCAGCCGGACGATCCCCGCGATGGGGGCCCAGCTGCCGCGGTCGGCGAGGTGGTCGCCGTACAGGTCGAAGACGGCGGCACGAGCATGCACGGGCCCAGTGTTGCGGATGCGGATTTCCTCGCGCGCGGGGGAGGCGCGATAATACCTCCGACGGTGTGCATCGGGCCCCGGCCCAGCGTGGAGGGTGCGCACGCGTACCAACCGTGTCCACGCGTGGAAGGGGTTCTGCGATGGCGGCGATGAAGCCGAGGACCGGAGACGGCCCGCTCGAGGTCACCAAGGAGGGCCGCGGCATCGTGCTGCGCATGCCCCTCGAGGGTGGCGGGCGTCTCGTGGTCGAGATGACGCCCGACGAGGCCGCCGCGCTGGGGGAGGCCATCAAGAGCTGCGACGGCGTCGCCTGAGTCACCTCGTACGCGTGTCGGCCCCCGGAACCGCAGGTTCCGGGGGCCTTCTCGTGCCCGGCGGGCGGATCCGGCGGGACCGGCCTACCGCTTGACGGCGGCGAGCAGCCCGTCGCCCACCGGCAGGAGCGTCGGCAGCAGCCGCTCGTCGTCGCGCAGCTGCTTGCCGAGGTCGCGCAGGACGGTCGTGGTCTCGTCGCGGGCGGCGGGGTCGGCGACCTTGTCGTGCCAGAGCATGTTGTCGAGGGCCAGCAGGCCCCCGCGGCGGAGCAGGCGCAGCGCCTGCTCCACGTAGTCGGGGTAGCGCTCCTTGTCGGCGTCGATGAGCACCATGTCGTAGGCGCCGTCGGTGAGCCGGGGGAGCACGTCGAGGGCGTTGCCGGCGATGACGCGGGTGCGCTGGGTCGGGATGCCGGCGGCGGCGTAGGCCCGGCGGGCGGCCCGCTGGTGCTCGGGCTCGATGTCGATGGTGGTGAGGATGCCGTCCGAGGGCATCCCGGACATGAGCCACAGACCGGACGTGCCCGCGCCGGTGCCCACCTCGACCACGGCCCGGGCGCCGACGGCGGCGGCGAGCAGCCGGAGGGTGGAGCCCACACCGGGCAGGACGGGCTGGCAGCCGAGCTCCTCGCCGCGGCGGCGGGCCTGCTCGACGACCTCGCTCTCGGCGATGAAGTCCTCCGCGTAGGCCCAGGTCGCGGGCTTGGGTGCACTCATGGGGAACACCCTAGCCGGGAGTTGCTGAAGGGCCCGTGCTCAAGCGGACCGCGGTCCCTCAGCAACTGGCGCCGGTGCTTCGGTGCGCGGGGCTGCGCTCAGCAAACACTCAGGGTGCTGCCCCACCATGGACGCATGAGCCGGACCAGCGCGCCCGTGAGCCCGCCCCCGGAGGGGTGGACCCCGCCGACGTGGGAGGAGATCGTCGAGCAGCACTCGGCGCGGGTCTACCGGCTCGCCTACCGCCTCACCGGCAACCAGCACGACGCCGAGGACCTGACCCATGACGTGTTCATCCGGGTCTTCCGCTCGCTGCACTCCTACCGTCCGGGCACGTTCGAGGGCTGGCTGCACCGGATCACGACGAACGTCTTCCTCGACAAGATGCGGCGCAAGCAGCGCATCCGCTTCGATGCGCTGGCCGATGACGCGGCCTCTCGGTTGCCCAGCCGTGAGGCGGGCCCGGAACAGCACTACCAGGACACCCACTTCGACGACGACGTGCAGCGGGCCCTGGACGCGCTCGCCCCCGAGTTCCGGGCCGCGGTCGTGCTCTGCGACATCGAGGGGCTGTCCTACGAGGAGATCGCGGCCACCCTCGACATCAAGCTCGGCACCGTCCGCTCCCGGATCCACCGGGGCCGGGCCCAGCTGCGGGACGCGCTCGCGCACCGGGCGCCGCGGCGGGCGCCGCGCGCCGACACCCCGGCCGGCGGCCGCCCCGTGACCCGTCCGGTGGTCGGGACGAGCTGATGCCTGCGTTGCCCGGCGGGGACGGCAACCACCTCGG
>DASSKF010000223.1:0-19584 GCA_035690725.1 Segeticoccus sp.
GCCGGGCCCGAGCTCGACCTGGACCTGGTGCCGGACAGCCTGATCGAAGCCGACGCCACGATCCTCGGGAGGTGGGTGCGGGCGTGACCGACCTGCGCAAGTCGATCGGCCTGGCTCCCCTGGTCGCCCTCGGCGCGGCCGGGGTGGTCGGGACCAGCTGGATCTACACCAACGGCCAGTTCTTCACCCTCTACGGCGCCGGCGGCGAGATCTTCGGCCTCGGCATCGCCGCGGTCTTCGCCTCGTTCGTGGCGATCTCCTACGGCGAGCTCAGCTCGACCCTGCCGCGGGCCGGCGGTGAGGTGGTCTACGCCTACACCGCCTACAACCGCCCGATGGCGTTCGCCGCCGGGTGGCTGCTCATCGGCGCCTACGTCAGCTCGCTGGCGTTCTACGTCACCGCGTTCGGCTACCTGCTCAAGGACGTGTTCCCGTCGCTGGAGTCGGTGCCGCTGTGGACCATCAACGGCACGACGGTGCACCTGCCGGTCCTCGCGATCGGCGTCCTGCTCTCGCTCGTCGTCTTCGGGCTGAACTGGCGCGGCGTCTCCCTCGGCGCGTCCGTCCAGCTGGTGCTGTTCGCCGTGATGATCCTGCTCGGGCTCGCGCTCGTGGTCGTCGGCTTCAGCCAGGGCTCGCCGAGCAACTTCTGGCCGCCCTACTCCCCCGGGGCGGACCCGGTCGGCGCGACGATCCGGTTCATCCTGCCCGGCATGACGTTCCTCACCGGCTTCGGCCTGGTCGCGATCCTCGCCGAGGACGCGAAGATGCCGCCGCGCCGGATCGGCCGGGCGGTCGTCCTGAGTGTCGTCCTCGCCGCGGGGTTCTACTGCGTGGTGCTGCTGTCCTCGGCGTGGATCATCCCCTGGGAGAAGACCGCACAGCTCGAGAAGGGCACCATCGACGCGTTCCGCACCGCCGGCTTCGACGTGCTCGGGTGGGCGGCCTACGCCATCGCGGTGCTCGGCCTGCTCACCAGCTTCGTCGGGCTGTTCGTCGCCACGTCGCGGATCCTCATCGCGATGGGCCGGGCCGGGCTGCTGCCCGCGGCGCTCGGCCGGGTGCGCGGGCCGCGCGCGACGCCGGGACCGGCCCTGGTGTTCACCCTGGTGGTGACGATCGGGCTCGGTCTGCTCGGCACCGGCGCCATCACCTGGTTCCTCGACACCGGCGGCGTCTACATCGGCCTGGCGTGGACGATCGGCGTGCTGTGCCTCTACCGCCTGCCCCGCCGCTTCCCCTGGCTCGAGTCGCCCTACCGGGTCCGCGCCCGCTTCCTGCCCGGGATCGGCGCGCTCGTCGCGGTCCTCGTCATCGCGTTCAGCCTCTGGCCGGGCACCGACCTGTCGATCGCCTGGCCGCAGGAGTACCTCATCCTCGCCGGCTGGCTCGTCCTCGGCCTGCTGCTCTACCTGACCACCCGCGGCGGCGAGGAGCGGGAGGCGCGGCGCACCCTGCTCGGGTCCTACTACGACCTCACCTTCGGCGAGCGCCGCGCCCGCCGCCGCCAGCAGCGCTCCCGCGCCCGACGCTGACCTCGGGACTTCCCCGCGGACCTCGGGACTTTGCGTCTGCAAAGTCCCGAGGTGGGCGGGGAAGTCCCTAGCTTCGCAGGAAGTCGCGGACGGCCGCGTCCCAGCGCTCGGGATCGACGTTCCACTCCTTGGTATGCCGTGCGCCCCAGCCGGTCTCCAGCCGCACCAGGTCCGGACGCGCCCGGGCGAGCTCCTCCGAGGGGCCGGACGGCACGAACTCGTCCGCCTCGGAGTGGATCAGCAGGGTCGGCGTGCGCAGCTCCTCCGCCCGGGCGACCCAGTTGGTCTTGGCCACGTCGATCGGCTCGTGCACGCCGACGAGCCGCCGGGTCGCCGACCGGCCGATCAGCACCCGGCTCAGGGACTCCACCGGCAGCGGCACGTGGTTGAGCCGGGCCTGGTGGCGCAGCACGTCCGCCCAGTCGATGACCGGGGCGTCGAGCACGATCCGGGAGACCCGATCGGACAGCCACGAGCGGTCCAGCGCCTGCAGGACGATCGCTCCCCCGGCCGACCAGCCGACCAGGACGAGGTCCTGCGCACCGTGCCGGACGGCATACAGCATGGCGGCCTCGACGTCGCGCCACTCGGACAGGCCGAGGTTGTGCATCCCGTCGGCGCTGGCGGGGGCGCCGACGTCGTTGCGGTAGCTGGGGACCAGGCAGGTGGTGCCGAGCTCGTGCAGGACGGGGACCGCGCGCAGCGCCTCGTCCCGGCGGGCGCCGCGGCCGTGCACGAGCACCGCCCAGCGCCCGCTGTCCTGACCGTCCCCCGGCTGCTCCGGCACGTCGGTGCCGCGACCGGGCACCAGCCAGGCGTCCAGGCCGCCCACGTCGGAGGTGACGACCACGTCCCGCGTCGGGAGCCCGAGGGACCACTCGGGGCTGCCGGCGTAGTAGTACTGGTTCCACCGGGCCGACCCCGGCGCCAGCACGCCGGCGTCCACGCCGCGCAGCTCCCGGGTCACCGTGTCCGTGGCCTCGCCGACGCCGAGCACGTCGCCCAGCCGGGCGTGCCCCGCACCGCCCTGCAGCCACAGCCCGTAGCGCCCCGGCGCCCGCGTGTCGACCGTGGCGTCCATCGTCACGGTGCCGCCGTCGCCGTCACGCTCGACCGCCCGGACCGCGACGTCGTCCTGCTTCTCCGCATCGGGGGTGACGACCCTCCGGGCGAAGTACGTTGCCAGGCCCACGGATCCGGCTCCGAGCAGGCCGGCTCCCCCCAGGCCCGTGCCGAGCGCGAGCTTCAGGGCGCTGGTGACCGAACCACGTTGCTGGGGCACCGTGCCATCCTCGCAGGTCCTAGGGTCGTGCCATGGACCTGCCCATCGACCTGCCCGTCAGCCCGATGCTCGCCAAGGCCGTGCCCGAGGTCCCCGAACCGGACTCGGTGGCGGGCGGCCTGTCCTACGAGCCCAAGTGGGACGGCTTCCGCTGCATCGTCCTGCGCGACGGCGGCGAGGTCGAGCTGGCCAGCCGCGGGTCCAAGCCGCTGACCCGCTACTTCCCCGAGGTGGTCGAGGCGGCCCGCCAGCACCTGCCCACGCGGTGCGCCGTCGACTGCGAGGTGGTGGTCCGCTGGGGCGAGCCGGGCACGCAGCGGCTCGACTGGGAGCGGCTCAGCCAGCGGATCCACCCCGCCGAGTCCCGGGTGAACAAGCTCGCGGTGGAGACCCCGGCCGAGCTCGTCGCCTTCGACCTGCTCGCGATCGGCGACGACGACCTGATGCCGGCGCCGTTCGAGCAACGGCGCCAGCGACTGGAGGAGGCGTTCGGCGGCGTCGACCCGGACGCGCCGGTCCACCTGACCCGCGTGACGCGCGACCGGGACCTCGCCGTCGACTGGTTCGAGCGGTTCGAGGGCGCGGGGCTGGACGGCGTCGTCGCCAAGCCGCTGCGGCTCACCTACCAGCCCGGCAAGCGGACCATGTTCAAGATCAAGCACTCCCGCACCGCCGAGGCCGTGGTCGTCGGCTACCGCGTGCACAAGTCCGGCTCGGGGGTCGGTTCCCTCCTGCTCGGGATGTATGACGCCCAGGGTCACCTGGTCAACGTGGGCGGGATCTCCGCGTTCACGATGAAGCGCCGCGCCGAGCTGGTCGACGAGCTCGATCCGCTGGTCGCCCGGGACGAGGAGGGCAACGCGGTCCGGGGCGAGACCGACCGGTCCCGGTTCAGCGCGAACAAGGACGTCAGCTTCGTGCGGTTGCGGCCCGAGCGCGTCGTCGAGGTGAAGTTCGACCAGATGGAGGGCCTGCGGTTCCGGCACGCCGTGACGTTCCTGCGCTGGCGCCCCGACCGCGACCCGGAGTCCTGCACGCTCGAGCAGGTGGACCGGGCCGTCGCCTACGACCTCGCCGACGTGCTCCAACGCTGACCCTGCGGGGCCGCGAGGTGGCCCTCGGGGGACGCCGGCTCGTCCTCGGCCGCCCGATGCGCCGACCCGTCGCCGTCCGACCGGTCCTCGTGGTCGAGAAGGGCGTAGAGCGCCCGCCGGTCCGCCTCGGAGGGCAGGCCCCAGCCCGGCTCGTAGCCGTAGACCTCACGCAGCGTCCGGCCCGAGCGGGTGCCGTCGACGAGCTCGATGTCGTCGGTCGTCACCAGCCCCGGGTGGTACACCCCCGTCGCCTCGGAGACCTTGACCAGGTCGCGCCGCAGCGTGCGGAGGTAGTTCGCCACGCGCACCGACTTCAGCGTCGGGTCGAGGCCGCGGGTCAGCCACGGGTCCTGGGTGGCCACGCCGGTGGGGCACCGGTCGGTGTGGCACCGCTGGGCCTGGATGCACCCGACGGACAGCATCGCCTCCCGGCCGACGTTCACCATGTCGCACCCGAGCGCGAAGGCCACCATCGCGTTGTCGGGCAGGCCGAGCTTGCCCGAGCCGATGAAGGTCACCCGGTCGGTGAGGCCGGCACGGGCGAACATCGAGTACACCCGCGAGAAGCCGAGCCGGAACGGCAGCGCCACGTGGTCGCTGAAGATCAGCGGCGCCGCGCCGGTGCCGCCCTCGCCCCCGTCGACGGTGATGAAGTCCACGCCCCGGTCGGTCGTCCGCATCTCGTGGATGAGCCGCTCCCAGAACAGGTCCACACCGACCGCCGACTTGATGCCCACCGGCAGCCCGGTCTCGGCGGCGAGCATCTCCACCCAGTCGAGCATGCTGTCCACGTCGTGGAAGGCGCTGTGCCGGGAGGGGCTGATGCAGGTCTCGCCCTCGGGAACCGCACGGGCCCGGGCGATCTCGCCGGTGACCTTCGCCCCCGGCAGGACGCCGCCGAGCCCCGGCTTGGCGCCCTGGCTCAGCTTGACCTCCAGGGCGCGCACCGGTGCGCTCGCGACCAGGTCCTTCAGCCGGGCGAGGTCGAACCGGCCCTGCTCGTCCCGGCAGCCGAAGTAGGCCGTGCCGATCTGGAAGATGAGGTCGCCGCCGTGCTGGTGGAAGCGGGACAGCCCACCCTCTCCGGTGTTCTGCATCGCGTCGCAGACCGCCACGCCGCGGTTGATCGCCTCGACGGCCGGCCCGGACAGCGACCCGTAGCTCATCGCCGAGGTGTTGACGACCGAGTTCGGGCGGAACGCCTTGGCTCGGCCCCGGGGGCCGCCGAGCACCTTGGCCGACGGCACCCACACCTGCTCCCCCTCGTGGATGCCGGCCGGGGGCACCACCGCCATGAACGTCCGCTGCTTGACCACGGCGTAGCCGGTGAGGTTCTCGACGTCGTTGTCGGTGCCGAAGCCGAAGTAGTTGTTCTCGCCCTTCGCCGAGGCGTAGACCCAGCGGCGCTGGTCCCGGCTGAACGGCCGCTCCTCGTCGTTGGAGGTCACGATGTACTGCCGCAGCTCCGGGCCGATCGCCTCCAGCAGGTAACGGACGTGGCCGATCAGCGGGAAGTTGCGCAGCAGCGTGTGCCGCCGCTGCAGGACGTCGTAGGCGGCGAGTCCCCCGGTCGCCAGGAAGGGCAGGGCACTGAGGCTGGCACGACTCCACTTCATGCCCGGCAGTCTGCCCACCTCACGGTGAAAGTGCACGCACCGGGTCAGGTCAGTCGGCCGGCCAGTTCTTCGCGTTCTTCTTGCTCGGCTGCACCCGCGGCGGCTCACCGGGCATCTTCGGGTAGTCCGGAGGGAACGGCATCTCCCCCAGGCCGCGCTCCTCGGCATCCTTGGCCCACAAGGCGATCGCCGCGGCCACGTCGCCCACGGCCTCGTCGATGCCCGCCCACGCGTCCCCGTGCGAGGCCAGCAGGTCGGGGACCGTGCGGACCGTGAACTGCGCCGGCTCCACGTCGCGCAACGCGTCCCACGGCACGGGGGTCGACACCGGCGCTCCGGGCAGCGGTCGCGGGGAGTAGGCCGCGGCGATCGTCCGGTCCCGGCAGGCCTGGTTGAAGTCGACGAAGACCTTCTCCCCGCGCTCCTCCTTCCACCAGGCCGAGGTGACGAGCTCCGGCATACGGCGCTCGAGCTCCCGGGCCACCCCGATCACCCCGTGCCGCACGTCCAGGAACTCGTGCGTGGGGGCGATGCGGCAGTAGACGTGCACGCCCCGGTTGCCGCTCGTCTTGGCCCACGGCGTCAGGCCCAGCTCCTCGAGCAGCTCCTTGAGCCCGTATGCCGCCTCGACCGCGTCCACGAAGCCTCGCCCGGGCTGCGGGTCCAGGTCGATGCGCAGCTCGTCGGGGTTGTCGTTGTCGTCCGCGCGCACCGGCCACGGGTGGAAGGTGACGGTGTTCATCTGCATCATCCAGACCACCGTGGCCACCTCGTCGGCGACCAGCTGCGGGTGGCGGCGCCCCGACGGGTAGGTGCACATCACGGTCCGGGCCCACTCGGGCGCTCCGCGGGGCGGGTTCTTGGAGAAGAACTCCTCGCCCTCGATGCCGGTGGGGAAGCGCTGCAGGGTCACCGGCCGGTCGCCGATCGCCCGCAGCAGCCCGTCCTGCACGGCCACGACGTAGTCGGCCAGGTCGCCCTTGGTGATGCCGGCCTGCGGCCAGACCACCCGGTCGGGGCTCGAGACCCGCACCCGCCGGACCGCCCCGTCGGGTCCCGGGAGCTCCAGCGTCCTTGCGGTGCCACTCACGGCGCCGAGCCTGCCACAGGATGCCGCCGGAGTTTGCGAAGAGTTGACCGCCGTCCTCTTCCGCTCGGGGGAGCCCGGTCCTAGAGTCACGGTTCGTGCCGACCCTCACCCCGTCCTCCTCCCGCCTGCACCGCGTCGCCCTCGTGGCCGCCCCCGCGCTCGCGCTCAGCGTGGTCGCGCTCGGTGGCGCCGCCGCCACCGCGCCGCCGGCCCACGCCAGCTCGCCGAACGTCGTGGTCTCCGAGGCCTACGGCGGGGGCGGCAACAGCGGTGCCACGCTGACCAACGACTTCGTCGAGCTGTTCAACAGCAGTGATACCTCCGTGGACCTGTCCGGCTGGAAGGTGGCCTACTGGTCCGCGAGCCACGTCGCCGGCGACCCGCCCTCGTCCACCACGAAGCTGTCCGGGACGATCGGCGCCGGGGAGCACTACCTCGTGCAGGAAGCCGCTGGCCGGGGCGGCACCGAGCCGCTCCCGACCCCGGATGCCACCGGCTCGATCTTCATGTCCTCGAGCGGCGCCGAGGTCGCGGTGCTCGACGCCGACGGCGACGTCGTGGACCTGCTCGGGTGGGGCGACGCCAACTACTCGGAGGGGGCACCCGCGCCGGAGACCGACAACGAGACCTCGGTCGCCCGCCGCAGCGCCTGCTACGACACCGACAGCAACCTCGCCGACTTCGCCGTGGGCGACCCGGCCCCGCAGAACGCGTCCACCGCCGCCGTCGACTGCTCCACGGTGCCGCCACCCCCGAGCCACGCGGCGACCGTCGCGCAGATCCAGGGCACCAGCCACCTGTCCCCGCTCGACGGTGACGTCGTGGTGGACGTCCCCGGCGTCGTCACCGCGACCACGGGGGACGGCTTCTACCTGCAGTCCACCGAGCCCGACGACGACCTCGCCACGAGCGAGGGCGTCTACGTCTACGGCCGGAAGGCCACCGCGCAGGTCTCGGTCGGCGACGCCGTCACGGTCGACGGGGTCGTGACGGAGTACCGCCCCGGCGGCGCGAACGACAACCTCACCACCACCGAGATCGCCGGTCCCCACGTGACGGTGACCTCCCATGGCAACCCGGTGCCGGACCCGGTGGTCATCGGGGTGGACCGGGTCGCGCCGCAGGAGACGGTCTACTCCGGTGACCCGGGTTCCGTGGAGTACGACGACGTGCCGTTCGACCCGACGACGAACGCGATCGACTTCTACGAGTCGATGGAGGGCATGCGCGTCGCGGTCCAGGACGCGCACGCCGTCGGCCCGACGAACAGCTACGGCGAGCTGCCGGTCGTGCCGGGGCAGCACGTCACCGGCGCGGTGCGCAGCATCCACGGCGGCGTCGTCTACAGCGGCTACGACCACCCCAACTCGATGCGCGTCATCGTGACGACGCTCGACTCGAGCAACCGCATGCCGCGGGCGGACGTCGGCGACGTCCTCGCCGGCGAGACGGTCGGCGTGCTCGACTACAACTTCAGCAACTACATGCTGGAGGCGACCTCGGTCGGCACCCTCCAGCCCGGCGGGCTGCAGCGTGAGGTCACCCAGCCGCAGCGCAACAACCAGCTCGCGGTCGCGACGTTCAACGTGGAGAACCTCGACCCGACCGACCCGCAGGCGAAGTTCGACCGGCTGGCGGAGCAGATCGTGCACAACCTGCAGAGCCCGGACATCCTCGCCCTGGAGGAGATCCAGGACAACAACGGCGCCCAGGACGACGGCGTGGTGGACTCCAGCACCACGACCGGCAAGCTCACGGCGGCCATCACGGCTGCGGGCGGGCCGACCTACGAGGCCCGCTGGGTCAACCCCGAGAACGACCAGGACGGCGGCGAGCCCGGCGGCAACATCCGCTCGGTCTTCCTCTACCGGCCCGACCGGGACGTGCAGTTCGTCGAGCACGCCCCCGGCGACGCCACCACGGCGACCGGCATCCACCGCGAGGGCAACCAGGTGCACCTCACGCACTCCCCCGGCCGGATCGACCCGACCAGTGACGCATGGGAGGACTCGCGCAAGCCACTGGTCGGCGAGTTCACCTTCCGCGGCAAGACGGTGTTCGCGATCGCCAACCACTTCAACTCCAAGGGCGGCGACGACCCGCTGTTCGGTCGCTGGCAGCAGCCGGAGCGGTTCTCCGAGACCCAGCGGCACCAGCAGGCGCACGAGGTGCGCGACTTCGTCGACACCCTCCTGGCGGCCGACCGGTCGGCCAACGTGGTCGTGCTCGGTGACCTCAACGACTTCGAGTTCAGCGAGACCGCGGACATCCTGGTCGGCTCCGGCGACACGCAGCTGACCGACCTGCCGCGCACCCTGGACCCGAGCGAGCGGTACACCTACGTCTACGAGGGCAACAGCCAGGTGCTCGACCACATCCTGCTCAGCCCGGCACTCCTGCAGGCTCCTCCGGGAGCCAAGCACCCGGCATACGAGTATGACGTGGTGCACACCAACAGCGAGTTCCACGACCAGGACTCCGACCACGACCCGCAGGTGGTGCGCCTCGCCATGCGCGGTGGTCGCGGCTGACGGGAACGATCGGCGGAGCCGGGCTGTTGACCGGGAGAGCACGCGCACGAGGAGGCACACGTGAAGCAGAGCGAGCACACCTACCCGGTCAGCCTGTCCGACGAGCAGTGGCGGGAGCGGCTGTCCGCGCAGGAGTACCAGGTGCTCCGCCAGGCCGGCACCGAGCGGCCGGGCGTGGGTGAGTACGTCGACACCGCCACCGAGGGCGTCTACTCCTGCCGGGCCTGCGGGGCGGAGCTGTTCCGCAGTGACACGAAGTTCCCGAGCCACTGCGGATGGCCGTCGTTCTACGCACCGCTGGCCGAGGACCGGGTGGAGTACCTCGAGGACAGCACCCTCGGGATGCGCCGCGTCGAGGTGCGATGCGCCAACTGCGGCTCGCACCTGGGGCACGTCTTCGAGGGCGAGGGCTACGACACGCCGACCGACCAGCGCTACTGCATCAACTCGATCAGCTTGCGCCTGGAGCCGAAGGGCTGACCCGGCCGGCCCGCCGCGCCGCCGTCGCCCGGGTCAGAGGTCGAGGAGACTCAGAGGTCGTAGGCGACGGCGTGGCGCGGCTCGTAGAGCTGGATGTGCCCGGCTCCGGGCAGCACCATCTGGATGGCGAGGCCGAAGCCGCGGTCCTCGACGTCGCCGGTGAACTGCGCGCCTTTGCCCTTCAGCTCCGCCACGGCCGCCGCGACGTCGTCGCACATCAGCGACAGCTCGTGGTGGATCTGCGAGCGCACCGGGTCCCCCTCGCCGCCCGTCAGCGGGTGGACGCCGACCTCCGAGCGCCCGCTGCTGAAGATGAGCCAGTCCGGCGCGGAGGCCTCGTCCCGGGTGTAGGCCCAGCCGAGCACGTCCCGCAGGAAGGCGCGGGTGGCCGGCGGGTCGTCGGAGTAGATCAGGGTGTGCACCGAGGTGATCATGCGCCCGAGGGTAGGCGCTCGTTGGGAATGATCGTGGGGTTCGGTGCACACCCTCCGCTCATGACCCAACGATCATTTCGCACGAGTGGTGCGGGTCGCCGGGGGTGGCGGGGTACCTGGCGAGGGGTCGCCCGCGGCCGCGCCGAGGTGGCGCAGGCTCACGGCGGCCTGGATCCCGGCATACAGGACCATGACCGCGGCCGCGATGCTCGCGACGCGCACTCCTGAGGCGAACGCGGCGTTCGCGGCCTCCTGCAGGGCACGCCCTGCCTGACCCGGCAGGGACTGGGCCAGCGTGGTCGCCTCCCCGAGCGTGCGGCGCGCGTGGCGCAGCACCTCGTCCGGGACGCCGGACACGCCGGTGAGCTGGGTCCGGTAGACGGCGGTGAGCAGGCTGCCGAGCAGCGCCGTGCCCAGGGCCGCGCCGAGCTCGTAGGCGGTCTCCGAGGCGGCGCTGGCCGCGCCGGCCCGGTCCACGGGCGCGATCGTGAGCACCGCGTCGTTGGTGAGCGTCTCGGCGAGACCGGCGCCGGTGCCGACGAGGGCGAACAGGGCGACCACCAGGCCGCTGCTCGAGCTCGTGGTCGCGACCGAGCCGATCGCGTAGCCGGCGGCCGAGATGAGCAGCCCGGCGCACACGACGGTGCCGAGGCGGAACCGCCGGGCGAGGGCGACCGCGGTGAACGAGCCGACGACCGACAGCGCCAGTCCGGGCAGGAAGCGCAAGGCCGCCTGGATCGGGGACAGGTCGAGCACGAGCTGCAGGTACTGGGTCAGGAAGAACAGCGCCCCGACGAAGGCGAACACGCTGAGGAAGTTGCTGGCGAGCGCCACGCTGAAGGCGCGGTTGCCGAACAGGTGCAGGTCCAGCATCGGGTCGGGGATCCGCCCCTGGCGCCGGACGAACAGCACCCCGATCGCGATGCCGACGACGAGGCCGAGGACCGCCGTCACGTCCGGCCCGTGCTCGGCCAGCTCCTTGACGCCGTAGGTGGCCGGCAGGATCGCGCCGAGGGACAGGGCGACGCTGGGCAGGTCGTAGCGGCCGGCGGTGGCGCGCCGGGACTCGGGCAGCAGGAACGGCGCGAGGACGAGCAGCAGGCCCATGATCGGCAGGTTGATGAGGAAGACCGATCCCCACCAGAAGTGCTCGAGCAGGAAGCCGCCCAGGATGGGCCCGAGCGCGCCGCCCGCGGCGAAGGAGGCGCCCCAGCTCGCGATCGCGATCCGGCGCTGGGTCGGGTCGTGGAACAGGTTGCGCAGCAACGACATCGTCGAGGGCATGAGCGTTGCGCCGGCCACACCCATGAGCCCGCGGGTGGCGATGAGTGCCTCGGCGTTCGGGGCGTAGGCCGCCGCCAGCGACACCAGCCCGAACAGCGAGGATCCGATCATCAGCAGCCGGCGCCGGCCGATCCGGTCGGCGAGCGTGCCCATCGTGACGAGCAGTCCGGCGATGACGAACGAGTAGATGTCGACGATCCACAGCAGCTGCGCCGAGCTCGGGTGCAGCGCCTCGCTGAGCGCGGGCACGGCGAAGCCCAGCACCGTGGAGTCGACGGAGAGCAGCAGCACGGGCAGGGTCAGCACCGCCAACCCGGCCCACTCGCGCCGCCCCGCCCGGCGCGGGGTCATCTAGCGCAGGGACGCGATGAGGTCGGCAACCGGCACCCGGTGCCCCGTGGTGAACGGGACCTCCTGGCGGACGTGCCGGCGGGTCTCCGAGCCGCGCAGGTGGCGCATCAGGTCCACGATCCGGCCGAGGTCGTCGGCCTCGAAGGCCAGCACCCACTCGTAGTCGCCCAGCGCGAACGAGGCGATCGTGTTGGCGCGCACGTCCGGGTACTCCCGCGCCATCTGCCCGTGCTCGGCCAGCAGGGCACGCCGCTCCTTGGGGTCGAGCAGGTACCACTCGTAGGAGCGCACGAACGGGTAGACCGCGATGAAGTCCTTGGGTTCCTCGCCGGCGAGGAACGACGGCAGGTGGCTCTTGTTGAACTCCGCCGGACGGTGCAGCGCCGTGCCGGACCAGACCGGCTCGACCAGCCGGCCGAACTCGGTGCGCAGCAGGCGCCGGTAGGCGTCCTGCAGCTGTTCGATCCGCTCGGCGTGCCACCACACCATGAAGTCGGCGTCGGCGCGCATCCCCGCGACGTCGTAGACGCCCCGGACCACGACGTCCTCCTCGGCGAGGTCGGCGACCAGCGCCTCGACCTCACCGGTGACCTTGGACCGGTCCTCCGGCAGCGGCCCGGTCACCTTGAACACCGACCACATCGTGTAACGGGTCATGTCGTTGATCTCGCGGATCTGCGCGGCGGACGGCTTGAAGGTCATGCTCTCATTGTGCGCCGCGCGCTCCCCGCTCGTGGACTCGGGTCAGCGTCGCGAGGGTGGCCCGGGCGGCCGCCCGTCCGGTCCCGATGCAGGCCGGTATGCCGACCCCCTCGTAGGCCGCTCCCGCCAGTTCCAGCCCCGGCACCCGGGCGAGCGCTTCCCGGATCCGGGCGACCCGGTCCGGGTGGCCGACGGCGTACTGCGGCAGGGCGCCGCCCCACCGCTGGACGAGGGTGTCGACCGGTTGCGGCAGGGGGCGGCCGAGCGCGGCGCCGAGGTCGCCCAGCGCCGCCCGGACCAGCTCGGGGTCGCCCCGGTGCAGGTCGGCGGTCTCCCCCTGGCGTCCGACGGAGGTCCGTAGCAGGACGACGTCCCGGGCAGCGGCGGCCGCGTCGACCCAGGACCACTTGGCGCTGCTGAAGGTCGCGGCCTTGATGACGCGGCGCTCGACCGGTGGCACGAGGAAGCCCGAGGAACCGGCCAGCGCGGGCAGGTCCGCGAGCACTGAGCGGGGCAGCGCGAGGGTGACGATGGCCATCGAGGCGTAGTCGACCTCGGCGAGCCGGGCGGCCGCCGGCGGGACGACGTCGTCGAGCAGCCGCGCGGCCGGTCGGGCCGGGAGCGCGAGGACGACCGCGTCCGCCTCGACCGCCCGGGGTGCCGGGACCGGTCCGCTGACCAGGCGCCAGCCGGAGGGCGTGCGCTCGAGCCGGCGCACCAGCGTGTCGGTCTCGAACCGGACGCCGCGCGAGGCCAGCTCGGCGGTGAGCCGCTCGGCGAGCAGGCCCAGCCCGCCGGGCACCCCCGCGAACACCGGTGGCGCCGGCTGGGTCGACTCGCGGCGGGCGGCTTCCGCCCGCTGGGCCGTTCGGCGCGCCGCGGCCGTCAGCGACTCCCCCGCGCGGGCCGCGTCCCAGAGGGCGGGGACGGCCGCCCGGACCGAGAGCGCGCGGGCGTGCCCGGCATACACGCCGCCGAGGAGGGGCTCGACCAACCGGTCCACGACCGCGGCGCCCAGGTGCCGCTCGACCAGGTCGCCGACGGAGGTGTCCTCCTCGAGCGGGGGCAGGTCCGGTTCGGCGGCGGCGCGCTCCACCTCGGCCGGGGTGAGCAGTCCCGCCGCGGCGGCCGGGTCGGAGGGGACGCCCATGAGGGTGCCCTTCGGCATGGCGTGCAGGGCGCCGCGGGACCAGATCGCGGCGCCGACCGGCTCGGGGTGGACCAGCTCCGGGGTGAGGCCGAGCTCGTCGGCCAGGTCCAGGCCCTCGGGACGCCGGGCGAGCATCGACTCGGCGCCGACGTCGACGCGCACGCCCGCGACCTCCGCGGAACGCAGCTTGCCCCCCGTCCGGTCGCGCCCGTCGAGGACGAGGACGTCCAGGTGGGGATCGGTGCGGACCAGCTCCCAGGCGGCGGTGAGCCCGCTGATGCCGCCGCCCACGACGACGACCCGCGCCCGGTCCGGCTCGCCGGTGCCCGGCTCGCTCACGGCTCGCTCCTCCACGCACGCCAGCCTCTCAGGCACTCCCCTCCCGCCGACCTCGGGGCTCTGTCGCGAATCTCGGGAGTTTGTCGCGAATCTCGGGAGTTTGTCGCGCACCTCGGGACTCTGTCGCGAATCTCGGGAGTTTGTCGCGCACCTCGGGACTCTGTCGCCAACCTCGGGACTTTGCGGCCAGCGCAAACTCCCGAGATCGCCGGGAGAGTCCCGAGGTTTGTCGGGAAGTCCCGAGGTTCGCGTCGTGACCGGATCGCAACCTGGTGTCGGGAGCCGATCCGGGTGCCGGGCGCATCGAAGCGGTGGAACGGGCGCACTGGGGCGGCCACCGACGAAGGGACGGGCGATGACGCGGCGACCAGGGGTGTGGGGCGAGCAGTTCGGGGCACGGCGAGCGCAAGGACGGGGCCGACAGGGGCGGGGCCGGCAGGGACGGCTCGTGGCCGGGCTGCTCGCCCTCACGGCAACCGCGGCGCTCGTCGTGGCCGCCTGCTCGGGCGGGGGCAGCAGCAGCGGCTCGATGGCGGCGGACGGAGGCTCCACGGGGGGTGGCGCCTCGATGGCCCAGGCGGAGCCGGCTGCCGGGGCGGCGAACGGAGGCCGGGCGGCGGATGCCTCGAAGGCGCGCCTGGTGGCGCGGGACGCGGGGGCGAGCCGCAAGATCGCCCGGGACGCGGGCATCACCCTGCGGGTCGACAGCGTGCGCGCGGCGGCGAACCAGGTGCGGCAGGTCGCCGGCCGGGTGCAGGGCTACGTCGAGTCCGAGCAGATGGGCGACGGCGACGTGCGGCCCTACCCGTCCGCGGGCGAGGACAGTGCGGGCCGCACCGACTTCGGCGGCGAGGGGCAGCTGACGCTGTCGGTGCCGGCGAACCGCCTCGACGCCACCCTGGGCCGGCTGTCCGAGGTCGGGCAGGTCACCGACCAGTGGATCACCAGCCGGGACGTCACCCGGCAGTACGTCGACACCCAGAGCCGACTGCAGACCCAGCGCACAAGCGTCGAGCGGGTGCGGGCGCTGCTGGACCGGGCCACCAGGATGAAGGACGTCGTCACCATCGAGAACGAGCTGCGCCAGCGCGAGGCCCAGCTCGAGTCGCTCGAGTCCCAACTGGCGGCGATGCAGCACGACGTGACGCGCTCCAGCGTCGAGGTGTCGCTGAGCACGACCGCCACGCCGGCGCCGGAGCCGGCCAGCTTCCCGAACGGGTTCGTGCAGGGTCTGGTCACCGGGTGGAACGGCTTCGTCACGGCGGTGTCCGTCGTCGTGACGGTGTTCGGCGTGCTACTGCCCTTCCTCGTGGTCGCGGGCGTCGTGGTCGTCCCGCTGACCGTCTGGTGGCGCCGTCGCCGCCGGCAGGGTGCCACTCCCGCCACGACCGGCTGAGCCCCGGCCGTCCGGGAAACAGCTTGACACCCGGCACTACGCGGCAAATACTTCATCTCGGATACCCGAGATCGAGTCCGAACCGGAGCACTGCATGAGCCGCCGCCGCGTGTCGAACAACCTGGCCCTCGCCGTCCTGGCGTGCCTGGCCGAACGCCCGATGCACCCCTACGAGATCTCCCAGACGCTGCGCTTCCGCGGCAAGGAGCAGAGCATCAAGCTCAACTACGGCTCCCTCTACTCCGTGGTCGAGTCGCTCAAGAAGCACGGGCTCATCGAGGCGCGCGAGACCGTCCGCGAGGGGCGCCGGCCGGAGCGCACCGTCTACGGCATCACCGACGCCGGCGCCGCCGAGTTCGAGGACTGGCTCGCCGAGCTGCTGTCCACGCCGACCCGCGAGTACACCTCGCTGGAGGCCGCCCTCTCCCTGATCGCCGGGCTGGCACCGCGGCAGGCGGCCCAGCTGCTGGACCTGCGCGCCCGCCACCTCGAGCTCGAGGTGCGCCAGATCGATGCCGCCGTCGAGGCGTCCCGCGAGGGTGACCTGCCGGAGATCTTCCTCATCGAGACCCTCTTCCGCGAGCACATGCTCCGGGCGGAGCTGGAGTTCGTCCGCAAGCTGGTGGCCGACATCCGCTCCGAGAGCCTGCCCGGCACGCCCACCTGGCGGCGGATGCACGAGCTGCGCGAGGCGGGCACGCCGCTGGAGCAGATCCTCAGCGACCCGGTGCGCTACCTCGGGGAGGAGGCCCGACCGCTCGCGCCCGACGCCGACCAGCACGACTACCCCGGCACGACCGGGACGTAGGAAAGCGGACCCCGGCGCGGTGCGGCAACACCGGCCGGGGCCCTACCTCAAGGCGGCGACGTCGCCGGAGCCGCGCAACAGCACGGCGGCGACGTCACAGCAGCCGCAAACACAGTCGGTTCACACGGGACCTGCCATCGGCCTCGAGGCGCACGTTCAGCCTACGGCAGGGCTCCGGGCGACCGGCTCCGACACGAAGGAGTCACCATGCGAACGGTCGAACCCGGTGGGCTCGCCATCGATGCCCGCGACCTCACCAAGACGTATGCCGCAGGGCGCGGCAAGCAGCCCGTCCGGGCCCTGGACGGGCTCACCCTGGCGGTCCCGAGCGGCCAGGTCTTCGGCCTGCTGGGCCCCAACGGCGCCGGCAAGTCCACCACCGTCAAGATCCTGACGACCCTGGCCCGGCCGGACTCCGGCACGGCAACGGTCGACGGGCTGGACGTGCGCCGCGACTCCGCCGCGGTCCGCCACCGGATCGGCCTGGTCTCCCAGAAGCCGGGAGCCGACCCGGTCGCGACCGGCCGGGAGAACCTCACCCTCGCCGGGCGCATCCAGGGGATGACCGGCCGGCAGAGCCGGCGCCGTGCCGACGAGCTGCTCGAGCGGTTCGGCCTGACCGAGGCGGCCCACCGCCTCGCCCGCACCTACAGCGGCGGCATGGCGCGCAAGCTCGACGTGGCGCTCGGGCTGGTGCACCGCCCCAGCGTGCTCTTCCTCGACGAGCCCACGACCGGACTGGACCCCGAGGCACGCAGCGAGCTGTGGCAGGAGCTGCAGGCGCTCGCGTCGGTGGACCGGATGACCGTCCTGCTGACGACCCACTACCTCGACGAGGCCGACCACCTCGCCGACCGGCTCGCCATCGTCGACCACGGCCGGGTCGTCACCGAGGGCAGCCCGGAGGAGCTGAAGGGTGAGCTGCGCGGCGACCGCATCACCCTCGACCTCGACGACGCCGCCCTGGCCGACCGCGCCGTGGCGTGCCTCGGCTCGCTGGAGACGCTGAGGGACCTCGCCGCCGAGGGACGCACGGTCCGCGCCCGCGCCGACCACGGGGGCCGCGCGGTGCCGGTGGTGCTCGCGCGGCTGGAGCAGGCCGGCATACCGGTGGCGTCCGCCGCGGTGAGCCGACCGTCGCTGGACGACGTCTACCTGGCGCACGCGGGCCGGACGTTCGAGGAGGCGGCGTGATGACGGCGCTCGCGACGCACTCGGCGCACCTGACCTGGCGCTCGGTGCGGGCGCTGCTGCGCAACCCGGGCTACCTGGCGATCACGCTGGTCCAGCCGGTGATGTGGCTGTTCCTCTTCGGCCAGCTGTTCAAGAAGGTCGTGGAGGTGCCCGGCTTCGCCACCGGCGGCATGTCCTACCTGGAGTTCCTCACGCCCGGTGTCGTGGCCATGACCGCGCTGTTCTCGGCGGCGTGGGCGGGGACCGTCTACATCGAGGACATGGGCCGCGGGGTCATGGACCGGCTGCTCGCCTCACCGGTGAGCCGTGGGGCGATGATGAACGGCACGCTGCTCTACCAGTCGCTCACCTGCGTGGTGCAGACCACGATCATCGTCGGGCTCGCGTATGCCGCGGGCGCGCGGTTCGCGGGCGGCCCCACCGGGGTGCTGCTCACCCTGGCGGCGGCGGTGCTGCTGACGGTGGTCTTCGCGGCGCTGTCGAACGCGGTGGCGCTGCTGGTGCGCCAGCAGGAGGCGCTGATCGGCATCAGCCAGCTGCTCAGCCTGCCGCTGGCGTTCCTGTCCTCGGCCATGATGGACACCCGCCTGTCCCCCGCGTGGATCCAGACGGCGGCGCGCTACAACCCGATGGACTGGGCCGTGGTCGTCTCCCGGCAGGCGCTCTCGGCCGACCCGGACTGGGCCGCCGTCTGGGCCCGGCTGGGGGCCCTGGTCGCAGCGGCACTGCTGCTGGGGTGGCTCGCCACCCGCGCGTTCACGGCATACCAGCGGTCCAGCTGAGTCGTCAGGCGGTCGAGGGGTGCACGGTGCGGCGCAGCGCGCCGTAGGCGTCGCGCACCCGCTGCCCGGGGGTCGCGTCCGCGGGCGGGTCGAGCTCGGTGGTCTGCAGCACGTCCCAGTCGTCCAGCTCCGCACCGTCCCGGCCGGCGAGCACCGCGGCGGCCTGGCGGGCGGCGCCGAGCGCGACGTACTCCCCCGGTGAGGGCACCACGACCGGCACGCCGAAGATCACCGAGGCCGCCTGCTGCACCACCGAGGACCGGGCGGCGCCGCCGATCAGGAGCACCCGTCCGACCCGGATGCCCTGCGCGACCAGTGCGTCGATGCCGTCGGCGAGGCCGCACAGCATGCCCTCGACGGCGGCGCGGGCGAGGTTCGCGGGCGTGGCGTTGCTGCGGGTCAACCCGCCGAGGGTGCCCGTCGCCTCCGGCAGGTCCGGCGTCCGCTCGCCGTCGAGGTAGGGCAGCAGCACCAGCCCGCCAGAGCCGGGCTCGGCGACGGTGGCGAGCCGCTCCAGCCCGGCCAGGTCGGTGTCGAGCAGCTGCGCGGCCGCGGTGAGCACCCGGGCGGCGTTGAGCGTGCAGACCAGCGGCAGGAACTCCCCGGTCGCATCGGCGAAGCCGGCGACCAGCCCGCTGGCGTCGGACGTCGGCTTGTCGTGTGCGGCGAACGCGGTGCCGCTCGTGCCGAGCGAGACCACCACGTCGCCGGGCCGGATCCCGAGACCGAGGGCGGCGCCCATGTTGTCGCCCGTGCCCGGGCCGACCAGCAGCCCGTCCGGCGTCTCCCCCGCCGCCTCGCGCGGCCCCAGCACCGTCGGCGTCCCGAGGCGGCGGCCCGCGGCCCGCTCGAGCAGGTCGTGGCGGTACTCCCCCGTCACCGGCGACCAGTAGCCGGTCCCCGACGCGTCGCCGCGGTCGGTCACCAACGTGCCGACCGCTCCGGCGTCGTCCCAGCCCGGCCGGTCCGCGAGCAGCCGTCCGGTCAGCCAGTCGTGCGGGAGCACCACCGCGCTCGTCCGCGCGACGTGCTCCGGCTCGTGCTCGGCCAGCCAGCGGACCTTGCTCACGGTGAAGCTGGCGAGCGGCACCGACCCGACCGCGTCGGCCCACGCACGCGGACCGCCGAGCTCGGCCACGAGCTCGCGCGCCTGCCCCGCCGAGCGGGTGTCGTTCCACAGCAGCGCGGGCCGCACGACCCGGCCGGCGTCGTCGAGGGCGACCATGCCGTGCTGCTGCCCGGCGACCGCGATCGCGCCGACGCCCTCGAGCAGGCCGTCGGCCGTCGCCTCGCCGAGCGCCTGCCACCAGGCCGACGGGTCCACCTCGGTGCCCTCCGGGTGCGGCGCACGCCCCTCCCGGACGACGGTGCCCGTCGCGGCCTCGCAGACGAGCACCTTGGTGGACTGCGTCGAGGAGTCCACCCCTGCCACCAGCTGCGGGTTCGAGCTCATGCCCCGCATCCTGCCGCACGCCGGACCGGTCGTTGCTGAGGGTTCGGGGCACATGTGCCCCGA
>DASSKF010000224.1:0-2905 GCA_035690725.1 Segeticoccus sp.
GTTGTCACCTCGGAGAGGACGCGGCGGCACCGGCCGCCACGGGGGCCACAGTCAGGGAGACTCGATGAGCACGACACGCACGCTTGCCAAGGTCATGGGCGTTGCCGCGGCGTCCGGCACGACGCTGGCACTCGCCGGCGCACCGGGCATCGCCGCCGCGGACGACCAGGCCACGGTCCTCAAGCAGGCCTACAGCGCGACCGTGGACACGTTCAACCCGTTCATCTCGATCTACCTGACGCCGACCGGCATCAACCGCCTGGTCTACGAGAACCTCGTGCAGTACAGCGCGAAGGACTCCTCACCCACCCAGGGACTGGCCACCGACTGGAAGGCGTCCGACGGCGGCCGGACCTGGACCTTCCACATCCGCAAGGGGATGAAGTGGTCCGACGGCGAGCCGATCACGGCCGCCGACCCGCAGTGGACCTACTCGACGATGATGAACAACCCGAACATGGCCGTGGCCAACGGGTCCCTCGTCACGAACTTCGAGTCCGTCGAGGCACCGGACAAGTACACGCTGGTCATCCACATGAAGAAGCCGCAGGCCTCCAACCCCGGGCTGGAGATCCCGGTCGTGCCCAAGCACGTGTGGTCGAAGCTGGACAAGCCGGCCAAGTACGACAACGACAAGGACGTCGTCGGGTCGGGCCCCTTCGTGATCACGTCGTACAAGCCCGAGCAGTCCGTGGTGCTCGAAGCCAACCCGAACTTCTGGAAGGGCGCGCCGAAGATCGACGGCGTCACCTACGTGTCGTACAAGACGATGGACGCGGCGGTGCAGGGACTCCGCTCCGGTGAGATCGACGTGGTGGGCGACCTGACCGTCCCGCAGTTCCAGGCCCTCAAGGGGCAGGACGGGATCACGGTGAACTCCGGTGCCCAGCGCCGGTTCTCGGCACTCGGGCTCAACCCCGGGGCGCGCACCGAGGACGGCACGCCGATCGGCAACGGCAACCCGGTCCTGGAGGATCCCGTCGTCCGCCGGGCGATCCGGCAGGCGATCAACATCCCCGAGCTGATGGACAAGGTCCTGCAGGGGCACGGCACCCTCGCGACGTCGTTCATCCCGGCGGTCTACCCGGACTGGCACTGGGACCCGGACGAGTCCGAGCTCGCGAGCTACGACCCGGAGGCGGCCAACCAGGCCCTGGACGAGGCCGGCTACGAGATGGGCAAGAACGGGATCCGGCTCGACAAGAAGGGCAACCCGATCACGCTCGACCTGATGATCCTCGGTGACGACCCCACCGAGAAGCAGGAGGCCGACTTCATCGTGCCCTGGCTCAAGGAGATCGGGCTCAAGGTCAAGATGGACGTGACCGACGGTGACGCCGCCGCGGTGCGCTCGCAGTCGGGCAAGTACGACATGTACTTCACCGGCTGGAGCCTCGGCTCCGACCCCGACTACCAACTCGGCATCAACACCTGCGACGCGCTGCCGAGCAAGAAGAACGGCAGCGACAGCACGACGATGGACTACTGGTGCAACAAGGAGTTCGACCAGCTCTACGCCAAGCAGCACGCCGAGCTCGACCCGGAGAGGCGCCAGGCGATCGTGCAGCAGATGCAGGCGATTCACTACAAGTCCGCGCCGTCCATCGACTTCTGGTACCCGGACCGGCTCGAGGCCTACCGCTCGGACCGATTCACCAACCTGACCAAGCAGCCGACCAAGGGCGGCATCATCACCGCGCAGTCCGGCTACTGGGCGATGTACGGCGCCACGCCGGTCAAGGACAGCACCGCGACCAACGAAGCCGGGCTCGGCGCCGGCGGGTGGACGGGCATCGGCGTGGCGGCGGTCCTCGTGATCGGCGGCGGTGCCTTCCTCGCGAGCCGGCGGAAGAAGACCGCCGACGAGCGCGAGTGACCACGTGTCGCAGACCCTGAGCGCCGAGGACGTCGTCGCCGAAGGCCCGCAGGAGGACCGCGACGCACGAATCGGCACCTCCTTCGGCCGGTACGCCGCCAGGAAGGTCGGCGGCGCGGTCGTGAGCCTCGTGATGGTCGTGCTGCTGGGGTTCTTCGCCTTCCGCATCCTGCCCGGTGACCCGGTGGCGACGATGACCCGCGGCAAGGTCATGTCGCCGGAGCAGATCGCGACCCTGAAGCGGCAGTTCGGCCTCGACCAGTCGCTGATGACGCAGTTCTGGATCTACCTTCGCGACCTGCCCCGCGGGGAGTTCGGGATCTCCTACAGCTACCGCCGGCCGGTCGCCGAGATCATCGTCGACCACATCGTCCCGACCCTCCTGCTGACCGGCATCTCCGCCGTCGTGGCGATCGTGCTGGGCCTGTGGGTCGGACAGAAGGCGGCGTGGCTGCGCGACCGGGTGTTCGACCGGGCCAACACCGCCGTCGCGCTCATCCTCTGGTCGGTGCCGACCTTCTGGCTCGGCCTGCTCCTGCTGCTCGTCTTCGGCGGGACACTGCACCTGCTGCCGACCGGTGGGATGCAGACCGCGGGCTCCACCGCGACCGGCCTCACCCACGTGCTGGACGTCGCGCGCCACCTGGTGCTGCCGGTCGTCACGATGGTCGCGGTGACCTACGCGCAGTACCTGCTGGTCATGCGGGCCTCCCTCCTGGAGGAGATGCACGAGCCCTACCTGACGACGGCACGGGGCAAGGGCCTGCGGGAGGACCTCGTGCGGCGGCGCCACGCGGTCCCCAACGCCCTGCTGCCCACCGTGACGCTGGTGTTCCTGCACCTCGGCACGCTCGTCGCGGGCGCGGTGACGGTCGAGACCGTCTTCTCCTGGCCCGGGCTCGGCTACCTCACCTACCAGGCCCTGACCGGACCGGACCTGCCCCTGCTGCAGGGAACCTTCGTCGTCTTCTCCGCGATCGTCATCCTCGCCAACCTCGCGGCCGACCTGCTCTACCGCGTCCTCGACCC
>DASSKF010000225.1:0-4017 GCA_035690725.1 Segeticoccus sp.
GCTGCCGCGCGGCCGGTAGGACACCCGCAGCCGGGGGTCGAACCAGACGAGCCCGCCGGCCTCGCGGATGCGGTGGTTGAGCTCCCAGTCCTGGGCGCGCACGAAGCGGGGGTCGTAGCCGCCCATGCGGCGCAGCCACTCGCGGCGGAAGACGCCGAGGTAGACGGTGTCGGCCGGCCCCGACTGTCCGCCGGTGTGGAACTGCGCGGACCCGACCCCGAGGCGGGAGGTCATCGCGGCGGCGACCGCCCGCTCGAACGGCGTCGCCCCCTCGGCGGCCATCACCCCGCCGACGTTGGCGGCACCGGTGCTGCGCAGCAGGTCGACCGCGGTGCGGACGTAGCCGCGGTCGAGTACGCCGTGGCCGTCCACCCGCACCACGACGTCCGACTCGGAGGCCGCGAGCGCGGCGTTGAGGGCGTCGGGGGTGCGCCCCGAGGGGTTGCGCACGGTGCGCACCTCGGGGTGGCGCTCGGCCAGCTTCTCCGCGATCTCGTCGGTGCGGTCGTGGCTGGGCCCCAGGGCGAGCACGACCTGCACCGGGCCGTCGTAGTCCTGCTCGAGGATGGCGTCGACGGCCTCCTCGAGGTGGCGCTCCTCGTTGAGGATCGGCAGCACGACGGCGACACTGGACAGCTCGCCGGGCGCCTCGGGGGCGGGCTCGGTGGACACGCGGACATCCTCGGGTCGGTGGGCGGCGGGGTGGGCCGCCCGTCAGGCTACCGGCGAGGGCTGCGCGGCCGGTGGGCGCGACACGGACGCGGGTGCGACACGGACCCGGGCGAACCGTTCCACCCAGCCCGCTCCTCTACCCTGTCCGGGTGCCTCAGGAGCCCGACGAGTACGACGACCGCGGTGAGCGCTCACGCCAGATCCCGGTCGATGACCGGCCCACCCCGCGCCCCCGTCCTCGCCCCCGTGCCGACGGCGACGACGACGCGATCACGGTCGACACCCGGGGTCGCCGGCGGCGCCCGGCAGGTGCCGGTGCCCGCGGAGCCGGTGGAGCCGGTGCCCGTGGCGCCGGTGCCGGTGCCCGTGGCGCCGGTGCCGGCGGGGACCGGGGCCGCGCGAGCGGACGGCCGGCAGACCCGGGAGCGCCAGGAGACCAGCGGCCCCGGGAGCCGCGTCGGCGCCCACCGGCAGCGGCCTACGGCGGGGGCACGGGGGCCGCGACGGCCGCCCGCGCGCCACGGCACCCGATGTCGCGGCGCCGCAAGACGGTCCTCATCGTCCTGGCCGTCATCGTGCTCTGGATCGCGTCGCTGGTGTGGGCCGGGCTGTCCGCCTGGGGCCACGTGCACCGGGTGCAGGCCGAGCCGACGGGCAACAACCGCCCGGCGGCGGGCGCCGGGCGCAACGTGCTCATGGTCGGCTCGGACAGCCGGGCCGGCCTGACCAAGAAGGAGCGCAAGAAGTACGCCACCGGCAAGGCGGAGGGACAGCGGACCGACACGATCATGCTGGTCCACATCCCCGACAGCGGTGACCCGACACTGGTGTCGGTGCCCCGCGACTCCTACGTCCCGATCCCGGGCTACGGCAGCAACAAGATCAACGCGGCGTTCTCCATCGGCGGCCCGCAGCTGCTCGTGAAGACGCTCGAGCAGTCGACCGGCCTGCGGATCGAGGGCTACCTCGAGGTCGGGTTCGGCGGGTTCGCCGACGTGGTCGACGCGCTCGGCGGGGTGCGGATCTGCGTCCCGCACCACATGAAGGACCCCGACGCCGGCATCAACCTCAAGAAGGGCTGTCAGATGCTCAACGGCCGGCAGGCGCTCGGTTACGTGCGCTCCCGGCACACCTACGCCGACCAGGACTTCGGCCGGCAGCAGGCGCAGCGCAAGTTCCTCGGCGCCCTCATCGGCAAGGCCGCCAGCCCGGCGAACGTGCTGCTGCCGTGGCGGCTGCACCGGATCGGGTCCGAGGGCGCCGGCGCGGTGACGATCGACAAGGACGACTCGATGATCGACGTCGCGAAGACGCTGCTCGCGGTGCGCTCGGCGTCCAACGGCCAGGGGAACTCGCTCAGCGTCCCGGTGTCCGACCCGAACCTGATCACGCCGGCCGGCAGCGCCGTGAAGTGGGACACCGAGCGGGCCAAGCAGCTGTTCAACGACCTGAACCACGACCGCCCGGTCACCGTCAAGCCGTGACCCGCTGCCTCGCCGCGCGAGGACCTCTGGCGGACCCCGGGGGCCGTCGGTAGAGTCCGAGGGACGGCGACGCGGGAGGCACGACATGGGCGCACGCACGACGTTTCTCTCTTGGCCGGTGGTCCGGCAGGCCACCGGCTCGGACCGGCTGGGCCGGGGCAAGGCCGCCCGGTCGGGCCGTGACTGGACCGCCCGCACCGAGACCGCCGACAAGGTGGTGCAGAGCGTCTGCCCGTACTGCGCGGTCGGCTGCGGGCAGCGCGTCTACGTCAAGGACGGCCGGGTCACCCAGATCGAGGGCGACCCGGACTCGCCGATCTCGCGCGGCCGGCTGTGTCCGAAGGGCTCGGCCAGCGAGCAGCTGGTGAACTCCACGACCCGGCAGACGAAGGTCCTCCACCGCCGCCCCCACGCCACCGAGTGGGAGGTCCTCGACCTGCAGACCGCGACCGAGATGGTCGCCGACCGGGTCCTCGAGACCCGGGCGCGCACCTGGGAGGACCACGACCAGGAAGGCAGGGCCCTCAGGCGCACCCAGGGCATCGCGCACCTGGGTGGGGCGACGCTGGACAACGAGGAGAACTACCTCATCAAGAAGCTGTTCACGGCGCTCGGCGCGATCCAGATCGAGAACCAAGCGCGTATTTGACACAGCTCCACCGTCCCCAGTCTGGGGACCTCGTTCGGCCGCGGCGGCGCCACGACCTTCCAGCAGGACCTGCAGAACTCGGACTGCATCATCATCGAGGGCTCGAACATGGCCGAGTGCCACCCGGTCGGGTTCCAGTGGGTGATGGAGGCGAAGCGTCGCGGCGCGAAGGTCATCCACGTCGACCCGCGCTACACCCGCACCTCGGCGGTGGCCGACCAGTACGTCTCCCTGCGCGCCGGGAGCGACATCGTCTTCCTCGGCGGGATCATTCACTACATCCTCGAGCACGAGAAGTTCTTCCACGACTACGTGGTCAGCTACACCAACGCGGCCACCATCGTCGATGAGGGCTTCCAGGACACCGAGGACCTCGACGGGCTCTTCTCCGGCTACGACCCGGACACCGGCACCTACGACACGAGCTCGTGGGGTTACGAAGGGGTCGAGGAGCACGCCGCGGCCGGCGGGGCCCGCAAGCCCCCGGGTGAGAGCAGCTCCTCCCGCACGGGCCGGGCCGCCGGCGACGAGCACGGCGCCGCCGGCGCGAGTCACGCGGGCGCCGCGGAGGTGCAGCGGGACGAGACCCTGCAGCACCCCAGGTGCGTCTTCCAGCTCCTCAAGCGGCACTACCAGCGCTACACCCCCGAGATGGTCGAGCGGGTGTGCGGCGTTCCTCCGGAGGAGTTCCTCTCGGTCTGCGAGGCGGTCACCGAGAACAGCGGCCGCGAGCGCACGACCGCGTTCGTCTACTCGGTCGGCTGGACCCAGCACACCGTGGGCGTGCAGTACATCCGCGGCGCGGCGATCATCCAGCTGCTGCTGGGGAACATGGGCCGCCCCGGCGGCGGGATCATGGCGCTGCGCGGGCACGCCAGCATCCAGGGGTCGACCGACATCCCGACGCTGTTCAACATCCTGCCCGGCTACCTGCCGATGCCCAAGGCCGACCCGCACGACGACCTGCAGAGCTACCTGGGCGTCATCACCAACGACACGCAGAAGGGGTTCTGGACCGAGGCGGGGGCCTACACCGTCAGCCTGCTGAAGTCCTGGTTCGGGCAGGCCGCGACGGCGGACAACGAGTACTGCTTCCACCACCTGCCCAAGCTGACCGGCGACCACGGCACCTACAACACCGTCATGCGGATGCTGGAGGACGGCGTCGAGGGCTACTTCGTCATGGGTGAGAACCCCGCGGTCGGCTCCGCG
>DASSKF010000226.1:0-5282 GCA_035690725.1 Segeticoccus sp.
GCCACTCCGAGGTGCTCCCGTGGGACCACCTCGACTCCGGGCTGGACAAGGAGTGGCTGTGGGACGACTGGCTCGACGCCCAGGACGAGACCGAGGTCGACGACTGCCGCTGGACGCCCTGCTTCGACTGCGGCGTCTGCCCGCAGATGGGCACCGACATCGAGGTCGGCCCCACGGGCAAGAAGCTGCTGCCGCTCACCGTCGTCGGTTCCGGCCGGGAGCAGCTCGTCGAGTGATCAGTGCTCGAGGACCTCGCTGAGGAAGTTCCGCAGTCGCGGCGAGTCCGGTGAGCTGAAGATCTTCTCCGGCGGGCCCTGCTCGACGATCGACCCGTCGTCGAAGAACAGCACCCGGTCGCACACGTCCCGCGCGAAGCGCATCTCGTGGGTGACGATGAGCATCGTGATGTCAGTCTCCTCGGCGATCTCGCGCAGCACCCCGAGCACCTCGTTGATGAGCTCCGGGTCGAGCGCGGAGGTGACCTCGTCGAGCAGCATGACGCTGGGCTGCATCGCGATGCAGCGGGCGATCGCGACGCGCTGCTGCTGACCCCCCGACAGGGCGGAGGGGTAGCTGTCCTCCTTGCCCGTGAGCCCGACCATCTCGAGTAGCCGGCGTGCGCTGGCGACGGCCTCGTCCTTGGGTCTGCCCGCGACCCGGATCGGCGCCTCGGTGATGTTCTCGAGCACCTTCTTGTGCGGAAACAGGTTGAACTGCTGGAAGACCATGCCGAGCCGGCCGCGGACCTGCCGCAGGTGCTTCTCGTCGGCCGGCACCGTCTTGCCCTTGCGCTTCATGTGCCACAGCGGCTGGTCGCCGACGTAGACGTGGCCGCCGTCCGGCTTCTCCAGGGTCATCAGCACCCGCAGGATGGTGGTCTTGCCCGAGCCGCTGGGGCCGATGATCGAGACCCGTTCCGCGGGCGCGACCTCCAGGTCCAGGCCGTCGAGCACGACGTTGTCCCCGAACCGCTTGGTGACGTCCTCGAATCGGACCCCGACGCCCTCGCCGGCCATACCGGAGAAGGCGCCCCGTGTCCTCGACCCGGCGGAGGCGCCGACAGCCGTGGAACCGGGTGGTGTGGTCTCAGGTGAGTCGGCCAAAACGGGCCTCCAATCGACGGACACCGAGGGACAGGATGTAGCTGGCGATGACGAAGATGATGCCGGCGACGACCATCGGCTCGCCGTACTCGTAGGTCTGGTTCCCGATGGCCTGTGCGGTGCCGGCCATGCCCAGCACGCCGATCACCAGCAGCTGGGGGGTGTCCTTGAGCATCGAGATCAGGTAGTTGCCGAGCGCCGGGAAGATCGGCGGGATCGCCTGCGGCAGGATGATGCGCCGCCAGGTGTCGGCCCGGGAGAAGTTCAGGGCCCGCGCGGCCTGCCACTGCCCGGCGGGGACGGCGTCGATCCCCGCGCGGTAGACCTCGGCGGTGTAGGCGGCGTACTGGATGCCGATCACGATGATTCCCGACAGCAGCGCGTCGAGCTTGAAGCCGCCGTACTGCGGGAAGATCCAGAAGAAGAAGAAGGCCTGAAGGATCAGCGGGGTGTTCTGGATGAAGTCCCGGATGAACTCGACCACCCAGCGAACCGGCGCGATCCGGGTGCGGCGTCCGAGGTCGATGAACAGCCCCAGGACCATCGCGACCGCGATGCCCGCCGCGGTGACCTCGATCGTGACCTGGAAGGCCCGGGCGATCGTCGGGAAGACCTCGAGGAAGTAGTTGACGTCGAACATGGCGCCTACCTGGCCGCCGCCACGCCGAGGTCACCGCGACCGCGGCGTGCGCCCCGCTCAGTCAGCCGGAAGAGCCGGTTGATGATGGTGGCGATGATGTAGTAGGCGATGAGCGCCTCCCCGTAGTACCGCGCGTAGTTCCCGGTGTTCTCCACGGCCCCGTTGGCCGCCGCGGTCAGGTCCTGCAGGCCGATGATCGACACCAGTGCGCTCGCCTTGAGCAGCTGCACGGTGAGCACGTTGATGGGCGGCAGCATGTTGACCATCGCCTGCGGAACGATGATCCGCCGCAGCCGGAGTGTCGGGGACATGTTGAGGGCGACCGCGGCCTCGGTCTGGCCGTGTGGCACGGCCTGCACGGCGCCGCGCACGACCTCGGCCATGTAGCCGCCGATGTTGAGCGAGAGCGCGACCACGGCGGGGACGAACACGCCGAGGTCCAGCCCCAGCCAGATCGGCAGGCCGAAGACGAAGACGTAGAGGATCACCACCTCCGAGGCGCCACGGAACACCTCGGTGTAGGTGCGCGCGATGACCCGGAGGACCCCGATCCGGGACAGCATCGCCGTCCCGGCGACGAGGGCGAGGATGAACCCGAACACGGCCGACAGCAGGGTCAGCTCGACGGTCATCAGCGCTCCGTCGAGCAGCTCGTCGAGAAACGGAAACGTCATGGTCCGGTGATCGTGTGCCGGCCCCGGTCAGCTCCCCGCGTTCGCGAAGTCCTCGAAGGTGTGCTTCTTGGCCTCCTCGAACTGGCTCTTGGCGAAGCCGAAGGCGTCACCGTTCGGCGAGGCCTCCTTCACGACCGAGTAGACCTTGCCCGCCTTCTGCAGCTTGTCCAGCTGCTTGTTGTAGGCCGTGAGGAGGGCGTCGCTGCCCTTCTTGAACTGCGGGGCGCCGCAGCTGAGCTTCTCCTCGCCGTCGATGACCGGGTTGAAGCCGTCCAGCGCCACGAGCTTTCCGTCGCCCGACTTCTTGACCAGGCTGCGGACGGTGATGCCGGTCAGCGCAAAGGCATCCGCACGCCCGGTCTTGACGGAGGCGACCAACGCGGAGTTGTTGTTGACGACAACCAGCTGGTCCTTCGCCACGCCGACGGCCGTGGCGTATTTCTGCTCCGTGGTGCCCGACTCGACGGCCAGCTTGGCGTCCGGGTTGTCCGCGACCGACTTGAAGTCGGACAGGTTCAACGGGTTGCCCTTCTTGACCGCCATCGCCTCCATCACGCAGTACACCGGGTCGGAGTAGTCGACGGCTTGTGCACGCTCGGGGGTGATGGAGGCCGCGGCCATGGTCATGTCGAAGCGCCCGGCCTTGAGCCCTGGGATCAGGCCCCTGAAGTCGACCTTCGTCCATGTGACGTCCGTGATGTCCAGGTTGGACAGGATCTCCTGGCCCACCGACGGCGCCATGCCGGTCACGTTACCCTGGGCGTCCTGGTAGTCGTACGGCTCCTCGTTGGCGTAGCCGATGGTGATGCCGTTGTCCTGGTAGTCGGCCAGGGCACTGTCCGAGCCGCCGTCGCCCGCCGTCGATCCCGCGGTGCTGCTGGCGTTACCACCACCGCTGCTCCCGCATGCCGCCACGAGCACGAGCCCCGCCGTGGCCACCGCGGTCAGGCCGGTCATCCGACGCCGTCGGGAACGCACCCCACCCGGACGGTCGGCGCGAGAGCGTGGTGCGGACGGCTGCGACATGGGTTCATCCTTCCGGTCATCGTCGCCACGGGGTGACGGATCGGGCCGGATCGGACCGGTCGGTGCTGCGCCCTCCGCCGTGACCTTCGGTCGGGTGGAAGCGCCGGACAGGACGCACGACGGCGGGTATCCGGCGGGACCGCTCCCTCCTGACGCTAGCAGCGGCACGCCGCAGGTCAACGACCTCCGGGCCGACGTGACCCCCTCGTGACCTGGGGACCATGAGGACGGGGGAGTGGCCGAGGACCGTTCCTGTTGATGGCTTCCGGCGCGCCCGGCTGCAACAGCCGGGCGTATTCGACTCTGGTGCCTACCAGTTCGCCTGCGCGGGCGGATCGGGGAGCGGCACGTCGCTGGGGTGGATCACGTAGGCGACGCCGCCGGAGTGCGGAACCCACGTGTTCTCGAACTGCTCCCGGTCGTAGACGGTGCGCACCTGCTCGTTGCTCGGGATGAGGTGGGAGGCCGGGTCGTTGACGACGACGTCCCCGTCCTCGGTGAACCCGACGATGACCATGAGGTGCCCGTTCGTGCTGTAGCCGGCGCCGTCCAGCTCGCCCTTGTCCCACGAGACCGACACCACGAGCGGGATGCCCCGCTTGATGAACTGCTCGGCCTCGGTGAGGGAGCGCAGCCGGGTGACGAAGGCATCCAGGCCGAACCGGCCGGCATACGCGGCGTTGAAGGGCCAGTTGCCGGCACCGTCGTAGTTGTAGTCGTAGGTGTTCCGGGCCGCGTGGTCCACCCACGGGTCCTGGTATGCCGGGTCGACCCACGCGTAGTCCGCCGGCCTCGGTCCGCTGCGCCAGTAGGCGAGCACCATGGACGTGGACGTCGGGCTGCACCAGGCCTCACCGCCGCCGTCCCACTGCGGGTACTCCCCGGTGTGGAGCTCCTGGGAGTAGGTGGGCACGTCCAGCGTGATGCCCTCCGCGCCGCCCAGTGGGCTGGCGGGCAGGTGCTCGGGCACGTCGATCCGCGAGGCCATCGCTCCGACCATCCCGACGTGCGGGCTCTGCGAGGTACCGTGCGGCCGGTAGAGCGTGACGCGCAGCTGGTAGCTCGACAGGCTGTGTCCGCCCGAGGCGACGAAGGTGTCGATCGCGACGTAGCCGAGGTCGTCGCCCTGGCGGGGCACCGAGGTGCGGTGGATGGCGCCGCCGGCATCCGGGTCGTCCGCAGACCAGCGGCCCATGACGTACCACTTCGACATCGCCCCGGTGTCGGCGCGGCCGCGCATCTCCACCTGCACCCAGGTGTGGCCCGGCGTGCGCGCGTTCCACGAGGAGATGAGCTCGGTGAGGTCGAAGCCGGGCCGGACCACGCGCGAGGTCCAGGTCGCGTAGTCGTAGGCGCGCGGGCCGGCGTCGCCGAACGGGTCGGTGTACTCGCGGGTGCCGATCGTCCGGGCGATCGACAGGGCACCGTGGTCGACGCGCACGCCCTCCTTCGAGCCGTGGGCGAACGCCGCGGTGTCCGACCACCGGTGGAAGGCGACCTGTTGCCCGGGATCGCCGGTCGCGCTCGCCGTCGAGACCCGGTCCACCCCGGGGCGGGCCGGCGCGGAGAGCGCGGGACCGCAGATCGTCATGAGCAGCGCCGCACAGACGACGACGAGGACCTTGCGGACCATGAGTGCACTCCCTCTCGGCCGGATGTCCTCGCGACGCTAGCCGGACGCGGTGCAGGCCCGGGTCAAGCGACGGTAAAAACTTTCGCAGGCTCGGGCCAGAACAGCATCGAGTGACGGCTCGTTAGCCTGACCGGCATGGCCAGACGCGTCCCCGAGGGCCCGGCACCGGAGCCGGCCGTGCAGAAGCTGCGGGTGCGGTACGCCCG
>DASSKF010000227.1:0-20250 GCA_035690725.1 Segeticoccus sp.
GGCGGGGGAGGGCCCCTGTCTGGATGCGATGCTCGCAGGCGGGTACCAGCACGACCCGGACATCGCCCACCACAGCAGCTGGCCCAAGCTGGGTGCGCTCACGCTCGAGCGGACCCCGGTGCGCGGCATGATCGGCTACCGGCTCTTCGTGGACGGGCGTACGGCGGGCGCGCTCAACCTCTTCTCCGACGTCCCCGGCGGGCTCACCGCGGAGGACGCGGACCTCGGGGCCATGGTGGCGGCGTTCGCCTCGGTCGCCCTGGTGTCGGCCGCCCACGACCAGCGCGCCCAGAGCCTGCGGGACGGGCTGGAGAGCAACCGGGAGATCGGCAAGGCGGTCGGGCTGCTCATGGCGGCCCACGACGTCGACGACGAGCAGGCGTTCGAGATGCTGCGGCACCTGTCGAGCACGATGAACATCAAGCTCGCCGTCGTCGCCCAGCAGCTGGTCGAGCAGCGTCGGCAGGACACCTCGACCGACTGACCACGTGGTGAGGGGGAGCCGGGGCCGGCCGATAGACTCGGCGGTGCCGACTCCCCCCCGCCTTTTCCAGGAGCACCCGCATGGGCCACGTCGTCGTCGACGTCATGCTGAAGTCCGAGATCCTCGACCCGCAGGGACAGGCCGTCGCCGGCGCCCTCCCGCGGCTCGGGTTCGAGCAGTTCACCGACGTCCGCCAGGGCAAGCGGTTCGTCCTCACCGTCGACGGCGACGTCACACCGGAGGACCTGGCCGCGGCGCGCGAGGCCGCCGAGCGGCTGCTGTCGAACCCGGTCATCGAGGACGTCGTGTCCGTGCGCGCCGACACCGCCGAGGACGACGCCGACCAGGCGCTCGTGGGAGGCACCCGATGAGGATCGGCGTCGTCACCTTCCCCGGGTCGCTGGACGACCACGACGCGCTCCGGGCCGTCGCCGCAGTGGGGGCCGAGGCGGTGCCGCTGTGGCACGGCGACGAGGACCTGCGCGGGGTGGACGCCGTGGTCCTGCCCGGCGGGTTCTCCTACGGCGACTACCTGCGCTGCGGCGCGATCGCCCGCTTCGCCCCGGTCATGTCGGCCCTGGTGCCGGCGGCCGAGCAGGGCCTGCCGGTCCTCGGCATCTGCAACGGGTTCCAGGTGCTGTGCGAGTCGCACCTGCTGCCCGGTGCCCTGGTCCGCAACGACCACCGCACGTTCGTCTGCCGGGACCAGGTGCTGCGGGTGGAGAACGGCGCAACGGCCTGGACCAGCAGCTACGAGCAGGGCCAGGAGATCACGGTCGTGCTCAAGAACGGCGAGGGCCGCTACGTCGCCGACCGGGAGACGCTGGACCGGCTCGAGGGGGAGGGCCGGGTGGCCTTCCGCTACGTCGGCGCCAACCCGAACGGCTCCTACCGCGACATCGCCGGCGTCACGAACGAGCGCGGCAACGTGGTCGGGCTGATGCCGCACCCCGAGCACGCGATCGAGGCCGGCTTCGGGCCGTCCACCGACGGGCTCGGCTTCTTCACCTCGGTCCTCACCACGGTGGTCGGCGCCGCATGACCCGGACGCAGCCTCACGCCCAGCTCGACACCGTCGCGGCCGCCCAGTCCTCGCCCGACACCGCCCAGCCGTGGGTCGAGCTCGGGCTCAAGGAGGACGAGTACGCCCGCATCCGCGGCATCCTCGGCCGCCGTCCCACGAGCGCCGAGCTGGCGATGTACTCGGTGATGTGGTCGGAGCACTGCTCCTACAAGTCCTCCAAGGTGCACCTGCGCCAGTTCGGCGAGCTCCCCCCGGAGACCCCGCTCGGCAAGCAGCTCGCCGGCATCGGCGAGAACGCCGGCGTCATCGACATCGGCCAGAACTGGGCGGTCACCTTCAAGATCGAGAGCCACAACCACCCGTCCTACGTCGAGCCGTACCAGGGCGCGGCCACCGGCGTCGGCGGGATCGTCCGCGACATCATGGCGATGGGCGCGCGCCCGATCGCGGTGATGGACCCGCTGCGCTTCGGCGCCCTGGACCACCCCGACACCGCCCGGGTGCTGCCCGGTGTGGTCGCCGGCGTCGGCGGCTACGGCAACTGCCTGGGCCTGCCCAACATCGGCGGCGAGGTGGTCTTCGACGAGTGCTACCAGGGCAACCCGCTGGTCAACGCGCTCTGCGTCGGGACCCTGCGGCACGAGGACCTGCACCTGGCCAGGGCCAGCGGCGCCGGCAACAAGGTCGTCCTGTTCGGCGCGAAGACCGGCGGCGACGGCATCGGCGGCGTCTCCGTGCTCGCCTCGGAGACCTTCGCCGAGGGCGAGGGCGCCACCCGCCGCCCGGCCGTGCAGGTGGGTGACCCGTTCGCCGAGAAGGTCCTCATCGAGTGCTGCCTCGAGCTCTACCGGGCCGGCGTGGTCGAGGGGATCCAGGACCTCGGCGGTGCCGGGCTGTCCTGTGCGACCAGCGAGCTCGCCTCCGCCGGCGACGGCGGTATGGCGGTGGAGCTCGACCGGGTGCCCCTCCGCGACGCCTCGCTGCGCCCGGAGGAGATCCTCATGTCCGAGTCGCAGGAACGGATGATGGCGGTCGTCGCCCCCGGGCACCTCGAGGAGTTCCTGGCCATCACCGGCAAGTGGGACGTCGAGGCCACGGTCCTGGGTGAGGTGACCGACGGCGACCACCTGGTCATCACCTGGCACGGCGAGGTGGTCGTCGACGTCCCGCCGCGCTCGGTGGCCCACGACGGACCGGTCTACGAACGGCCGCTGGAGCGGCCGGCATACCTCGATGGGTTGCAGCGGAACGGGACCGGCGAGCTGGCGCGACCGGCCGACGGCGCCGGGCTGAAGGCCGACCTGCTCGCGCTGCTCACCTCGCCGAACCTGTGCGACAAGTCGTGGGTGACCGACCAGTACGACCGCTACGTGCGCGGCAACACGGCGCTCGCGATGCCCGACGACGCGGGCGTGGTCCGGGTCGACGAGGAGAGCGGGCTCGGGGTGGCGCTCGCGACCGACTGCAACTCCCGGTTCGCGCAGCTCGACCCGTACGCCGGAGCGCAGCTCGCGCTCGCGGAGGCCTACCGCAACGTCGCCACGGCCGGCGCCGCCCCGCTGGCCGTGTCCGACTGCCTCAACTTCGGCTCGCCCGAGGACCCGGGCGTGATGTGGCAGTTCGCCGAGGCGGTGCGCGGCCTGAAGGACGGCTGCGCACAGCTCGGGGTGCCGGTCACGGGCGGGAACGTGTCGTTCTACAACCAGACCGGGGACACCGCGATCCACCCGACGCCCGTCGTCGCGGTGCTCGGGGTGCTCGACGACGTGGCCCGGCGGACCCCGGTCGGGTGGAAGACCCCCGGCCACGTGATCTACCTGCTCGGCAGCACCGGCGACGAGCTGGACGGGTCCGCCTGGTCCGCGGTCGCGCACGACCACCTCGGCGGCCTGCCGCCGGCGGTCGAGCTGTCCCGCGAGCGCGAGCTCGCCGAGATCCTCGTCAACTCCTCCCGCGACGGGCTCGTCGACGCCGCGCACGACCTGTCCGACGGTGGTCTGGCGGTCGCCCTGGCCGAGGCGACGCTGCGGCGCGGCGTCGGCGCCCGGGTGTGGCTGGACGAGGTCTGCGAGCGCGACGGGGTCGACCCGTTCACCGCGCTGTTCAGCGAGTCGACCGCCCGGGCGGTCGTGGCGGTGCCGCGCTCGGAGGAGGTGCGGTTCACCGACATGTGCTCGGCCCGCGGCTTCGCCCACGCCCGGATCGGCGTCGTCGACGACGGGACCGACGGGATCGACCTGCAGGGGCAGTTCCACGTCACGCTGGCCGAGCTGCGCGAGGCACACACCGGCACGCTGCCGTCCGTCTTCGGCCGCTGACCCCTGCCCCGGGCGGGGGTCGTGAGCAACCTCACGGCCGTGCTGGACGCCGTGCTGGGGGAGCCGCGCGGTTCCGGTCCGCTCCGCGACCGGGGCTGAACCGCCGAGTCCGAATCGTTATCGTGGTGCGGCGATGCCCCCTTCCACCCTCGCCCCGTCCGCCCCTGCCCGATCGGGCCCCGTGCTCCCGACGGCCGAGCCGGCGCAGCCCGCCGTCGACGGCCGGCCCGCGGACGGCGCCCCCGTCTTCGTGGACCGGACGGGACGTCGGCGCCGCCTGATGGGCCGGCTCGGTGCCCTCGCGGTGCTGCCCGCCGTCGCCTTCGCCGGCATCCTGGGCGTGTCCGCGGTCAACGGGCCGCCCGTGCGGCAGCCGGCCACGTCGGCCGAGCGGGCGGACACCACCGCCACCCTGCTGGCCGGCCGTCCGATGGACCCTGCCGCCGACCCGCCCGGTGAGTGGTCCGGGGTGCCGACCTGGGAGCCGCCGCACCCGGCCGACGGGCCCCACGCCGACCACGGCACCCGGCAGGAGCATCCCGTGCAGCCGGGGCGACGTTGACCTGATGCTGTCCCTCCGGACCCCGCCCACGCCCCGGGCGGCCCGCCGCGGAGCGGCCACCCGACCACGTGCGCACTGGGTGGTCCTCGTCGTGCTGCTCGCGACCCTCGGGCTCTCCCTCGCCGTTGCGGGCTACGTGCACCACTACGGTCACAGCGACTACAGCGGTCCGCCGCCGGGCGCCAGCGGAGAGGTCCCGCCGGAGGCCAGCCACGGTGGCCCCCTCATCGACGGAGCAGCCGGCGCCGGCGAGCGCACCTCGACACCGCACCCCAAGACGATCGCCCTCACCTTCGACGACGGGCCGGACCCGCGCTGGACCCGGAAGATCCTGCGGGTCCTCGACCGGCACCACGTCAGGGCCACGTTCTTCGTCGTCGGCAGCCGGGTGTCCGACCATCCCGGAATGACCAGGGAGATCGTCGAGCACGGCAACGAGATCGGCGTGCACACCTTCACCCACGCCGACCTCGGGGCCGTGCCCGCGTGGCAGCGGCGGCTCGAGATCCGCTGGAGCCAGCTGGCGATCGTCGGTGCGACCGGGCAGAGCACGTCCCTGTTCCGCCCGCCGTTCTCCTCGGAGAACAACGCCCTCGACAACGCCTCGTGGAAGGTGGTCCGCCACGCCGGCGAGCACGGCTACCTCACCGTGCTCACCACCCGGGACAGCGAGGACTGGCAGGGCGGCGACGTCCACTCGATCGTCAAGAACAGCACCCCGCACAGCTCCCGGGGGCAGGTGCTGCTCATGCACGACGGCGGGGTCCACCGCGCCCCCACCGTGCAAGCCCTCGACCGGCTCATCCCCGAGCTGAAGTCCCACGGGTGGCGATTCGGCACCGTGAGCGAGGCGTTCGGGACGAGCGACCCGACGCAGCCGGCCTCCTGGGGTGACCGGCTCACCGGGATGGCGCTGATCGCGGCGCTCAAGGTCAGCGACCTCGTCGTGACCGTCCTCACCGTGCTGCTCTACGCGGCGGCGGTGCTCACCCTGCTGCGTGCCGCGGTGCTGTTCGTCGCCTCGCGGCGCCACCGGCGGCTGCGTGCGCGGGGATGGGGACCTCCGGTGACCGACCCGGTGTCGGCGGTCGTGCCGGCATACAACGAGGAGGCCAGCATCGAGGCGACGGTGCGCTCCCTGCTCGACTCGGACCATCCGGTGGAGGTGATCGTGGTCGACGACGGGTCCAGTGACGCCACCGCAGAGGTGGTCGAGTCGCTGGACCTCGCCGAGCTCGTGCTGGTGCGCACGGCCAACCGCGGCAAGGCGGCCGCGCTCAACACCGGCGTCTCCGTCGCCCGTCACGACTACGTCGTCATGGTCGACGGGGACACCGTCGTGGAGCCGGAGACGGTCCGGATGCTCGTACAGCCGTTCAGCGACCCCACGATCGGCGCCGTCTCGGGCAACGCGAAGGTGGCCAACCGCGACGGACTGCTCGGGCTCTGGCAGCACATCGAGTACGTCGTCGGCTTCAACCTCGACCGGCGGCTGTTCGACCTCGCCGGCTGTATGCCGACCGTTCCGGGAGCCGTCGGTGCGTTCCGTCGCGCGGCCCTCGACCGGGCCGGCGGGGTGGGGCGGCTCACGCTCGCCGAGGACACCGACCTGACGATGGCTCTGGGCCGCGACGGCTGGCGGGTGGTCTACGAGGAGTACGCCTGGGCCTGGACCGAGGCACCGGCGTCGCTCGGTGCGCTCTGGCGCCAGCGCTACCGCTGGTGCTACGGGACGCTGCAGGCCATGTGGCGCCACCGCGGCACCGTCAGCGAGCCGGGGGCGGCGGGGCGCTTCGGGCGGCGGGGGCTGGGCTACCTGCTGCTGTTCCAGGTGCTGCTGCCGCTGTTCGCTCCGGTCATCGACGTGTTCGCGCTCTACGGGCTCGTCTTCCTCAACCCCGGCAAGATCATCCTCGTGTGGCTGGCCTTCCTGGCGCTGCAGCTGATGATGGGCCTCGTCGCGTTCCGGCTGGACCACGAGCGACTGGCCCCGCTGTGGAGCCTGCCGCTGCAGCAGTTCGTCTACCGGCAGCTGATCTACCTGGTCGTGATCCAGTCGGTCGTGACGGCGCTGACGGGCGCGCGGCTGCGCTGGCAGCGGATGGACCGCTACGGCAGCCTGAACCCGCCCGGCCGGGAGCACCGGGAGCCGGCGACGGTCAACGACTGAGCACCGGCCCCCCACTCGACCGGACACGCGTTCCGAGAGCGCACCCGGGCCATTCGTGTGAGGTCGCTCGCGGAAGCGGTGCCCGGTCAGGGGCGCAGCAGGACCTTGATCGCGCGGCGCTCGTCCATCGCGGCGTAGGCCTCGCCCACCCGGTCCAGCGGCAGCTCGAGGTCGAACACCCGCCCCGGGTTGATCTCGCCGGCCAGCACCTGGTCGCGCAGGGTGGGCAGGTACTGCCGTGCCGGCGCCGCCCCGCCCGCGACACCGACGTTGCGGGAGAACATCTGCCCGACCGGCAGCTCGACCCCGTGCGGCACGCCGACGAACCCGACGGTCGCCCCGGGGCGGGCCGCCGCGACCGCGGTCTCCATCGCCTGCCCCGTGCCGACACACTCCAGGACGGCGTCGGCACCGACGCCGTCGGTCAGCTCGCGCAGGGCCGCCACCGCGTCGTCGCCGCGCTCGGCAACGAGGTCGGTCGCGCCGAACTCCGTGGCGACCTTCTGCCGCGGCTCGTGCCGGGACATCGCGACGACCCGCTCGGCGCCCATGCGGGAGGCCGCGAGCACACCGCAGAGCCCGACGGCGCCGTCGCCCACGACGACCACGGTGTCGCCCTCGCGCACGTTCGCCGCGACCGCCGCGTGCCACCCGGTGCCCATGACGTCCGAGCAGGCCAGCAGCGACGGCACCATCGCGGGGTCCGGCTGCTCGCGGGCGGCGACCAGCGTGCCGTCCGCGAACGGCACCCGCACGGCCTCGCCCTGCCCGCCGTCGACGAGGTGGCCGTTCGTGTCCGGGAGGCCGTAGTTGCCCCTGTTCACGCACGCGGTCTGGATCCCCGCCCGGCAGTGCGGGCAGGTGTTGTCGCCGTAGGTGAACGGCGTGATGACGAAGTCACCGGGCCGCAGGCTGCGCACCTGCTCGCCGACCTCCTCGACGACACCGACGAACTCGTGCCCGATCCGGAACGGACTGAACTCGTTCAGGCCGCGGTAGTACCAGAGGTCCGACCCGCACACGCATGCCGCGGTGATGCGCACGATCGCATCCGTCGCGTCGACGAGGCTGGGGTCGGGCTGCTCCCCGAGGCGGACGTCGCGGGGTCCGTGGATCGTGGTGGCGCGCATGGAGGACACGGTATGCCGGCCATCCTCACCCCGGGTCCTCGGCCAGGTGCTTGACCCGGGCCAGGCGGCGGTCCCACTCGTGGGCAATCAGGTCCAGGTCGTGGGCGAGGTCGGTCAGCCGGCCGCCCAGGGCGCGGTGGACGACCTCGCGGCCGCGGGGTTCGGCCTCGACCAGGCCCACGGCCCGCAGCACCTCCAGGTGCTTGACGATCGCCTGCCGGCTGACCGGGAGCTCCCGGGCGAGGGCCGACGCCGAGGCCGGCCCCTCGCCCAGGCGGGCCAGGATGGCCCAACGGGTGTCATCGGCCAGCGCCGCGAACACCGGCGTCAGGCTCTGGCTCACGCTGCCTCGAGGTGGGTCCGCGCCGCCGCCAGCTCGGTGTCCCAGCCCTCGACGTTGTCCGAGCGGTCCCGCAGCCACTCCTCGCGCGGCTTCTGCAGGCCGGCGAAGCCGCTCTCGGCGACGCTGAGCGTGACCCCACCACCCTCGCGCGGCTCGATCCGGAACTCCACCAGGGTGGAGCGCTGCCTGCCGTCCTCGGGCAACCGGTGGTGCCAGCGGAACGCGACGTACGACGGCGGCTCGCAGGCCACGGCCGCCAGCCGGAACTCGCCGTGCCGGGCATGCGTCACGACGGTGACCTCGCCCTCCTGGCGCAGCTCGGGCTCGGGGTCGATGGCGCCGTCGTTGATCCACCAGCCGGGCCGGCTGACCAGTGCGAAGACCTTCTCGGCGCTGGCGTCGATCTCGATGCTCTTGTCGATCCGGTCCAGCGGGTCGATGTCGGTGGTGGTGGTCTGGTTGCTCATCTGCGGATCCTTCGAACGTCGGTCAATGTGCAACCACACGATTGCACACATGCCCTCGTGGGCGCAACCATGGAGTTGCAGTCCTTGGATCGGCGGGACTGGGCCGGCGGCGCGGCCGAACCGGCCCCCCCGTGGACCGGCTCGGCCGCTACTGCCCCGTGCGACCGTCCAGGCACTCCCGCAGGAGGTCCGCGTGACCTGCGTGCCGGGCATACTCTTCGACCAGGTGCACCACGATGTCGCGCGCCTCCACCTCCTCGCCGTGGACGTCGACCGGCGCGTCGAGGTCAAGCCCGGCGCAGACCTCCCGGGCGTGGGCGACCTCGGCCCGCCACGTCGCCCAGGCATCGGCGACGACCTCGTCGTCGGCGGTCGCCCCGGTGAAGTCGAGGTCGGGGTCCTCCTCGGTCCGGTAGAGCCGCGGCAGGTCGGCCTGTCCCTCGAACACCCTGCGGGTCCAGGAGTGCTCGACCCGGGCGAGGTGGCGGACCAGTCCGAGCAGCGACATCGTCGACGGCGGGACCGACCGAGTGGCGAGCTGCTCGGCGGTCAGGCCCTCGCACTTGAGCTCGACGGTCATCCGGTAGCGGTCGAGGTACTCCGCCAGCACCGCCTTCTCGCCGCGTCCCTGCGGGATCGCCTCGCGCGGGTCCGTGCCGGGTGCTGTCCACATGCCGTTGACGTCCACGCCGGGTAGCCAAACAACCCGCCGCCGACAAGGCAACAGGTTTGTGGGTCTGAAGAGGACCGATTGTGCCGGTCGGGGCCCACTCTCGTGGCACCTGCACGTTTGTGGTCCGAGGGTGACCGGCCGGGTGGCGGGGTCGACGGGGCCGGTGGCCTTGACAACATACAACCGAGTGGTTGTATGTTGGCTCCGTGACCGAGGGCGAGGAGGACCGGGCCGATGCCTGGTTCCATGCTCTGGCCGACCGCACGCGGCGCGACATCCTGCGTCGTGTGCTTGCCGGGGAGCACTCGGTCTCGACGCTCGCCGCGCGCTACGAGATGAGCTTCGCGGCGGTGCAGAAGCACGTCGCCGTGCTCGAGCGGGCCGGCCTGCTGACCAAGCGCCGTCACGGGCGCGAGCAGCTGGCCAGCGGCGAGGTGTCGGCGGTCCGCTCGGTCGCGTCGATGCTCGCCGAGCTCGAGGACCTCTGGCGCGGCCGGATCGCCCGGATGGACGAGCTGCTCGCCCAACCTGACCAGGAACCCAGCCACCACGAGGAGAAGTAGCCATGCCCGTCACCGACGTCCGCCACGACATGGACGACCTGACCCTGACCATCACCGCCGAGTTCGACGCGCCACCGGAGCGGGTGTGGCAGGTGTATGCCGACCCCCGCCAGCTGGAGAGGGTCTGGGGCCCGCCGTCGCACCCCGCCACGTTCGTCGACCACGACCTGGTGCCCGGCGCCCGGGTGACCTACTTCATGACCGCACCCGACGGCGAGAAGTTCGCCGGCTGGTGGCAGGTCACGGCCGTGGACGCGCCCCGGGAGCTCTCCTTCGACGACGGCTTCGCCGACGCCGACTTCAACCCGGTGCCGCACCTGCCCGTGTCGCACAACGTCTACCGGTTCGAGGAGGTCGACGGCCGCACCCGGGCGACCTTCCGGTCGGTCTACGAGTCCGCCGAGGCGCTGCAGCAGGTGCTCGACATGGGCATCATCGAGGGAGCCACCCTGGCGATGAACCAGATCGACGGCCTGCTCGCCGGCTGACCGGTCAGCGCAGGCGCCAGCCCTTCATCGGCGGCGGCTCGGGCGACCAGCTCGCGTCCGCGTCGGTGAACGGCACCGCCGCGTCGACGCGCCCGGCGAGCTGGTCCCCGTCGCGCACGCCGGTGGGGAAGGGCGAGCGGGTCACCCGCCGCCGGATCGCGTCGGCGTCGATCGGCTCGCCCGAGCCGACCGCCACGAGGTTGCCGAAGCGCTTGCCCTTCAGCACCTCGTGCGTCGCGACCACCGCGACGTGGCCGAGGACGTGACGCAGGCCGGCCAGGAGGCGCGCGGCATACCGCATCCCGGGCTCGTCGGCGACGTTGAGCAGTGCGAGCCCGCCCGGGGACAGGACCCGCCGGACCTGCTCGAGCAGCTCGACCGTCGTGAGCTCGGCCGGCACGCGGCCGCCGGCGAACGCGTCGACCACCACGACGTCCGCGCTCGCGGCACGCAGCCCGACCAGGCCAGTACGCCCGTCCTGGGGCCGCACCCGGATCCGGTGCCGCCGCGGCAGCGGCAGCTCCCGGCGCACCACCTCGGTCAGCTCGGTGTCCGGCTCGAGCACGATCTGCGGCGAGCCGGGGCGCTGCGCGTTGACCCAGCGGGGAAGCGTGAGGCCGGCGCCGCCGACGTGGGTCACCGCGAGCGGGCCCGGGGGCAGGGTGTCGATGACCGCGGCCAGGTGCTGGACGTACTCGAAGACGAGGTGTGCCGGGTCGCGGACGTCCACGTGCGACTGGGGCGCGCCGTCCACGACGACCGTGGTGCCGCGCCCGCGCTCGCGGTCGGGCACCAGCTCGATCCGGGACGTCGACCTCATCGCGGCGCCACGTTATCCCGTCCCGGCCGGTGCCCGCGGGGTGCGAGGATGGGACGTCGTCGTCCCACACCCAGGACCACGGACCGGTCGTCCGACACCCAGGACACAGCGAAGGGGAACACCGCCGATGAAGTACCACGTCGACTCCGAGGTCGGTCGACTCCGCCAGGTCATCGTTCACCGTCCGGGTCTGGAGATGGAGCGCCTGACGCCGGCGAACAAGGACGCCTACCTCTACGACGACGTGCTGTGGGTGGACCAGGCGCAGCAGGAGCACGACCGGTTCGTCGCCGCGATCGAGGGCCGCGGGATCACGGTGCACATGCTCGACCGGCTGCTCGAGGAGACGCTCGCGATCCCCGAGGCCAAGAAGTACGTGCTGGACGAGTCCCTCGACGAGCGGCTCTACGGCCCGATGGCGATCGACGCGCTGCGCAACCTCTTCGACGGGATGGACCCGCAGGAGCTGACCCAGTTCCTCATCGGCGGGATCACCAAGCGCGAGCTGCTCGCGCGCATCGACGAGCCGCGCTCCGTGGTGATCCACGCGCTCGGCCCGGACGAGATGGTGCTGGCGCCGCTGCCGAACCACCTGTTCACCCGGGACACCTCGGCGTGGATCTACGACGGCGTGGCCGTGAACTCGATGCACAAGAAGGCCCGGCGCCGCGAGACCGTCCACTACGACGCGATCTACCGCTGGCACCCGATGTTCGCCGACGCCGGCTTCCGGCTCTGGTCCGAGGGGCTCGGCGGCGGCCCCGCGACCACCGAGGGCGGCGACATCCTCGTCCTCGGCCGCGGCGCCGTCCTCGTCGGCATGAGCGAGCGAACCACGCCGCAGGGCGTCGAGCGGCTGGCGCGGCGGGTGCTCGCGGACGACCCCTCGCGCCGGATCGTGGCGCTCAACATGCCCAAGGCCCGGGCCCTGATGCACCTCGACACGGTGATGACGATGGTCAACGCCGACACCTTCACCAAGTACGCCGGCCTCGGGATGCTCCCCGCCTACACGATCGAGGCGGGCGTCAACGACAAGGAGCTCAAGGTCACCGACCACGCGCCCGAGGACATGCACCGGGCCATCGCCGGTGCCCTCGGGCTGGACGACATCAACGTCCTCACCGCCAGCCAGGACGTCCACGCCGCGGCCCGCGAGCAGTGGGACGACGGCTGCAACGTGCTCGCCCTCGAGCCCGGCGTGGTGGTCGCCTACGAGCGCAACGTCACGACCAACACCTTCCTGCGCTCGCACGGCGTCGAGGTCATCACCATCCCGGGCAGCGAGCTGGGCCGCGGCCGCGGCGGCCCCCGCTGCATGTCCTGCCCGATCGAGCGCGAGGGCATCTGAGTGCCCGCACGTCGTCGCGTGCCCCTCGCCGAGGGACACGAGGCCCTGCAGGTATGGCGTGCCGACCCCGACGCTGCCGCGCGCACCGTGGTCGCCACCGCCGTGCGCTACACGCTCGAGGAGCTGGCCGCCCGGTCACCCGGTCGCAGTGTCGAGGTGCGGGTGCCGCCGTTCGGCGCGGTGCAGTGCATCGAGGGACCCCGGCACACCCGTGGCACGCCGTCCAACGTCATCGAGACCGACGCCCGGACGTGGCTCGACCTCGTGGTCGGCGCGCGGAGCTGGGACGACGCGAGGCGGGGCGGCACCGTCCGGGCCAGCGGTCAGCGCGCCGAGCTCGGTGACCGGGTACCGCTCTTTCCCTGACCCGGAGCCCCGCCAACCACAGAAGTTGCCGCAACTCTCCCGCTGTCGCGGTCAGCGGCGCTTGCGGTCCCAGTGCTTGAACCCGGCTGCCTTCGCTGCGTCCTCGGACTCGAACCAGACGTCGGCCCGGTTGCCGTAGGACGGTGAGTCCTCGGTGTGGAAGAGCATCGAGCCGGCGTTGCCCTTCACCGCCCACCCGTCGGGCCCGGCGCCGTCCTCGTCCGGCTCGGCGGATCCGGGTCCGTAGGGCGCCGGCGTGAGGGGGGTCGCGCCGGGCAGGTCGACGTGTCCTGACCCGGCCTCGCCCAGGTCGGCCTGGTTCTGGGTGCCGGTCGCGCTATCCCGGTAGGTCCCCATGCCGCCGGAGGAGCTGGTGCCCATGCCCTCCGAACCGGCCTCGGTGGTCGCGCCCGGCTCGGCCGGCGGCGCGGACGGGTCGGGCGCGCCCCACTCGCCGTGGCCGTGCTCGCCGTGCGCCTTGCCCGTCGACGGACTGGTGGGGTCGCCCTGGTCGAGCCGGCTCGTGGCCGGGGGCTGGTCGGTGTCCGTGCCGCGCCCGGGCTCCTGCACCTCCTGGCCGGCCGGCTCGGCGAAGTCGGTCACCGCATCGCCCGTCACGTCCGTGGAGCCGTCGGCGTATCGGTGGCCGTGCTCCCCCTGCTCGGTGGCCGCCTCGTCAGGCTCCGGCGCGGTCGTGCTCGGTTCGTCGACCGGAGCGGTCGGCTCTGCCGTGCTGGTCCCGGGCTCCTCACCGGGCTCCTCACCGGGCTCCTCACCGGGCTCCGGGAGCGTCGGGGCACCGGCGGCCGCCGCCTCACCGGGAGGCGGCGGGGGCTCCTCGTCGGCCGCCTGGTCGTAGGGCTCGTCCCGCCCGCCCGTCGGCGCCACCGTGCCGGCTGCACCGGCACGGCCCAACCCCGTGGCCGCGTCCTCCGCCCGGCTCGCACCGTCCGGCTCGTCCGCCTGCTCCGGCACCTGGGGCGCCTCGGCGCCGGGCGCGCGGCGCTGGTCGCCCGCGGAACCCGTGGTGTCGGCGCCGCCCCCGCGGCGCAGCATCGACCAGACGATGATCGCGATCAGGATGAGGAACAGGATCAGCACGACCCACTTCCACATGCGCAGGCCCCTCTCTCGGTCAACCGCATCGGCAGCCCACCGGGTCCGATGGGCCCTCGGTCTGCCACCCTACGCGGTGCGCGGGCCCACAGCCCGGTAGCGCGGCCGCCCTCGCGTACCGTGGTCACGTGAGCCCGCAGCAGTACCCCGTCCGGCGCGCCCCCAGCTTCGCCGCCTTCATCGGCACCGGCGCGGTCCTGGGGTTCCTCGCGGGCGCCCTCGTCTCGGCGCTCGGGCCGGCCACCCCGCAGTACAGCGGCGGCTCGACCCTGATGTTCCTCGGGGTCGGCGGCGCCGTCCTCGGCGCCCTGGCCGCCGGCGTCGTCGCGGTGGTGCTCGACCACCGCTCGGTGCAGCAGGTCGAACGCGCCCGACGGGAGCTCGAGCAGGAGCACGAGCAGCAGGGCGAGGACGGGCCGCCCGGGCGGGCCCACGGCATACCCGCGGAGGACGAGGGTCACCCACCGGCGTCCTGACCGCCCGGCGCACGCCGTCCGGGGCACCGCCTCGGCTGTGGAACACTGGATGACGTGGCACGCGGCGATGGACGGCTCACCCACGACCTGCTCCCCGGCGAGAACCTCCCGCAGGACGCGTGTGGCGTCTTCGGCGTGTGGGCGCCCGGCGAGGAGGTCGCCAAGCTCAGCTACTTCGGGCTCTACGCGCTGCAGCACCGGGGACAGGAGTCGGCGGGGATCGCGGCGTCGGACGGGCACCGGATGCTCGTCTACAAGGACATGGGCCTGGTCTCGCAGGTCTTCGACGAGGGCGCGCTCGGCACGCTCAAGGGACACCTCGCCGTCGGGCACTGCCGCTACTCGACCACCGGCGCCAGCGTCTGGGAGAACGCGCAGCCGACCCTCGGCAGCAACCACGGCAGCACGGTCGCGCTCGCGCACAACGGCAACCTGATCAACTCCGCCGAGCTGCGCGAGCTCGTCGAGGAGCGGCAGGCGCACGGTGCCGACCACCTCGGCGGCGAGCTCGGCCGCGGCAACACCACGGACACCGCCCTGGTGACGGCCCTGCTGACCAGTGCCCCAGCGGCGACGTTGCAGGAGCCGCGAGAGGACTTCGCCCGGCCGCTCGAAAAGGCAGCGATGGAGGTGCTGCCCCGGCTTCGGGGCGCGTTCTGCTTCGTCTTCATGGACGAGCACACCCTGTATGCCGCACGCGACCCGCAGGGGATCCGTCCCCTGGTGCTCGGTCGCCTCGAGCGCGGGTGGGTGGTCGCCAGCGAGACCGCGGCCCTCGACATCGTCGGCGCGAGCGTGATCCGCGAGGTGGAGCCGGGCGAGCTCATCGCCATCGACGAGAACGGCCTGCGCAGCAGCCGGTTCGCGGAGGCGCAGCCGAAGGGGTGTGTGTTCGAGTACGTCTACCTCGCGCGCCCCGACACCACCCTCGCCGGCCGCTCGCTGCACGAGGCCCGCGTGGAGATGGGAAGAAGGCTAGCAAGGGAACACCACGTTGAAGCTGACCTAGTGATGCCGACGCCGGAGTCGGGCACGCCGGCGGCGATCGGCTACGCCCAGGAGTCGGGCATCCCCTACGGGCAGGGGCTGGTGAAGAACTCCTACGTCGGCCGCACCTTCATCGCGCCGTCGCAGACGATCCGCCAGCTCGGGATCCGGCTCAAGCTCAACCCGCTGCGCGACGTCATCAAGGGCAAGCGCCTGGTCGTGGTGGACGACTCGATCGTGCGCGGCAACACCCAGCGCGCCCTGGTCCGCATGCTCCGGGAGGCCGGCGCCGCCGAGGTGCACGTCCGCATCTCCAGCCCGCCCGTGCGCTGGCCCTGCTTCTACGGGATCGACTTCGCCACCCGCGCCGAGCTGATCGCGACCGGCATCGACACCGAGGGCGTGCGCTCCAGCATCGGCGCCGACAGCCTGGGCTACATCAGCACCGACGGCATGGTCGCCGCGACCGACCAGCCCCGGGATCGGCTGTGCACCGCCTGCTTCACCGGGGAGTACCCGGTCGGCGTCCCGGACCACGCGGGAAGCGACGCCCAGGCCCTGCTCGACCTGCAGCTGCCCGTGCAGCACGAGGGCACGGACCCGACCGAGGTGGGCACGCTCGATGTGGAGCGGGTGCCGACCACGGCGGGTGGCGGGGCGTCCGACGCGCTGCGCCGACCCTGACCCGCCGAGTCGAAAGAGCGGTATGACGACCCAGCACCCGGAGCAGCCGGTCACCTATGCCTCCGCCGGGGTCGACGTGGAGGCGGGCGACCGGGCCGTCGAGCTGATGAAGGCGTCGGTGCGTGCCGCGACCCGCCCGGAGGTCCTCGGCGGCCTCGGCGGGTTCGCCGGGCTGTTCGACGCCTCCGCGATCGCCCGGATGACCCGACCCGTGCTGGCCACCAGCACCGACGGCGTCGGCACCAAGGTCGCCATCGCCCAGGCGATGGACGTGCACGAGACGATCGGCTACGACCTGGTCGGGATGGTGGTCGACGACATCGTCGTCTGCGGCGCCGAGCCGTTGTTCATGACCGACTACATCGCCACCGGGTCGGTGGTGCCCGAGCGCGTCGCCTCGATCGTCGCCGGCATCGCGGACGCCTGTCACGCGGCCGGCGTCGCGCTGGTGGGCGGGGAGACCGCCGAGCACCCGGGGCTGCTCGACCCGGACGAGTACGACGTCGCCGGGGCGGCCACCGGCGTGGTCGAGCACGCCGACCTGCTGGGCCCCGAGCGCGTGCTCGCCGGGGACGTGGTGCTCGCCCTCGGCTCCTCCGGGCTGCACTCCAACGGCTACTCACTGATCCGCCGCGTGGTGGCCGGCGCGGGCTGGAGTCTGGACCGGCACGTGCCCGAGCTGGGCCGCACCCTCGGCGAGGCGCTGCTCGAGCCGACCCGGGTCTACACCAAGGACCTGCTGGCCCTGATCGGCACCGACGGCGTCGACGTGCACGCGCTGAGCCACGTGACCGGAGGCGGGCTGGCCGCGAACCTGGCCCGTGTCCTGCCGGCCGGTCTGCTGGCCACGGTGGACCGCAGCACCTGGCTGCCGGCCCCGGTGTTCGACCTGGTCCGGGACCTCGGCCGCGTCCCGGTGCCCGACCTGGAGCGGACCCTCAACATGGGCGTCGGCTTCGTCGCCGTCCTGCCCGCTGCGCAGGCAGAGCGGGCGATCGACGTGCTCCGGGGACGCGGCGTGGCGACGTGGGTGCTGGGCCGGGTGCACGACCACGACCCGGCGGCGGCCGGACCGGCTGCCGACGACGCTGACCTGGTCCGCGGCGCGAAGGGCGTCGCCGGCGGGACCGTCAAGATGGTGGGCCGCCACCCCCGCTGACCCGCACGGTGGGCAGGCGCCAGCCCGGTGTGTGGCGGGATTGAAATCCGACGGGGAGGGGGTGAGCGTCTCAGCGCTCGCCCGAGGCCCACTTCCCGTAGTCGTCGTACTCGTCCTCGGTCGAGGTGTCGGCGGGCTCCGCCGGCTCCTCGCGAGTCGTCCGTCCTCCGTGCAGCTCGCGCTCGAGTGCGCCCAGGTCGGTGTCCGGGGAGAAGTACTTCAGCTCCCGGGCGACCTTCGTCTGCTTGGCCTTGGCTCGGCCGCGCCCCATGGCGTGACCCCCTCATGCGGTCTGCCGGGACAGCATCGCTCGCTGGGAGAACCATCGGCTCCCTCAGCCCGCGGAGCAGCCCCGGGAATCTCGTGTAATCGTGGGTCCCACGCTACAGGAATTGTCCCGGGAAAGCCTCCCCGGCCCCCGCGCGCCGACGCCCCCAGCGAAATCACCGCAACCGGGACCGGTGTCGGCCGTGTCGGCCGTGTCGGCCGTGGTGCCCCCTGTCAGCCGCGGCGTCCCACCGGCAACCAGATCCGGGCGGGGTCGCCGACCGACTCCATCCGCTCCTCGGCGAGGTGGTCGGCGGCGAGGGCGGGGGGGATGCCGTGCTCCGCAGCCCGCTGCAGCACCGACAGGGTGGCGTCGAACACCCCGGTCACCCGCTGCCGGGCCCGCTCGAAGTCGAAGCCGTGCAGCTCGTCGGAGACCTGGATGACACCGCCTGAGTTGACCAGGAAGTCCGGCGCGTAGGTGATGCCCCGCTCCAGCAGCCGCGCGGCCGTGCCGTCCGGGTGCTCGTCCACCAGCTGGTTGTTGGCGGCGCCGCAGACCACCGACGCGTTGAGCGCCTCCACGGTCGCATCGTCCAGCGCCCCGCCCATCGCGCACGGCGCGTAGACGTCCAGGTCCGACTTCACCAGCGTCTCGACGTCGTCGACCACCTCGACCTGGGGGTACTGCGCGACCAGCTGCTCCACGGCCGGCCCGTTGACGTCGGTCACCACCAGCTCCGCGCCGTCCTCCAGCAGGTGCCCGGTGAGGATCCGGCCGACCTTGCCGACGCCGGCGATCCCGACCGTCCGGCCGCGCAGGGTGGACTCGCCCCACGCGTGCTGGGCGCACGCCCGCATGCCCTGGAACACCCCGTATGCCGTGAGCACGGACGAGTCGCCCGCACCCCCGTTCACCTCGCTGCGCCCGGTCGCGAAGCGCGTCTCCCGTCCCACCACGTCCATGTCCGCCACGTAGGTGCCCACGTCGCAGGCGGTGTAGTAGCGGCCCCCCAGGCTCTCCACGAACCGGCCGTAGGCCCGCAGCAGCGCCTCGCTCTTGTCCGTGCGCGGGTCCCCGATGATCACCGCCTTGCCGCCGCCGAGGTCCAGCCCGGCCAGCGCGTTCTTGTAGGACATCCCCCGCGAGAGCCGCAGCACGTCGGCGAGGGCGTCGTCCTCGTTCTCGTACGGGAAGAACCGGGTCCCGCCCAGCGCCGGCCCGAGCGCGGTGCTGTGGATGGCGATGATGGCGCGCAGGCCGGTCCTGCGGTCGTGGCAGTAGGCGACCTGCTCGTGCCCACCCTCCGGGGCGAAGGGGGTGGCTCTCGACGGAGAGTTCCAGACGGTCACGGTGGTGACTCCTTTGTCCTCGTGTCCTCGGTCGCGGCGCCGACGCGGAGCCGCGGGCGAGCTGCTGTGGCGCGGGTCACGCGCCTGCTGCCAGCGTATGCCGCGTGCTCACCCCTGCTCGTCGCGCCCGCCGAGGCGCTTGACGAGCCAGGTGATGCCGCCGATCACGAGGACGAGCAGGACGACGCCCCAGGCGAGGATCGAGGGCGGGACCGGGAAGTCGAGGCCGCTGCCGCCGTCCGCGGCGGCCGGTGCCGAGGAGGAGGGCGAGCTCGGGCCGGAGACCGTCGGTGACCCGCCCGAGGCCGACGGCTGCGGTGCCGCGGTGGTCGGGCTCGCGGGCGCGGACGTGGCGCCGGCGGGGCTGCTGGTGGCCGAGGCGCCTCCCGCGGCCTGCTGCGCGGTGAAGGAGAAGGTGCCCGAGACGACGTGGCCGTCGTCGGAGGTGACGCGGTAGTCGACCGTGTACGTCCCGGCCGACGTGCCGGGGGTGAGCTGCTGGCGCACGGTGCTGCCGTCGATCACCGGCTTGCCCTGCTGCACGGCGCCGTCCGGCCCGGTGACGGCCACCTCGGTGCCGAGCTTCAGCGGGGGCTCCTCGAAGACCAGCTTGACCGCACCCGGCGGCTCGGGCACGGTCGCCCCGTCCGCCGGGACCGTCCTGATGAGCACGTCGTGCGCAGCGGCGGGTGGGGCGGTCGCGGTCTGCAGGGCCGTCAGACCGGTCAGTGCCGCCAGCGCGGCCAGGACGAGCAGGACCAGCCGGGGCCGGCCGCCGGTCGAGGAGGTGGGCGAGGGGGTGCCGAGCGTCCGGGAGGTCACTCCGCCAGCGTAGGAGGCACCTGCCCGACCACGACGTCGGCCCGGCCGCGGGTGGCGCGCACCAGCTCGGCGTTGGCCTCGTCGCTGCCGGTGGTGCGGGCCCACGCCTCCTGCTCGGACCGGCCGTAGCGGCGGTGCCGCTCGGCCAGGCGCCGGCGGCGCAGCTCCTCGGCCGCGTCGACGTACCAGACCTCGTCGAGCAGCTCCGGTACGCGGCACCAGGGCTCGTCGGGCAGGAGCAGGTAGTTGCCCTCCGTCACCACCAGCCGAGTGCCCGGTCGCACGGGCACCGCGCCGGCGATGGCGTCCTCGACCTCGCGCCGGAACTGCGGGGCCCACACGGTCTCGCCGCGCTGCTCCCGGATCCGCCGCAGCAGCGCGACGTACCCCGCGGCGTCGAACGTCCGCGGGGCGCCCTTGACCTCGACCAGCCCGAGGTCGGCCAGGGCGCTGTGCGCGAGGTGGAACCCGTCCATCCCGACGAGCACGGATCCGGGGACGGCGTCGACCACCGCCTCGGCCAGGGTCGACTTCCCGGCGCCCGGGGGACCGGTGACGCCGAGCACGGTCCGGCGGTCGCGCCGGCCGAGCTCCCCGGCACGCCGCAGCGCCTCCTCGACGTCGAGC
>DASSKF010000228.1:0-9350 GCA_035690725.1 Segeticoccus sp.
GGTGGATGCGCCATCCCGCGCAACCTGGTTCTGTGCGTCGGTAGGGGACCCGTCACCGGAGAAGCCTTGCGGGCGGGGTATTCGGGACGGTCGATCAGTAGGACCCGTGCCGAACTGCCGCGTTGTCACTTGAGGTTCGGCTTGCGGGACAGTTCCGGCCCGGCCCGGGACCCGCTTCCTTTCGCCGCGTGTCGGCCGCCGCGACTTTCACTCTCATGGCTCCCCTCTGTGTCAAGAAGCCGTTCTGAGCTTGGCCGTAGGCTGAGCCGTGGCGGGTCCGGGAAGTGACTTCTCCGAAGAGCTGGCATGGGGATGTGAGCTGGTCACGCTGGAGTCAGGAGACGTTCCCCGGTGTCCTCCCGGGCCCGTCGCCGCGGTGGTCAGGGCGTCGTTGAGCATCCGGCGGTAGACAAGGTCGGACAGCCTTCGCTTGAGGCATCGCATCGCTTCCATCGAGGTCTTCCCTGTGGCCTTCTTCCGGTCGAAGTAGGCCCGGCCTTCGGTCGCGGTGAGCAGCTGCACGGTGGCCATGATGTGCAGCACTCGGTTGATCTGCCGGTTCCCGGCCCGCGACAGTCGGTGCCGCACCTGGTCCCCGGAGGAGGCATCGATCGGCGCGGTGCCGTTCCAGGACGCGAAGTGCGCCTTGCTGGGGAACCGGGTGATGTCGGCGACCTCGACCAGCAATCTTGCGGCTCCTGAGGGGCCGATGCCATGCAGATCCATCAGGCTGGTCCCGGTCGCGGCGACGAGTTCCTTGAGCTCCTTGTCGGCTTCCTTGGAACGCCGGTAGACCCGCTCCAGGTCGGCGACCAGCTCGGCGGCGACCCGACGGCGGGCCTTGCCGGCCACGTCACGCGGTCGGACCTTGGCCAGCAGCGCCTTGGCCTGCGCGGCAGAGAGGTACTTCTTCGCACCGCCGGGAATGAGTTCCAGCAGCAGCTGGTGCAGTTGGCTGATCATCCGGGTGTGGTCCTCACCCAGCGACCGGCGACGGTCGACCAGGATCCGCAGCAGTGCCAGCTGCTCGTCGTTGACCACCGGCCGCAGCCCGCTCATCCGGGTGCCAACCAGCGCGACCGAGTGCACGTCGGTGGCGTCGGTCTTTCGGCCCTGTCCGGTGGCGAACACCCGCGCCCGCGCGGACAGCTTCGGTGGCACGTCGACGACCTGTTCGCCGTCGGCGAGCAGCCGATTGGCGATGTGACGGCCGATGCCCTGGCAGCCCTCGATCGCCCAGACCCGATCCGGCCACTGCTTGGCGTAGTCCTTCATGGCCGCGTAGCCGTCGCGGTCGGTGCCGAACCGGCCCCCGCCAACGACGGTCTCGTCCGCGCCCATCACCTCGATGGTGGCGGAGCGCTTGTGCGGGTCCATGCCGATGACCACACGTGCTGAGGTGGAGCCCAAAGATGTCCTCCGGTAATGGATCGAACAGATTCATCGAGCCGGGTGGGCAACGCTACTTCGAGCAGAGCAAACCCCTCTTGAGCCTCTCCCCGCCCTGTGGGGCGACGCCCGGACTGCGCAGGCCATGTGAGAGCCACACGACAAACGTGGGCAGCCGATTTGCGAGCGACAGCCCGAGCGCCTGGACCGAAGCCTGGCCGGGCCGCGGTCCTAAGGCAATGAAACAAGTAGCCGATGACCGGACGTCGCAGAGGGAAGTCGAGGGCACGGGGGCAGCGGAGCGTAGCGCCGCCTCGACGGGCTTCCGCCGACAGACTGTGTCCCGGCCCGAGCGGGCGGCCGAGCAGCACCAACAGCTCATGGTGAGGACACCGACCGGTGGCAGCTGCGCGCCCCGTTCTGGTACGCGCTGAGCCAGCAGGTGCACCCCCGCGGAGAAGAGCTGATCTGCGCCGGCACCGCCCAGGGACACGCCGATGCAAGCGCGGGTGCACGCCCGCGAAAGGTCAGTCCTGCACGGCGAGCCGGTCTTCCCAGGCATCCCCCACGTCCGCCCACGGTCGCATTTTCGGCCATACGCCGGCGAGTGCCCGCGCCACCTCGGCCTGCCGCGGCCGCAGGGTGAGGTGGCTCAGTGCACGTCGATCGGGACGCTGTCGGTGGCCGCGTGGCCGCCCAGGTACCAGGTCAGCACGTCGCTGCCCGCGGCACCGTCGGGAACGGCCATCTGCATCTCGTAGGTGCGTGACTCTCCGGGCGCCAGGTCGGGGTTCACGTCGCAGTTTAGCTGGTAGCCCTCGTCGACCTGCGCGGCCTTGAGGCCCATGTAGTACGACGGACAGTCAGCGAACTTCACCGACTCGGAGGTCGAGGTGTCGGTGAGGGTGACCGTGAACCGCAGCGTGCTGCCGGCCGTGGCCGCCGCGGGTGCGTGCACGGTGACGGTGAGGGGCTCAGACGCCGCGGAGGCGGCCGTATCCACGCTGACCTGGACGACGCTGGGCCGTCCGCAGTTCACCGGCAGCCACGCCTTGTCCAGGCTGTGTGCGGCACCGCCGGCCATCTTGACCTCCAAGGTCCGGGCGATGGTGGGCGCCGACCCGCAGTCGGCCGGCGCACCGATCCCGACGTGGGCGGTCTGGCCGGCGGAGAGTGCGACGGCGTCCTGGTTCGCGGCCTGGTCGACGCCGACCTGGCGCCCCGCTGGCGTGGTCGCGGTGACGGACAAAGCCTGCGGGGGGAAGCTGCACGGCATCCCGGACGTGTTCGTGACGTCGAGAACCTGCAGCGACTGGCCTTGCCACACGCCCACGCTGCCCAAAGCGATCTGTAGGTCGCCGGGCTGACAGTCGCTCGGCGTTGCCGGGCTGACTTCTGAGGCGGGCGTGTTCACCCAGGGGACGGTCCCGCCGCTGCCGCTGGAGGCGGCCGGCTGTGCCGGGTGGCCCGGGCGCCGGAGCAGGCTGGCGCCGCCCACGATGCCGCCGAGGATGGCGACGACTGCTGCCGCGGCCACGATTGCGGTCGGCCATTGGACGCGACGCCGGGCGCGGCCCGCGAGCCGGTCCAGGTCGACAGGGGACAGGTCCTCGACCCAGTCGCGCCTGCGGAGGAGTTCTTCGATGTCGGAGTTGGGGCGAGGGTCAGGCATTGCGGGCCTCCGTGTTCGGTGAGGGCTGAGGTGAGGGTGAGCGCCGGTCGGAGGCCAGCGGCGCGTCGAGCCGGGTGCGCAGCGTGGCGAACGCCTTAGCGCACTGGCTCTTCACGGTGCCGACCGAGCAGCCGAGCGCGTCCGCGGTCTGCTGCTCGGTCATGTCGCACAGGTAGCGCAGCGCGATGACGGCGCGCTGCCGCGGTGGCAGCGACGTCACCGCGGCGCGCAGCACCAGCCGCGTGTCGGTGGACTCAACGTGGTCGGCGTGTGACGGCAGGTCGGGCACCCGGTGCAGCACCCGGTCTGTCATGCGATGTCGACGGTGCAGCCGCCACATGATCGTGGCTGCGTAACCGGCGGCTCCGCGCCCATCGATCCGGTCCCAGGCGCGCACCAGCCGGAGGAGGGTCTCCTGAAGGAGGTCCTCGGCGTCGGAGCGGTTCCCGGTGAGGGTGTATGCGACGGCCTGCAACCGGCGCTGGTCGGCCGCTACGAACGTCACGAGTGCGGGCGGGAGCGGGGTGCTCATACCTATAGATAGCCTCCGTCGGCCGGAAAGGTTGCCTTCGTCGTCGACATCACGAGCACGCGGAGTCGACGTAGGTGTCGGCCAGCCCATAAAGAGGCCCGTGGGCACAGTCGAGGTCGACAGTCATCTTCACGCTGTTGTACGTGCGGGTGACGTTCTTCTGATACTGCTTGTGGCGGGTGTTCGACCAGTGGCTCGAGCCAATGTAGCCACCGAAGTCGCTGGTGTGGCTGTCGCCGTCGTACCTCGCTCCCCAGATGAAGTACGGGTTGGGGTCGATCGACCAGAAATCGTCGAGACCGGAGCCGCCCACGGAGCCGTACAGGCCGGGTTTCTGGGCCGGAGCTATGTTCAGGTAGGCGTCCCAGCCCCGGATGAACGCTTTCGCAGCGGCCAGACAGCCCGAGTTGGTGGTGTCGAAAGGCTCGAGGTCGTAGGCGATGGGGAGCTTGTACATGTCCATGTTGAGGTCGTTGGACGCGTGATTGTACGCGTTGTGGGCAACGTTGTATCCCTTGTTGTACGCGTCGCCGGTGTTGGACGGGAAGCGGTCTGCGTAGCCCGTGCAGGGAGCCTGCGGGCCGACCCAGATGGGCAGCAGCCGCCACCCGCGGTTGACCTCGGTGTTGATCCAGGAGGCGGTGACGTTCGTGTTCGCGCAGAGCATCATGCTGCCGCCGATGTAAACACCCCACCACCAGAACGGCGTTCCCGACCACCAGGCGGCCATCTGAGTGTGGGAGGGGGCCTGGCATCTGTCGGCGCCCTTCGCGTCGCCGCGGACTTGTGACCCGGCAGTCAGCTGGAGCTGTTCGGGTGCCGGCCGGGTGCCGGCTGCTGCGGCCGCGATGAGCAGTCCGGCAACAAGGAGGAGGGCATGGAACTTGCGCACGTCTCGTCTCCTGGGGTTCTCGGGTGTGCCAGCGGAGACCGATTGGGGTAGCCGCCGCTGCGTGTGGGGTCAGCTCCCGAGACGTGAGACGCTTTGGCGTGAGCCAGCCGGCGCTGCGGCTCCCGCGGGCCGCCCGCTGGGGTAGATCGCCGGCAGCGCCGTCCCGCCCAGGATCAGGGTCGTCACCCAGGCCCAGGAGCCGAGCCACGCCATCAGGACGCGGCCGGGCAGGTCCACGTGGTACGACGCCAGTGCCCAACCCTCGCCCAGGATGGTCACCGAGTTGGCCGCCCCGGCGTACAGCAACAGCCAGCCGACCCGGTGGCCCGGACGCAGGAACACCAGCACGGTCGCAATCGCCCCGATCTCGACACCGTTCACCGCACTGGTCAGCACGTTGTCGTCCATCAGCCCCCCGAGGCTGCGCCCGCCCGGTCCGGCGGCCAGCCAGGTCCCGGCAACCGCCGCGAGGACGACGAGCAGGCCGACGACCGGCCCTCCCCAACGGCGTACATGGTGCATACCCCCATCTTCAACCCGGACCGGCCGTTCCCGCCGGGGAACGCGGCCGGGAGGCCGTCCCGGGCAGACCGGGACAACCGACCCTGCCCCCCCGCCGCCGGGCCACCGACAGTGGCAGGAAGACGCGGCACCGCCGCCCGATCCCAAGGAGACACGAATGCATCAGCTCCGCGAGCACCCGCTCCGCACCCTGGCCGGTCTGCTGGCCCTGGCCTTCTGCCTCTTCATGGCCAGCGGCATCCCGGCCCTCAAGGACGCCACATCCGGCATCGACCTCGTGCTCGGCGACATCGCCTGGTTCGGGTTCCTCATCGTCGCGCTGCTCTTCGTCATCGCCACCGCGGTCGTCCTGGTCCGCGCCGCTGCCGGCTCAAGGAGGGCGGCATGAAGCAATTCGTCGTGGCACTCGTCGCGGCCCTCGCTCCTGCCGTCGCCATCGCCACTCCAGGAGCAGCGTTCGCCGCCGGGCCGCCCCAGCACCTGACCTTCTCCTTCGACGAGCCCACGGAGGTCAGCCACGTCGACAGCCTCGGCGCCCGCTGCCCCGATTTCGTCGGGACGCTTGTCGAGGAGCGCCACCTGGAACTCGACGGATGGATGAAGGAAGACGGCACTGCCCACGCCCGCACCGACGTGACCGCACAGGTGAAGCTGGTCCCCGACGACCCGCAGGGCGTGTCCTACTCGGGCGGCTATACCCAGCACCAGACCGGGGCCTTCACGGCGTACGGTGACGACGACCGGGTCGTCACGACCACGACCCACGGCACGATTGCCGGCTCGGACGGTTCCTCCTACCGGATCAGCGAGGTGGTGCACTTCTCCGTGGCCAAAGACGGGGCCGTGCACGCGTCCTTCGATCGATTTCGCTGCGAGGGCTGACGGCCCAGCCAGGCCTGGTCCGCACCGGCGGCCCCGTGCGCACCAGGCCGGACTCGGATGCCAGGCCGGCTGCCGGACACCTCACCTCAGCCTCACCGGCCCCTGAAGAGCGCAGGCGCAACTCGGCGACATCTACGTCGCTCCGCGTGGATGGCCATCGCAGCCGAGATCGGACCATCTGATAGGCCCGCTCCCAGAGCGGAGCGCGACCGCACCGACACGCTCCGGGTGACCATCCTTTGCGGGACGATGTCGAGCAGACGTCCAGCGTGCTCAGTCACCGCCGGTCGCGCTTCCTCGTACGGAACGCTCCCACACGGGCGATCGGGCACCCTGCTGCCTTCCGCCGCGAGTGACTGTCAAGGTGAGCACCCAGCCCCACGCCGTTCCGTCCCGCCGCCGCACGCACCGTGGCCGGTAGGGGATCCTCTAGCGAAGATGCCAAGCAAGCACTCGCGGTGGCGCAGGAGGCCGGCGATCGTCCTCGGCGTTCGGAGAGCGCACCGGCATGGTGAGGGCAACGAGGGGTCGCGGTGAGCAGGTGCGACTCGTGCGTGTCACGAACCTTCATGTCGCGGTGCCCGATGCGAGCCCGTACCTCCACCCTTGTTCGATCAGCCGCCGAAGTCGGCGGCGTGGTCACGGGTCCACTGCGCGAACGTCAGGGCGGGGCGGCCGAGCAGCCGCTGGATGGTGTCGGTAGCGGTTTCCGGGCGGCTCACCATCGTCCCCTGGCCGTCGATGATGGAGGCGACGAAGTCCTCCGGTAGGCCGGGGAACAACTCTGCCGCCGCCTGCGCCGTGTCGATCTCCTCGAACCTCAGTGCCCGGCCAAGAGCAACGCCGATGAGGGCCAGCTGCTCGACCTGGGTCAGCTGCTCGGGGCCGGTCAGGTGATAGGCCCGGTGGTCGTGCCCGTCCTCGGTGAGCGCGAGTACCCCGACCGCCGCGAGGTCGGCCTCGTGCACGAGGGCGCGTGTCGCGCCGGGATGAAACCAGCGCAGGACGTCGGAGCGGCGGATCTGTTCGGCCCAGCCCAGCGTGTTTGCGGCGAAGCCGCTCGAACGCAGGAACGTGTACTCGCCTCCGGCAGCGGAGATCAAGCTCTCAAGGTAGGCGTGCGATCCGGGGATGCTGCCATCGGGCCCGGCGACCTGCGCCGGAGGATCCGGGACGCCGTGAGCCGACAGGTAGACCACCCGTCGAACCTGGCGGGTGAGGGTCCTCACCAGCTCATCGGCGGCACCATCGGCCACCACTGACGGGAAGACCAGGAACGCCGCGTCGACATTCTTGAGGGCGGCGTCGAGCGACGAGGGCTCGGCGAGGTCCCCACCGCAGACCTCGATCCGACCGTCCAGCGCCGCCGCGGCGGCAGCAGGATCGCGAGTCAGCCCCCGCACCTGCACGCCCGTGGCGGCCAACTGCACGGCCACCTGCCCACCGACCCGTCCGGTCGCTCCCGTCACCAACACCGTGCGCTGTTCAGTCATCTGGCATAGCCTCCGTGATCCATTTCGCCTCTTGCGTTCCCGCGGTCTCGTGGGTCATCGCCACGGGTCGGCCGTCATGGCGTGAGCACCGTCTTTCCCAGCACTCGGCGCTCCTCGAGAGCGCGGTGGGCCTCGGCGGCCCGCTCGAGTGGCAGCCGCAGCCCGACGACGGGTTCGAGGCGATGTTGGGCCAGCACTGTCAGCGCCTGCTCGTGGGCATCGAAGAGCTCCTCGGCCGCGTAGCCGTCATGGATCCCGATGACCTTCACGTCCTGCTTGGGCGCATGCTCTGGCACCTCCGCGAAGCCACCCGACGCGGCGCCGTAGGCGAAGAATCGGCCACCCGGGCGCACCAGCTCGAAGGCGGCACCACCCAGACTTCCTCCGGCGCCGTCGAAGACCGCGTCGACCGAGCCTTCAACCCCCGCGGTCCACCCTTCCTGGGTGTAGTCGAGCACGAGGTCGGCACCGCGCTTGGTCGCGAGCGCCGTCTTCTCGGGTCCGCCGGCGGCGGCCAGGACCCGGACGCCGGCCTCCTTCAGCAGCGGCACCAGCCACACGCCGATGCTGCCGCTGGCCGCGGTGACCAGCGCCGAGTCGCCCGGCCGAAGTCCGGCCCTCGCGATCCGGCTCACGGCCATCAGCCCGTCGTGGGCGGCCAGGGCGTCGACGAGATCGACACCGTCCGGCACCACGTGGCTGGTCGAGACCGGCACAGCGACCCGCTCGGCGTACCCGCCGCCACGGAATTTCCCGGGCTCCGACGAGCTAGCGACCACCCGCCGTCCGATCCACGAGGTTGGTGTGTCTGCGCCGACCGCCAGCACCGTCCCCGACACGATGCCGCCTGGCACGTATGGCGGGGTGACTGCGAAGAACTCCTGACCCCAGCCGGCGCGCAGCTGCGTGTCGAGGAAGCCCACGTTGGCGGCGGTCACGCTGATTATCAGCTGGCCGTCCTCCGGCACCGGCTCGGGAAGGTCTACGGGTCTGAGCACTGCTGGGCCACCGAACGCCGTGGCCTGGATAGCGCGCACGTCCATCACTCCATTCAATCGGACTCGGTTTGTCCGTTTGAATCTATCAGGACCGGACAAGTGCTGTCCGATAGGATGCGGACATGACGGAGGCATCGCCAGGGGAGGAGGCGTTGCGGGGTCGTCAGGCCGAGGCCAGGCGCAACGACACGGCCATCGGGGAAGCCGCCCTCGCGGTCCTCTCCGCGGACCCAGGTGCGCCGATGTCAGCGGTCGCACGCGCCGCCGGCGTCGGACAGGGAACGCTCTACCGGCGGTACCCCGACAAGCAGGCACTCCTCATCGACGTGTGCGAGCGCGGCCTCGCGGCGATCGCCGAGGCAGCGCACGCCGCTCTCGACTCACCCGAGTCCGGTCCTGCGCTCGGCCGGTTCTTGGAGTGGTACGCCGAGTCCGGAACGCTTCGCATGACAGCACTTCTCGGCACCTTCGATCCACCGGAGCATCTGCACACACTCGGGCATCAAGCCAACGAAGACATGCAACAGCTCGTGGCTCGGGCAGCAGCCGCTGGAGCAATCCGGGCCGACGTCACCGGCGCCGACCTGACGATGATCGCAACTCAACTCGGGACACTCAACGCCCCCGACCCCGAACGCGCCCGGCAACTGCGCCGCCGCTACCTGACCCTGATCTGGCAAGGGCTCAGCATCACCGATGCGTCACCGCTGCCTGGTCCGGCCCCCCATGCAGACGAACTCGAGGCACCCTGGCAAGACGAACCCCGTCCCAGTTGAGGATCCCCTAACGGCCACTTTCGGGGGCGGCGGGGGCCACCGCGTCCGGCTCCCGACTCGCCTTGACAGTCACTCACGGCGGAAAGACTCACATCCATGCGCGGATCGCGGTATGAGGGATCTGGGGCTGTCCGCTCTCAGCGGGCGCGTCCGCCAATGGCACGTGGCGTGCGCTTGAGCCGGCTGTGATCAGC
>DASSKF010000229.1:0-10645 GCA_035690725.1 Segeticoccus sp.
TCCTGGAGAACCACGCCGAGGCCGAGGAGAAGTACTTCTACCCGCCACTGCTCCAGGTCGGCAAGGGTGCCTCGGACGCGTCGGACGCCCCCGAGGAGGTCGAGGACGCGGTCAAGGACCACAACAACATCCGTGACGCCGCCCGCAAGGTCGGCCAGCACGAGGTCGGGTCGCAGCCCTGGTGGGACGCGGTGGTCGAGGCGCGGGTGGCCAACAGCACCCACATGGCCGAGGAGGAGCGGCAGGACCTGGCCGACTTCCGCCGGCACACCGACCTGCAGACGCGGCACGACATCGCCGTGGAGTTCCTGCGGTTCGAGTCCCAGAAGGCCGCGCGCGGCGTGAAGCCGGTGGACAAGGACCCGGAGGACTACGTCGAGGAGCACAGCTGAGCGTCGAGGACGCCGGGCCGACGGCGTCCGGCAGCTACTACCGGCCCCTGGGGAACGGGCGCTACGAGCCCACCGAGCACGTGCAGGGCGCGTGGTCCCCCAAGGAGCAGCACATGGCGCCGGTGTCGGCGCTGATCACCCACGAGATCGAGCAGCACGAGCCCCGGCCGGACCTGCAGGTGGCCAGGCTGAGCTTCGACATCCTCGGGATGATCGCCGCCGAGCCCACCTCGGTGGAGGTGCAGGTGCTGCGTCCCGGCCGGACCATTGAGCTGGTCGAGGCGACCGCCGAGATCGGCGGGCGGACCGTGGTCCGGTGCCGGGCCTGGCGGCTGTCCCGGCACGACTCCTCGGCCGTCGCGGGTGGCGAGCCGGCGCGGATGCCGGGACCGGACGGCATACCTCCGTGGTCGCTGCCGGACGCGTGGGGCGGCGGCTTCATCGACTCCGTGGAGGGCCGCGAGGTGCCCGGGTCCGTGCCCGGGCGATCACGTGCCTGGCTGCACACCGACCTCGCGCTGGTGGAAGGGGTCGCGTGCTCCCCGTTGGCCCGGTTCATCAGCCTCGTCGACACGATCAACGGCGTCTCGGCACGGGTGTCGCCGTCGGAGTGGATGTTCCCCAACACAGATTTGACGCTGCACTTCTGGCGGACGCCGACCGACCCGACCTGGGTGGGCCTGGAGGGCGCGGCGACCTTCGGTCAGGACGGCGTCGGTGTCACCGCGGGGCTCCTCCACGACGTCGACGGGCCGCTGGGGCGCTCCGAGCAGATCCTCACCGTTCGGCCGCTGCGTCGCTGAGCCGTCCCGGCTGCCGGGTAGTGGAGGACTCCTCGGCCGGGTCCTCGCGCAGACCGACGCAGTCCAGCTCCCAGAAGACGTCGGGGTAGACGAGGGTGCCGGTCATCCACGGCTCGTGGGCCGGCAGCCGCCGCACCTGGAACGCCGGCGAGTCGTTTTCGACCGGCACCGGAAGGGCACACGGGCGACGAGGGCCTGCGCGAGGAAGCGGCCGAGCGCATGGAGGAGATGCCGGCCGAGACGGCTCTGGGCAACCCCGACCCCCCGGCGGCTCCGACGAGGACCCGGAGGACTACGAGGGCAACGAGGGCGGCGCCTGAGCACTGGCCCCGACCGGCTGCTGGTGGCGTGCCCGATGGCGCCGCACCAGCAGCCACGCGCCGACGATGACGGCGGCGTAGAGGATCCCGGCGAGCACGTCGAGCACGTAGTGCTCCCCGGAGTAGATGAGCGCCCAGCCCATGAGCATCGGGTAGCAGGCGAGGAGCGCCCGGCGCCACCACGGCGCACCCACCATGAGGAAGAGCGCGACCATCGTCGCGTAGCCGGTGTGCAGTGAGGGCATGGCGGCCACCGGGTTCGCGAGCGCCTGGCTGTTGGCCAGGACCTGCTGGGCCACGCCCAGGTCGAGGTAGCTCCAGCCGAGGCCGGAGATCCGGCTGATCGGCTCGATCACGCCCTGCTCGGCCGCCATCCACGGCGGCGCCATGGGGTAGACGATGTACGTCGCCACCCCGAGCACCGCCATCGCCACGACGCACCCGACCCACGCCCGGAACCGCTGCCGGTGGCGAATCCACAGGACCATGGCGAGCACCGGCGTGACGAGGAAGTGGCTCAGGTAGACCAGCGTGACCACCAGGTCCCACCAGTGCACCCAGCCGTAGGTGTAGAGGTGGTCCTGCAGCCACGCGGTCGGCAGTGTCCCGCCGAACAGCCACCGGTCGAAGTCGGCCGGCTCGGTCACGTGCAGGGGGAACCCGAGCGCGTTGTGGGCGCCCTGGACCAAGGCGTGCGCGCCGTAGTGCCCGGCCAGCCCGCGAGTGTAGTCGTAGGCGACCAGGATCGCCGTGAACGGCAGCCAGTCGAGCAGGATGCTGCCGAAGGCGCGCCAGCCGCGGCCGATCACCGAGATCGCCAGTCCCCCGAGGACCCAGAGGGTCAGCCCGATGCGGTCGAGGGGGATGCCGTAGACCGCGATGAACCAGACGAGCACGCCGAGGTACGCGGCGGCCAGGCTCCAGCGCACGGTGCGCCAGGTGCGCTCGCGCTCGGGGGCGGCCGGCACCGCCGGGGCCGCGCGCGTCACCTCCACCTGGTCCTGGGCCACCGCTGCACCCTAACGGCGCCGGCTGGCAGTCCCCCGCGAAACGGGAGGTGCCGCCCGCGGCGGGGTGCGCCGCCCGGGACGGCTCCCGGGCGGCATCAGGACCGCTCCGCGGCCGCCGCTCCGTTCCCGGCGTGACGTGGCACCGGCGACGTGGCAGGCTCAACCCGAGGAACACGGTCCGGACGACGGCCCGCCGGCGCGGGCGAGGAGGTGACCCAGTGGGGTCCTTGGCGTGGAAGCTCATCGGCACCGGCGGCGCGATCGTCGCGGGCATCGCCGCTCGCAAGGTGACCATCGTCGGGTGGAAGCTCCTGACCGGCAACGAGCCCCCGGCCAACCCCGAGGACCCGGACGTCACCTGGCCGGAGGCGATCGGGTTCGCGACGGCGACCGGTGTGGCCGTCGGCCTCGCCCGCCTCGCGTGGAACCGCAAGGCGGCCGACTACTACATCAAGTCCACCGGTGAGCGCCCGAAGAACCTGCAGGAGAGCAGCTGACCCGACCCCCCCCAACCCGACCGGACACGGGTTGCGCGAGCGATCTCGGGCAAATCCCTCGAGATGGCTCGCCGCCGAGGTGTCCGGTCGCGATGGGGCCGGTCGCGATCGGGTCAGGACAGCAGGTCGCTGCGGCCGAACATCTCGGCCGTGGCACGGGCGGTGGGGGTGCCGAGGTCCGCGTCCGCCCCCGCCTCGAGCAGCGTGCGCACGACCTCGTCCTCGCCCTTGAACACGGCGCCGGCGAGGGGCGACTGGCCCCGGTCGTTGAGCCGGTTGACGTCGGCGCCACGCTCGGCGAGCGCACGCACCGTCTGCGCGTGGCCGTGGTAGGCCGCCAGCATCAGCAGCGTGTTGCCCTGCGCGTCGGCCAGGTCGGCCGGAACCCCGTGGTCCACGTAGGCGCCCAGCCGCTCGGTCTCGCCGGCGCGGGCGAAGTCGAAGCAGGCGTGGGCGACCTCGACGAGCCGCGGATCGGGCAGCTGCTGATCGGGTTCGGTGGGACCGGCGGGGTTGCCGGGGTCCTCGGTGCTCATCGGCGCCACCCTACGGCTCCCACACCGGCCCGGCGCCCGGCATCTCCTCGAAGATCAGCCAGGTGCGGGTCCCCTTGACGCCCTGGATCGCCTGGATCTGCTCGAGCACGATCTCCCGCAGTGCGGCGTTGTCCGGCGCGCGCACCTGCACCAGCACGTCGAAGTCGGCCCCGACCAGGGCCAGGTGGTCGACGTAGGGCAGCTCCCGCAGCCGCTCGGAGACGTCACGCCAGGTGTTCTGCTCGATGGACACGCTGACGTATGCCGAGGTCGCCAGTCCCGCACGCTCGGGCACCACCCGTGCGGAGAACCCGGCGATCACGCCGTCGCGCATCAGCCGGTCCAGCCGGGCGTAGGCGTTGGCCCGCGAGATGTGCACGCGTTCGGCCAGCTGCCGGACCGAGACCCGCGCGTCCCGGACGAGCTCGCCGATGATCCGCCGGTCGGCGTCATCGAGCGTCCGGTGACCACCCGACCGTCCGGCGCGGCCTCCCTCGCGAGGTCCGGTGTTGGACGATTGGCGCGATTCCATGCCTCCATCGAACCAGACATCCGGCATCCACGGGTGGTGTTGTGCCACCCGAGCACCGGGCGCGACGATGCGATGGACACGTATCCTTCCGACCCGCCCGGAGGTCGCGCTCCATGACGTCGCACCCGACGACGACCCACCGTCCACCCACCGGCGAGCGCCCCGCTGCCCGGACCGGCCCGCCGTTGCTGCCCGCCGACACGCCGGTGCAGCTCCTCGACGACCTGGGGCACCGGGTCGCACCGGCCGCGGAGGTGGAGGAGCGCGGCTACCGCGCCCCGGAGCCCGAGCTGCTCGTCGAGGCCTGGCGCCGGATGGTGGTCGGCCGCCGGTTCGACGTGCAGGCCACCGCGCTGACCAAGCAGGGCCGGCTCGCGGTGTACCCGTCCTCGCGTGGCCAGGAGGCCTGCCAGGTGGGGGCGATCCTCGCGCTGCAGCAGCGGGACTGGTTCTTCCCCACCTACCGCGACTCGGTCGCGCTCATCACCCGCGACATCGACCCGGTCGAGGTGCTCACCCTGCTGCGCGGCGACGCCCACTGCGGCTACGACCCGATGGCGACCCGCACCGCGGCCCAGTGCACCCCGCTGGCCACCCAGCTCATCCACGCCGCCGGCGTCGCCCACGGCGAGACCCGCAAGGGCCGCGGCAGCGTGGCGCTGGCCTTCACCGGCGACGGCGCCACGAGCGAGGGCGACTTCCACGAGGCGCTCAACTTCGCCGCCGTCTTCCGCTCGCCGACGATCTTCTTCGTCCAGAACAACAAGTACGCGATCAGCGTGCCCTTCTCCAAGCAGTCCAAGGCCCCGTCCCTGGCGCACAAGGGCGTCGGCTACGGCGTGCCGGCCGAGCAGGTCGACGGCAACGACCCGATGGCGGTGCTGGCGGTGATGCAGCGCGCGGTCGAGCACGCCCGGGGCGGGGGCGGGCCGTTCCTCGTCGAGGCGCACACCTACCGCCTCGACGCCCACACGAACGCCGACGACGCGACCCGCTACCGGGAGTCGGACGAGGTCACCCAGTGGCTCACCCGCGACCCGATCGTGCGGCTGGAGAACCACCTGCGCGCCGAGGGCCTCATCGACGACGCGCAGGTCGACGCGGTCAAGCACGAGGCCGAGGAGTATGCCGCGCGCCTGCGGGACCGGATGAACGTCGACTCCCAGCTCGACCCGCTGTCGATCTTCGACCATGTCTACGAGCGGCCCACGCCGCAGGTCGCCGAGCAGCGTGCCCAGGTGGAGGCCGAGCTCGCCGCCGAGCGGGAGTTCGCCGAGGAGCAGGACGACCAGGACGACCAGGACGACCAGGACGATCAGGATCACGAGGAGAGCGGTCGCTGATGGCCATGACCGGTAGCAAGGCGACCACGACGATGGCGAAGGCGCTCAACCAGGCGCTGCGGGACGGCATACAGGCTGACGAGGACGTCGTCGTCTTCGGTGAGGACGTGGGCACCCTGGGCGGAGTCTTCCGGATCACCGACGGGCTGACGCGCGACTTCGGTGAGGAGCGCTGCTTCGACACCCCGCTGGCCGAGGCGGGGATCGTCGGGTTCGCGGTCGGCATGGCGATGGCCGGGTTCCGGCCCGTCGTGGAGATGCAGTTCGACGCGTTCGGCTACCCGGCGTTCGAGCAGGTCGTCTCCCACGTCGCGAAGATGCACAATCGCACCGAGGGCAGGGTCAAGCTGCCGATCGTCATCCGGGTGCCGTACGCCGGCGGCATCGGCGGCGTGGAGCACCACTGCGACAGCAGCGAGGGCTACTACGCGCACACGCCCGGGCTGAAGGTGGTGTCGCCGTCGACACCGCAGGACGCCTACGACCTGCTGCGCGAGGCGATCGAGGACCCGGACCCGGTGGTCTTCATGGAGCCGAAGGTCCTGTACTGGTCCAAGGGCGAACTCGCAACCGGTTCTCGCGACGGCGTTTTCGGACAGGCGGTGGTGCGCCGGCCCGGGACGGACGTGACGCTGGTGACCTACGGCCCCCAGGTCCCGACCTGCCTCAAGGCGGCCGAGGCCGCGGCCGAGGAGGGCTGGGACGTCGAGGTCGTCGACCTGCGCACGATCGTGCCGTTCGACGACGGCACTGTGGTGGAGTCGGTGCGCCGCACGGGGCGCTGCGTCGTGGTCAACGAGGCCCAGGGCTTCGGCGGTGTCGGCGCCGAGGTCGCGGCCCGGGTCCAGGAGCGGGCATTCCACTCGCTCGCCGCGCCGGTGCTGCGGGTGAGCGGGTTCGACATCCCCTACCCGGCGCCGAAGCTGGAGCACACCCACCTGCCGAGCGTCGACCGGATCCTCGACACCATCGCCCGGCTGCAGTGGGACGACGCGCCGGACGAGCGCTGGCTCGGTCCGGCCTCCGCCGGCGCCGACTCCCCCGTCGCTGCGGGGGGCGCCGCATGAACCACCCCGGTCCGAGCGAGCAGGTCTTCCGCCTGCCCGACCTGGGAGAAGGGCTGACCGAGGCCGAGATCATCGAGTGGCAGGTCGCCGAGGGCGACGAGGTCGCCGTCGACCAGCACGTTGTGGTCGTCGAGACCGCCAAGGCCACCGTCGAGGTGCCGTGCCCGTTCGCCGGCACCGTGCTCACCCGGCACGGGGGCACGGGTGACCAGCTCGAGGTCGGCCAGCCGCTCATCACCATCGCGCCGGCCGGCTCCACCGCCGCCGGCTCCACCGCCGCCGGCTCCACCCCCGGCGGCTCCGCCGCCGACGCTTCTTGGGGACGTTCCGGCGGCTCTGGCGACCGAGATGTCCCCAAGAAGCGCAGTGGGGACGAGGTGCTGGCCGGGGCGGAACAGTACCGGTCCGAGGAACGTGCCGGGGCCGAGTCCGAAGGGTCGGGCGCCGTGCTGATCGGCTACGGCACCGGAGCGCCTCGCGCCCGCCGGCGCCGCGTGCGCCGGGGGCCGGCGCCCACGTCGAGCGCATCCGCGTCGAGCGCCCTGGCCCCGCGGGCCGATCATGGCCGCGAGTCATTGCGACAAAGTGAGCGCTCCAGCGACCAGAACGCCACAGTGATCGGCACGAATGGCGGCGGCACCGGCGCCGCGGTGAAGGTGATCTCGCCGATCGTGCGCCGCCTCGCCGCGGCCGAGGGTCTGGACCTGGCCACGGTGCCGCCGACCGGCGGGGGCGGCGTGATCCGCCGCCGGGACGTCGAGGACGCGGCCGCCGCCCGCACCACCGGAGCCCGAACCGCCGGCACAGCCGCCCCCCACCCGCGACCGGACACGGCTTCCGAGAGCGCACTCGGGGTCTCCGGCGCCGAATCCTCGCGCAACGCGTGTCCGGACGACGTGCGGATCCCGCTGCGGGGCGTGCGCCGCGCCGTCGCCGAGAAGCTCACGCTCAGCCGGCGCGAGGTCCCCGACGCCACCACCTGGGTGGATGCCGACGCGACCGGCCTCATGCGGGCCAAGGACGAGATCCGTGCCGTCCACCCGGACGCCGGAGTCGGGGTGCTCGCGCTGATGGCCCGCATCAGCGTGGCCGCCCTGCGCCGCTTCCCGGAGCTCAACTCCTCGGTCGACACCGAGCGGCAGGAGATCGTCCAGCACCGCGCGGTCCACCTCGGGTTCGCCGCCCAGTCCCCGCGTGGGCTGGTCGTGCCGGTCGTGCACGACGCCCACCGGATGAGCACCATCGAGCTCGCCCGGGCCCTGCGGGAGCTGACCGCCCGCGCCCGGGAAGGTGAGCTCAGTCCCGCCGAGCTGACCGGTGGGACCTTCACCCTGAACAACTACGGGGTGTTCGGCGTGGACGGCTCGACACCGATCATCAACCACCCCGAGGCCGCGATGCTCGGCGTCGGCCGGATCGTCGACAAGCCCTGGGCGCACGAGGGACAGCTCGCCCTGCGCAAGGTCACCCAGCTGTCGTTCACCTTCGACCACCGGGTCTGCGACGGCGGCGCCGCGGGAGGATTCCTCCGGTATGTCGCCGACTGCGTCGAAAGGCCTACCGCTATGCTGGCGGAACTCTAGAGTTCCTCCCGGGTCGACCGCGCGGATCGACCCACCACAGTCCCCCGCGCGCCCTCTTCACCCCCTGCGTCGAGGGCGCGCGGGCTCCAACGTCAGGGCCCCGGTCGACCTCGCCGGCCGGGGCTCTCGTCGTGCCGGACCGGTGCCTCAGTCGGTGAACGCCAGCGCCTCGAGCGCCCGCCGGGCCACGTCTTCGTCCCCCACGACGTGGTAGGCCGTGTCCTCCACCGAGCGGCGCCCCGCAGCCCGCCGGGTCACGGCGTCGGTCGACAGGCTGATCGTGGTCACCGACCCGAGGTCGTCCTCGGCGTCGCCGGGCTCGGCCTCGACCGGCTCGCCGGTGAACATGGCGTAGCTGCGCGGCCGGCCCGCGTCGTCGGTGCCGATGCGGACACCGGCCCGGCCCACCATCGGGCCCGTGATGTCGACGATGACCGTCGTGCCGACCTCCAGACCGGCACCGCCGACCAGCTCGGGCACGCACTCGAGGACGTGGTCGACGAACACGGCCGCGGCCGGGGAGTCGAGGTCGCCGGGCCACTCCAGCGCCGTGCGGATGTCCTGCTCGTGCGCCCAGACGTCCCGGATCCGCAGCCGCAGCAGCTCGGCGGCCTCGACCGCCTGCCCGTAGGGGCCGGCCAGGACGCTCGTCTCGGTGAGCCCCTGCGAGCGGAGCGTGGCGAGCCGCTGCGCCAGGACGTGTTCCAGCTCGCTGAGCACGTCCCCACCGCTGCGCTCCCGACGGGACGCCACGGCGTACTCGGTGCGGCCGTCGACCTCCCCGTGCACGTGCTTGCGGTCCTCCATCGGCACCGGCGGCTCGAGGTGCCCCTCCATCGCCGCCTCCGCGCCGACGATGTGCGCGATCTGGTCCTTGACGGTCCAGCCGGGGCACTCGGTCAGCTTGCCGAAGTCCTCCTCGCGACAGGTGCGCGCGAGGTCCACGATGGCCTGGGCGGACTGCGCGAAGGCCTCGACCAGCCCGGTGAGGTCCTCGGGTGCTGCCGGGTGCATGGGCATGGGGCCACCCTACTTACGCTGGAGGCATGACAAATGTCGAGTCCGTGGCCGGGGCGACCGGCACGGGCCAGGGCCCCGGCACCAACCGGGGGCCCGGCGGGCGCGCAACGCGGGGCGGGCCGCACGTCTACCTGCTGACCGCACTGGTCGCCCTCGGGCTCGTCATCCCCTCCGCAGTCCTCACCGGCGCCGCGGCTCCACCAGTCGCCGGGCTCTCCGACCCGGGCGCCGTCGTGCGCTGGGGCCTGCCGCTGGTCCGTGCGGTCCAGGACATCTCCGCCGCGGCCACCATCGGCCTGCTGCTGATGGGCGGCTTCCTGGTCCCGGAGGGCCGGCACAGCAGCCGTCGCGCCACCTCCGCCCGGTATGCCGTGCGCACCGCGGCCGTGTGGACGCTCAGCGCCGCGGTGGTCACCGTGCTCGGGTTCGCCGACCTCGCGGGGGAGCCGCTGAGCGACCCCGGCTTCGTGGGCGAGATGTGGGCGTCGGTCTGGGCCATCGAGGCGCTGCGGGTCACCGCCGTCACCACCCTCATCGCGCTCGCCGTGACGATCGGGACCGTCGTGTGGCGCAGCCGGGCGGCACAGGCGTGGCTGTGCCTGCTCAGCCTGTTCGCCCTGCTGCCGCTGGCGCTCGGCGGGCACGCCGGCGGTTCGGCCGACCACGACACCGCCGTCAACTCCCTGGCGTTCCACCTGATCGGGGTGGCCCTGTGGGTCGGCGGGCTGCTCGCGCTCGTCGCCCTGCGCCCGCTGCTCGGCAAGGCCACGACCACCACCGTCGAGCGCTACTCCACGCTCGCCGGCTGGTGCTTCGTCCTCGTCGCGTTCTCCGGGGTGCTCAACGCCTGGGTGCGGGTGGGCAGCATCGGCGGCCTCGCGACGGCATACGGGCTGCTGGTCGTCGGCAAGAGCGTCGCACTCGTGCTGCTGGGCCTCGCGGGGTGGCAGCAGCGGCGGGCGGTCATCCGGCGGCTGCGCGAGGACCGCTCCGCACGGGGCGCGTTCACCCGGCTGGCCACGGCCGAGCTCGTCGTCATGGGTGCGGCGATCGGCATGGCGACCGTGCTCGCACGCAGCGCCCCGCCGGTGCCTGACGTGCTCCCGGGCGACCGCAACGACGCGGTGCTGGCGCTCACCGGCTACGCCCGTCCCGAGCCGCTGCACTGGTCCTCGTGGGTCACGGCCTGGCAGGTCGAGTGGCTGTTCGCGACCGTGACGGTGCTCGCCCTCGGGCTCTACCTCGCCGGCGTGCTCCGGATGCACCGGCGCGGGGACCACTGGCCGGTCGGCCGCACGGTGGCGTGGGTCGCCGGCTGGCTGGTGTTCGCCTACCTGACGAACGGCGCCCCGGCGGTCTACGGACGGGTCATGTTCTCGGTGCACATGTCCCTGCACATGACGCTGTCGATGGTGGTGCCGATCCTGCTCGTCCTCGCCGCTCCCGTCACCCTGGCGCTGCGGACCCTGCGGCCACGGCACGACAAGACCCTCGGCCCCCGCGAGGTGGTCCTCGCGGTCGTGCACTCACGCGTCCTGCACG
>DASSKF010000230.1:0-9738 GCA_035690725.1 Segeticoccus sp.
TCGGTCCACCGGGCATCCGCGCCCACAGCTGGTCGTCGCGCACCTCGAGGACAAGCTCCTCCCCCTCGGTCCACCAGCTCCCGAGGATCCCGTCCAGGTGCGGCTGCGGGGACGAGGGACGCCAGGGCTCGGCGAGGTCCGGCTCGGCGTCCAGCACCGCGGCGGTGAGCTGTCCCGCGAGCAGCACCGGGTCAGCCCCGGCGGTCGCGTTGGTGAACACGACGCTGCCCACCTTGTCCGCGCGGCGAACGCGCAGGCCGGTGAGGTAGCCGGGCATCGCCCCGCCGTGGCCGGCCATCACCCGCTCACCCACGCGCTGCAGGTCGTAGCCCAGACCGTAGGCCCGGGTCCAGCCGTCCAGGTCGGTCATGATGAGCGGCCGGCACATCTCCTCGAGGCTGTCCGGGCGCAGCACCTCCTCGACCGGGTCGGCGACGAACGCCGCGTACCGGCCCAGGTCGGCCACGGTGCTCCACAGCCCGCCCAGGGGTGCCGTCGCGGCGAGCTCGAAGCGGGGCTCCTCGACCGGGACGCCGGTGTGCGGGTGCACGTAGTAGCCGAGCGCCCGCTCCTGCTCGTCCGGGGCGAGGCCCGTGTGCCGCATCTCCAGCGGCCGCAGGATCCGGTCCGCGACCACCTGCTCCCACGGCCGCCGCTCCACCTGCTCGACGACCTGGCCGAGCAGGGCGTACGCCAGGTTGGAGTAGTGGAAGACGAAGTGGGCCGGCAGCACCTGCTCGGCCTCCTCCAGCTCGCGCAGCAGGCGCTCCTCGTCGGGTGCCGCGAGCGTCTCCCAGATCCGCCCGACCGGCTCGCGCTGCATGCCGGAGGCGTGTGCGAGCATCTGCCGGATGGTGAGCGCACCGTGCCGGGTCCGGGGGAGGAAGGTGGACAACGGCGCGTCGAGCGACAGCTTGCCCTCGTCGCGCAGCGCCATGACGATCACCGCCGTGAACGTCTTGGTCACGGACCCGATGAGGAACTGCGTGTCGTCCGTGGCCGGCACCGCCGGCCCGAGCCGCGCGGCGCCGATGTGTGCCGACCAGACCAGCCGGCCGTGGCGCACGACCCCGGCGCTCAGGCCCGGCACGTGCCAGTCGTGCTGCGCCTGCCGGGCGATCCGCTCCAGCCCGCGAACGGTGCTCTCCTGCAACGGCTCCACGGATCCACCGCCGTTGGTCGCGGTGCTCACTGGGCCGCCCGCAGGCTCATCGGACCGTAGACGACGTCCTCCTCGTGCAGCAGCGTCACCGACTCGACGCCGGCGTCGAGCAGCTCGCGCCACGACTCCCCCAGCCAGCTCTCGGCGTCGCTCTGGGTGGGGAAACCGGCGATGTCCTTGCTCCCCGGCTTGATCGATGCGCCGTCGGCGTCCTGGTAGGTCCACGTCCACGTGTCCGTCATGGCCTCACACTAACCAGCGCGCCGCGGACGGCAGTCGGCTCATCCCTTCTCGGTGACGCCCGCGCTGTCGAACGTGGCGACCTCCCGGAGGACGCGCGCCGCCGACTGCACCAGCGGGACGGCGAGCGCCGCCCCCGACCCCTCCCCCAGCCGCAGGCCGAGGTCCACCAGCGGCTCGAGCCCCAGGTGGCGCAGCGCGGCGGACGCCCCCGGCTCGGCCGACCGGTGCCCTGCGACCCAGTAGTCGCGGGCATCCGGGCACAGCGCGTGGGCGACCAGTGCCGCCGAGCCGGCGATCACCCCGTCCAGCACAACGGGGGTATGCCGTGCCGCAGCTCCCAGCAGCAGCCCCACCAACCCCGCGTGCTCCAGCCCGCCGACCGCGGCGAGCGTGCCCAGCGGGTCCGCGCCAGCGGCGTCCGAGTGGTCGAGAGGCCCGATCCCGTTCACCTGCAACGCCTCTCGCACCACCGCCACCTTCGTCCGGAGGACCGCGTCGTCCACACCGGTACCGCGCCCGGTCACGTCTCGCGGGTCCATCCCGGTGAAGGCGCTCACGAGGGCCGCGGACGCGGTGGTGTTGGCGATGCCCATGTCGCCGGTGACGAGCAGCCGGTGGGCGGCGTCGACCATGCGGTCGGCCACCTCGATGCCGACCTCGACCGCCTGCCGGGCCTGCCCGGGAGTCATCGCCGGTCCCCGCGTCATGTCGGCCGTGCCGTGGGCGACCTTGCGGGACAACAGACCCGGCGCCGTCGCAGTGACGACCCCCAGGTCCGCCGCGACGCCGACGTCGACAACGAGGACGTCCGCCCCGAGCTGCCGCCCGAGGGCGTTCACGACCGCCCCACCGGCGAGGAAGTTGCCGACCATCTGCGCGGTCACCTCCTGGGGCCAGGGCGTGACCCCACGGGCATGCACCCCGTGGTCGCCGGCGAAGACCACGACGGCGACCGGCTCGGGCAGCGGCGGTGGGCACACGGCATACATCCCGCAGAGGCGGGCAGCCAGGTCCTCCAGCCGTCCCAGTGAGCCGGGCGGCTTGGTGAGCCGGGACTGCCGCTCGTCCGCGGCGCGCCGGGCAGCCTCGTCGGCAGGTCCGATGCGGGCGAGGGTCCGGTCGAGCAACGACGGCACGGGTCTCCCTTCGGGTTCGTCCGGAGGTTACTTCACCTCGCGGTGGAGCAGCCGCCACACACCGACGACGAGGGGCAGGACCACCCACAACCCGACGGACGTGGCCAGGTGCTCCCACGCCCGGGCGTCCATGGAGCCCTCGACCAGCGGCGCCGTCGTCACGTTGAGGTCCAGCCACTGCGCCGCGTCGTGCAGCCACGAGACCATCCCTCCGAGAATCGACCACACCATGGGGAGCGCGAAGTAGGTGACGATGGCGGCCGGGGTGTTCAGCAGGACCATCCCGAAGGCGACGCCCTGCGCCACACCCAGCACCTGCAGCAGGACGGCTCCCCCGACGACCGATCCGCTGAGGTGCCAGGCGCCGTCGCCGCCGACCAGCCACGTCGCGAGCACGTTCACCACGGCGGCACAGCCGAGTGCCAGCACCACGGCCAGCACCCCGACCAGGACGGCCGCGAGCAGCTTGGCCACCGCCACGCGCATCCGGCGCGGCTCGAGGGTGAACGTCACCAGTCCGGTCCGCTGGCTCCACTCGGAGGTGACGGCCAGGATGCCGAGCACCGGCAGGAGGACGCCTTGCGGGATGGCCGTGGCGCCGAAGAGGTTGCTGAAGGTCAGGTCCGAGGCGTCGGCCGCGAACAGCAGCACGGTGACGACGAGCGCGGTGACCAGCCCGATGGCGATCAGCAGCCAGCGCCCGGAGCGCGTGTCCACCAGCTTGCGCGTCTCGACGCGCAGCAGCGCGGCGAACGGGACACCGGGACCGGCTGACGTGATCGGTGGGTGCGACGCCGGGTGACCGACAGCCGGGCCGGATCCCGGCCCGGCCCCGAGGGGCTCGGTGCCCTGCCGGTCGGTGGTGGTCCGCGTCGTCATGCCGCCACCTCCTCGCGGGCGTCCTCGGCGGTGAGCGCCAGGAAGATCCGTTCCAGACCCGCACCCTCTGCGGTGCGCAGCTCGGTGAGGACGAGCTGGTGCTCGGCCGCCAGACGCCCGACCGTCTCGGCCGTGGACTGGGCGACGAGGCGACCGCCCGCCGCCTGCTCGTGCGGGATCCCCGCCGCGTCGAGGACGGCCACGAGCCGCACCGGGTCGAGGGCGGCCACCAACGTCCCGGACCCGGCGAGCAGCGTGCTCTTGCGCCCCTGGGCGACGATCCGACCACGCCCGATCACGACGAGCTCGTCGGCGACCACCTCGATCTCGTGCAGCAGGTGCGAGGACAGCAGCACGGTGCCGCCCCGGTCCGCGTAGTCCCGGAGCAGGCCGCGCATCCAGTGGATGCCGGCCGGGTCCAGCCCGTTGGCGGGCTCGTCGAGGACGAGGACCTCCGGGTCCCCGAGCAGGGCGTGGGCGATGCCCAGCCGCTGACGCATCCCGAGCGAGTAGTTCCGGACCCTGCGGTTCGCCTCCCGCTCGGACAGGCCCACCGCGTCGAGCATCTCGTCGACCCGCCGGCGTTCCACGCCCAGCAGGAGTGCCCCCAGGGTGAGCACCTCCCGACCGGTGCGACCGCCGTGCTGGGCCGACGCGTCGAGCAGCACACCGACGTGCCGGCCGGGGTGGGGAAGTGCGGCATACGGCCGGCCGAGGACGGTGGCGGTTCCCGAGGTCGGTGGCGTCAGTCCACACATCATCCGCATCGCCGTCGACTTGCCGGCTCCGTTCGGCCCCAGGAAGCCCGTCACCGAACCGGGTTCGGCCGTGAAGGTGATGTCGTCCACGGCCGTGAACGGCCCGTAGCGCTTGGTCAGTCGGTCCACTTCGATCATGGCCACCACCCTGCCGAGCCGGTGTCGCTGCCGGCATCCGTCCCGAGGATGGATCCGTGCGACCGAGGTCGGGGTCGGCACGAGACCAAAGTCGGTCCCGCGGACCGGCTCCCCCCGCCTACCCTGCTCGGGTGACCTCCACGGCCCCCCGCCTCACCGGCCCGACGCGCGCCGACGCCGTCGTGCCGCGGCGGTGGTGGCAGCGCGGCTGGTGGCAGGAGACGTGGCGCCTGCTGGTCGCCGCCCTCGTCGGCGTGGTCGTGTGGGCGTCCACGGCCGACACCGCTGCCCCGGGAAAGGACCTGTTCCTGGTCGTCGACCTGCTGGTCGGTCTGGGGGGCTGCGGCCTGTTGCTGCTGCGACGACGCGCACCGCTCCCGGTCACCGTGGTGCTGACGCTGCTGACCGCGGTCTCGTCATTCGTCGTGGGACCGGCCGTCTTCGCGCTGATCTCGCTCGCGACGCGGCGGCGCTGGCCGGAGGTCCTGGCCATCTTCGCCCCCTGGGTGCTGGCGGGGTACGTCTACGGACTGATCCTTCCCGAGTCGAACGACGGGATTCCGTGGTGGGTCCTGGCCGCGTTCGGGATCTTGACGTACGGCGTCTGCGTCGCGATCGGCTTCTACATCGGGGCGCGGCGTGAGCTGATCGAGTCGCTGCGTGAACGCGCCCTGACCGCCGAGCGGGAGCAGTCGCTGCGCGTGGACCGGGCCCGGGTGAACGAGCGGTCGCGGATCGCTCGGGAGATGCACGACGTGCTGGCCCACCGGATCTCGCTGGTGGCGATGCACGCCGGCGCGCTGGCCCACCGCCGCGACCTCTCCCCGTCGGAGACGGCCGAGGCGGCGGCGGTCGTCCGGGACAACGCCCACCAGGCACTGGCCGACCTGCGCGACGTCCTCGGCGTGCTGCGGGACCCCGTTCCCCCGGAGGACCCACAACGGCCCCAGCCGACCCTGGACGACCTCGAGGAGCTGGTCCGGGAGACCGTCGCGGCCGGCACACCCGTCAACGTCGCGCACCGGGTGCCGACCGCGGTGCTGCTGCCGCAGGCGCTGTCCCGCAACGCCTACCGGATCGTCCAGGAGGCCCTGACCAACAGCCGGAAGCACGCGCCCGGGCAGGAGGTCACGCTCTCGGTGCGGGCGGTGCCGGGCCGCAGCGTGGCCGTCGACGTGCGCAACCGGCTCGGCCCCGAGGACGCCCGTGGACCGGTGCTGCCCAGCTCCGGGATGGGCTTGACCGGTCTGGTGGAGCGAGCCCACGTGGCCGGCGGCCGGTTGTCCTACGGACCGAACGCCCGCGGCGAGTTCGTCGTCGACGCGTGGCTACCGTGGCCGTCGTGAGCGACCACCCGGAGTGCACCACGGCGGCGCCCGGCACGACGCCGGAGCGCGCGGTCCGCGTCGTCCTCGTCGATGACGACCCGCTCGTGCGGGCCGGTCTGCGGATGATCCTCGGTGGGAACCAGGGCGTCCAGCTCGTCGGGGAGGCCGGTGACGGGGTGACGGCCATGGACGTGATCGCCGAGCACCGACCCGACGTCGCGCTGATGGACATCCGCATGCCCCACCGCGACGGCGTGGAGGCGACCCGTCTGGTCGGTGAACGGCACCCGCGGACCCGGGTCATCGTCCTCACGACGTTCGACACGGACGCGTTCGTGCTCGCGGCCCTCCGGGCGGGGGCGAGCGGCTTCCTGCTCAAGGACACCGCGCCCGAGGAGATCGTGCGTGCTGTCCACACCGTCGCAGCCGGGGAGCCGATGCTCTCGCCCAGCGTGACCGCACAGCTGATCGCCACCCTCACCGAGGACCCGTCCGACCAGCGGCAGGCCCGCGCGAGGCGCCGCCTGGAGCCGCTCACCGACCGCGAGCGCGAGGTGGCCGTGGCGATCGGCAACGGCCGCTCCAATGCGGAGATCTCCGCCGAGCTCTACCTGAGCGTGCCCACGGTGAAGGCGCACGTGTCGCGGCTGCTCGCGAAGCTCGACGCGGACAACCGCGTGCAGGTCGCGATCTGCGTCCACGACGCCGGACTGGTGTGAGGCCGGGGACGTTGCTCGACCGGCGAGCCGCGGCTACAGGTGGTCGACGAGGTCGAGCCAGGGGTGGTCGGCCCGTTCCCGGCCCACGGCGTCGCGCAGCCACGCCCGCCGTCCCTCGTCGAGCAGCGACCACGCCGCCCGCAGGTCGGCCCGGTCCTTGTCCCGGTCCAGCCGGGCCTTGTGCTGCAGCACCAGCTCCGGCCGCAGGTAGCGCACGCCGTCGCGGGTGAACGTCACGTCCTCCAGTTCCGCGACGTGGGAGGGGTCCCGCCGGGAGACCCACCGGCCGTCCGCGTCGTCGTTGAGGATGCAGTCGACCACCCACGGCGCCAGTGCGTGCTCGCGCAGCCACAGCTGGCCGGCCTCGCGGTGGGGTTCGGGGAAGTCGTCGTTGAGCGGGCGCAGCATCCCGCCGCCGGCGCTCCAGACGTGGAACCGGTCGCCCACGTGCCGTCGGAAGTCGGCGAGGTCCCGCCGGAAGATCACCACGTCGATGTCCTCGTGGTGCCGCGGCACGCCGGTGAACGCCTCGAGGGCGTGGCCGCCGACGACCCACCAGGGCCGGTCGTACCCGGCGAAGAAGCCCACGGCCCCCGCCGGGTCGAGGGGCGACCAGTCGCCGTAGAGGCGCCGGAACGCGCGCTCCTCCTCGTCGATCCCGTCGGCGGTGGGCCCGTCGGCGACGGGTGGTGCGGCCTCGGTCTGCTCGGTCACCCGCCCATCATGCTCCCCGGCACGGCACGAGCGGCGAGGCCGCGGCTGCGGTGCCACAGTGGAGGGCATGCGTTCGGAGACCTTCACCGTGCGGACCGGTGACCGCGACACCGTGGTCGACATCACCCGCCGGTGCGCGTCCTTCGCGCGCGACGAGGGGGACGGCCTGCTGCACGCCTTCGTGCCCCACGCCACGGCCGGGCTCGCCCTGATCGAGACGGGGTCGGGCAGTGACGACGACCTCCTCGCCGCGCTCGCCGACCTGCTCCCCGCGGACGACCGGTGGCGCCACCAGCACGGCAGCCCGGGGCACGGGCGGTCGCACGTCATGCCCGCGGTCGTGCCGCCCTCCCTGTCGGTGCCGGTGCTGGGTGGCCAGCTGCAGCTGGGCACCTGGCAGAGCGTCTGCCTGGTGGACCTCAACGTCGACAACCACGAGCGGCAGGTGCGCCTGTCCTTCCTCGGAGGCTGAGCACCATGGCCGAACCACCGGACTCCCCCTCCCAACGGGACCCGTCCCGGCCGCAGGAGTCGGGAGACCGGCACGGAACGCGGGAGTCGCCCCCGGAGCCGGTCGACATGGGGCCGCTGAGCGCCGACACCGGCGAGAACGAGAGCACGACGACGGTCCTCATCGCCCTGGGCGTCAACTTGCTCATCGCCCTGGCCAAGAGCGCGGCGGCGTTCCTCAGCCACTCGGCCTCGATGATGGCCGAGGCGGCGCACTCGTGGGCGGACACCGGCAACGAGGTCCTGCTGCTGGTCGCCGACAAACGCGCACACAAGGGGCCGGACGAGACCCACCCGCTCGGGTACGGCCGGGAGGGCTACGTCTGGGCGCTGTTCGCCGGCATGGGGCTGTTCGTCGCCGGCTCGGTGGTCTCGTTCTTCCGCGGCATCAAGGAGCTGATGCAGCCCGAGCCGGGCGGCGACTACCTCATCTCCTACATCGTGCTCGCGATCGCGCTCATCTTCGAGACCATCTCCTTCGTCCGCTCGGCGAGACAGGCCAGGCCCGAGGCGAGGACGATGGACCGCGACCTCATCGAGCACGTCCTCCAGACGTCGGACCCCACGCTGCGCGCGGTCTTCTTCGAGGACGCCGCGGCCATCACCGGCGTCGTCATCGCCGGGCTCGGCCTGTTCCTGCACCAGCTCACCGGGAACCCGGTCTACGACGCGATCGGCTCGCTGCTCATCGGCACCGTGCTGGCCGCGACGGCCTACGTGCTCGTGGACCGCAACCGGGCGTTCCTGCTCGGCGAGCAGGCGGACCCGTCGATCCGCGAGGCGACGATCGCGTCGCTGCTCGAGATGCCCGAGATCGAGCGGGTCACCTTCCTGCGGCTGTCCATCGTCGGCCCGCGACAGATCTTCGTCGTCGGGGACGTGGACCTCGCCGGCGACGAGCGCGAGACCCGGGTCGCCGAGACGCTGCGCCACCTCGAGGCCCGGCTGCGCGAGTCCGCCGCCGTCGTCGACGCGGTCCTCAGCCTGTCCGTGCAGGACGAGGAGAGCATCACGAGGTAACCCGGGACGAGGGGGGACGGCCGACCCGGACCCGCTTTGACGGCCCCACGGGGCACGTGGGATTGTTCTCCTACCGAACGCCTGTGGTCAGGGAAAGCCGGTCGAAGTCCGGCGCTGACCCGCAACCGTGGGCCGTCGGGGCACCGCGAGCGGTTCCGGACGACGAGTCCGGGCGCCGACACCGTGCCGCGGCGGCAAGCCGGAGCACCTGCCGGAGGCATCGGCTCCCTTGTCCGTCGTGGTATGCGGATGGAGCTGCAGAGCAGGTCGGCCCGTCGGGCCACCGGACTCTCCCGCCCCCGTCCGCGAGGAGGTCTGGATGTTCCTCGCTCGCGTGCACTCCCCGCGGTCCCTGCGACCGCTGGCCCTCGTGACCCTCGCCGCGCTCGTCGCGGCCCTGTTCACCACCCTGCTGGCGCCCGCCGGCACCGCCCAGGCGACCGCCTACCGGTTCTGGGGCTACTACCAGCTCCAGGACGGCACCTGGGCGTTCGCGCAGAAGGGGCCCGACCAGGTCAGGCCGAAGGACGGGTCGGTCGAGGGCTGGCGCTTCGCCCTCTCCGACCAGAAGACCCCGCGCTTCCCCCGCGCCACACCGTCGTTCGCCGACGTCTGCGGCGACACCGCCGCCGAGGACGGCCGGAAGCGGGTCGCCGTGGTCCTCGACTACGGCCGTCCGGCCGACGGTGGCTCCGGCGCCGAGCCGCCCGCACCCCGGGCCGACTGCGCGGTCGTCGACGCCGCCGCCAGCAGCGCCGAGGTGCTCGCCGCGGTCGCCCAGGTGCGCAGCGACCAGGCGCTCGTCTGCGCCGTGGACGGCTACCCCGACAGCGGCTGCGGCGGTGAGGTGAAGGACGTGCCGGCCGCCGCGAAGTCGCCCGACGAGCAGGTCGCCCTCGCCGGCCTGGCCGGCGAGCCCGCCGCCTCCGCAGCGCCATCCGCCTCCGCGGCCCCGTCCACGGCGCCCTCGGCGACCGCGGGCGCCACCGGCGACGGGGCCGCCGCGAGCTCGGCGGCGGCGCAGGAGGACTCGGGCAGCTCGAACGCCACCTGGGTGGGCTTCGGGATCGCCATCCTCATCGTGGCCGCCCTGGCCCTGGTCGCGGCCCAGCGCCGCCGCAAGGGCTGAGG
>DASSKF010000231.1:0-2185 GCA_035690725.1 Segeticoccus sp.
ACCTTGAGGGCGTCGACGTCGAGTCCGGAGTCGGTCTCGTCGAGGATCGCGAAGCGGGGCTTGAGCAGCTCCATCTGCAGGATCTCGTGCCGCTTCTTCTCACCGCCGGAGAAGCCCTCGTTGACGTTGCGGTCGGCGAACGCCGGGTCCATGCGCAGCTCGCTCATCGTGTTGCGCACGTCCTTGACCCAGTGCCGCAGCTTCGGCGCCTCGCCGTCGATGGCGGTCTTCGCGGTGCGCAGGAAGTTGGACACGGTGACCCCGGGGACCTCGACCGGGTACTGCATGGCGAGGAACAGGCCGGCGCGCGCCCGCTCGTCCACCGACATGGCCAGGACGTCCTCGCCGTCGAGGGTCACGCTGCCGCCGGTGACGGTGTAGCGCGGGTGCCCGGCGATGCTGTAGGCCAGCGTGGACTTGCCCGAGCCGTTCGGGCCCATGATCGCGTGGGTCTCACCGGAGCGGATCGTCAGGTCCACGCCGCGCAGGATCTCCTTGACACCGGAGTCGGTGTCCACCGAGACCTGGAGGTCACGAATCTCGAGAGTTGCCATGAGGTTGTCAGTTCTCCTTCGACAGGGAGATGAGGACGTCCTCGCCCTCGATCTTCACCGGGTACACATTGACGGGTCGGGTGGCCGGCAGGCTGGTCGGCTTGCCGGTGGTGAGGTCGAAGCGGGAGCCGTGCAGCCAGCACTCGATCTCGCCGTCCTCGACCTCGCCCTCGGACAGCGAGACGTTCTCGTGGGTGCAGGTGTCGTCGATCGCGTGGACGGATCCCGCGGAGTCGCGGGCGATCGCGATGAGGTGCCCCTCCACGTCCACGCACAGGCCGCCGACGTCCGGGATGTCGGACAGTGTGCAGACCGGGACGAACGTGCCGGCCGCCTGCTGCTGGGTCGCGGCGTCACTCATGCCGGGACCACTGCCGTCTGTGGGGCGCCCATCGACACGGACAGCTCGGCGTCGATGGCCTCCATCAGCCGGTCCTGCACCTCGGGCACGCCGATCCGGTGCACGATGTCGGCGAAGAAGCCGCGGACGACCAGCCGGCGCGCGATGTCCTCGGGAATCCCGCGGGCCTGCAGGTAGAACAGCTGCTCGTCGTCGAACCGGCCGGTCGCGGAGGCGTGGCCGGCACCGACGATCTCGCCCGTCTCGATCTCGAGGTTGGGCACCGAGTCGGCGCGGGCCCCGTCGGTCAGGACGAGGTTGCGGTTGAGCTCGTAGGTGTCGGTGCCCTCGGCACCGGCTCGGATCAGCACGTCGCCGACCCACACGGTGTGGGCGGTGTCGCCCTGCAGGGCGCCCTTGTACTCCACCCGGGAGACGCACTGCGGCGGCTCATGGTCGATGAACAGCCGGTGCTCCTGGTGCTGGCCGGCGTCCGCGAAGTAGACGCCGAGCGCGGTCGCCTCACCTCCCGGTCCGGCGTAGCGGACGTTGGTGTTGAGCCGGACGATCTCGCCGCCGAGCGTGACGGCGATGTGCTTGACCTTGGCGTCCCGGCCGACGGTGACGTCGTTCTGGCCGAGGTGGCGCGCGTCGTCGTCCCACTCCTGCACCGTCACGAAGGTGACCTCCGCGCCGTCGCCGACGAGCACCTCGACGTTGCCGCTGTGCTGGGCGCTGCCCGAGTGGGCGAGCACCACCGTCGCGCGGGAGTGCCGGCCGACGTCCACGACGGTGTGGGCGTTGCCGCGCTTGCCGTCCTGCCCGGTCAGCCGGACGATCACCGGCTGCTCGAGCTCTCGCTCCTTCGGGACGCCGACGTAGAGCGCCGAGCCGGTGCCGTTCCACGCCGCGACCGCGCCGCGGTCGGCCGGCCGGAACGCCGAGCCGACCCGCTCGTCGGTCAGCGGCAGGTCGAGCACCTCCACGCCCTCGGGCGCCTCGGTGCGCACCAGGACCGCCCCGTCCTCGCCGGGCTCGGCGGCGAACAGCTCGGTCAGCCGGTCGACCGGCGTGAACCGCCAGTCCTCCTCACGCCCGTTCGGCTCGGGGAAGTCGGCCAGGTCGAACGACGTCCTGCGCTCGCCCCGGGAACTGTCCGGGATGACGGCCTCGGCGGCCTCGGCGGTGCGGCGTGCCGCATCATCAACAACCGTCATCAGCCGACGGCTCCTTCCATCTGCATCTCGATCAGGCGGTTCAGCTCCAGCGCGTACTCCATCGGCAGCTCACG
>DASSKF010000232.1:0-9287 GCA_035690725.1 Segeticoccus sp.
GACGGGTTCCCCGGCCTGCGACGGGCCCGATTGCGGCGATTCCCGTACGCAGTGTTCTATCGCGACACCTTCGACCAGAGTTCCGTCATCCTCGTCGTCCGCGTCCTGCACGGCTCCCGCGACGCCAGCTCGCACCTCGGCCACTGACGACATTGTGCGGATCGGGGCTTGACAAGGAAGAGTTGCCGGTGACCGCAGCGACCACACGGTCGACGTCGCCTTTGTAGGTCGGAGCGAGACCTGCCCGTTGTGCAGGAGCGCCCAGTTGCCGCCCGGTCGGCCGTAGGGCATGCCGATGCTGCCCGGGTTGGTGACCAGCCGGCGGTCGACCAAGCGGATGAACGGCATCTCATCCGGCGGTTCGATCGCTTCGCCGCGGGCCAAGGCGACGAGCTCGCGGTCGGCGTTGCCCCGCACCGGCACCGCGCGCTCACCCAAGTCGTTCAGCGTCTGCAGGCTCTGACCAGTCACCGACCTTGGATGCAACGCCGGTGGCTCGGAGCGCGGCACGAGCGCGTGCTTCGCCACGCGCTGGCCGTCGGCCACGGCTAGGAGGGGAACTGCTTCCAGTTCCCCTCGGAGATGACCTCGACGCCGCCGTCGGTCACCTTGAGGGCCGTCTGGTCGTCGATGGCGTAGGCGGGCCCGGAGATGTCGGCGGCCCATCTCTCCGCGTCGGTGATGGTGTTGTCCGGCACGTGCCCGAGGTGCGGGAAGATCGAGAAGTCGACGACCCCCAAGGTGTTGTCGCTCCAGTTGGGCGGCCCCCACTCCACGAAGTCCTCACCGGTCCGCGGCGTCATGACCATGCTCCCCGCGCTCAACCCCACCCACACCGTGTCCCGCAGCGACGGCAGGAGGTCGGCCAGCCCGGACTGCCGCATCCAGTGACAGAGGTACGTCGCCTCGCCGCCGTCCACCAACAGGACGTCAGCCTCCCGGACCCATGGGACCCAGCGCTCCTCGCCGATGCTGGGCAGAGCGGCCAGCTCGAGGACGCCCACCGACTTCCAGCCCAGGTCACTCATGGGCGCCGGGGTCTTGCCTGTGATGAAGCGCCAGGCCGAGGCCGGCGTGCACATGGGGTGGCCGTACTCCGCCGTAGAGACGCACAGGGCACTGGCGTCGTTGATCGGCTTGTCCAGCAGGTCGACCAGCGCATCGCGGATGCTCGCGTTCGTGACGCCTCCGGACGTGAGGAGAAGCTTCACGGTGCCTCCCGATTGGAGTTCGATGGAATCGTGGAGCGTACAGACCAGCGACCACCGCGAGACCCATCGTTTCCAAAGCGGGCCGGACCAACCAAAACAGGCCGATCGCCACGTAGGTGATGTTCCAGCCCACCTGGTACCGCACGCACCACGGCACGAGCGGCCGTTGCCACGGGAAACCGCCCCGCAAGCCGATCGGCTCGCGGAACAGGGACAGTCCGGTTCAGCCTTCTCTCGTGTGGCATTATGGTGGCATGGCTCGCATACGCCTGAGCACCACGGTTGACGCTCGTCTCCTTGAGGATGCCCGTAAGGTGTCCGGGACGACGGACGCGGCGCTCGTGGACGAGGCCCTCGCCGCCTTGCTGGCTCGCCACCGGGCAGCCGAAGTGGACGCCAGTTACGCCGCCTATGACGAACACCCACTGGATGAGCCGGACGAGTGGGGAGACCTGGCCTCGTTCAGGCGGGCGGTCGCCGCCTCGTGACCGCGATTCCTGCTCGTGGGGAGGTGTGGTGGTGCGAGATGGCCGAGATCGGTCGTCGGCCCGTCGTTGTCCTGTCCCGCGATGCGGTCATCCCACGGCATCGTCGCGCGCTCGTGGCCCCATGTACGACGACGATCCGGGATCTGGTCAGCGAAGTCGTGCTCGACCCAGGCGAGGATCCGGTACCGCGACGCTGCGCGGTCAACCTCGACTCGGTCGAGAGCATCTCGATCGGGATCCTCGTCGAACGCCTTGGGCGGGTGGCCCAAGCCCGCATGCGTGAGATCTGCGCTGCCCTCGCTGTGGCGGTCGACTGCTCGGGCTGAGTTTCACTCGCGTACTGCTGAACGACCGCCTGAATTCGCCGATCCTCACCTGGGACACCACGTGGTGGCCGCCGGTTCCGCGTGTTGCCGCGCTCATGAGTCGTGTCAAGTTGTTGTCCTGCGGAGGGCACGGCGTGCGATTGGGCCCAGGTCGTCGAGCACGTCCGTCAGGTGGCCGAGGGTGTCCAGGGTGGTCAGTGCACTGGCATGAAGGCCACGTTGCCGGTCCGCCGTTCGCGTTCGTGCACTGGCCGGGGCACTCGTCGGGTTCACCATCGGCTCGCCCACCCTCCTGCTCCGACGGCGCAGAAGGCCGGGGCGGCGTCCGCAGTGCGATCCTGCAGGGACAGTGCGGTCAGGGCACCGCCGTGGAGCCGGCAATCAACCGCGGAAGCCAGCTTGGGTAGCTCGGATGAGCGAGCCGCAGACCGGCAATCTGATCGGAGCTGAACCAGCTCAGCGCATCGTGTTCCTCTGGCGCTGCGTTCGTTGGCTCCCCGGTCCAGCCAGTCACGAGGAACGCGTGAGCGCGCAGGTTCGGATCGTCGATTCTGACCTTGACCGGCCGCAGCTGCGAGACATCGACGGCAACCTCCTCACGGCACTCTCGGAGGACAGCATCCTGGGGACTCTCCCCGCGTTCCACGTGCCCGCCGACGAGGTCCCAGCAGTCCGGGTACCAGCGGCGTGCGGGTTGACGGTGAGCCAGTAGCACGCTCCCATCCCTGACCAGGGCCGCGATCGCTATTTCATCCATCAAGGTCCACCTCCGACCGAGCAGGCTATCCACGCAGTGGGTCGCAGCGCCCGCTCGCGGGCCGAGGGCACGGGAGCGTGCCGGTGCGGGATCCGGCATACGGGACGGCCATGGGCGGCGGCCAAGTCCTCGGCACGGCTGACGACGAACCCGGCCAGGTCGGCGGGCACCGCTGGGGACCAGCGGTAGGCGTCGGCACCGTGCCTCCTGTCGGGCAAGGATCACCCGTCCGGGCGGTGTCCGGCCGCCGACGTGTTCAGGAGGACCGCCTCAACACGGCGGCGAGCGGCATGAGGTCCCGGATCAGGACGCTCTTGACGCCTTCCTCAGTCGGCAGGAGCACCCGTACCGCAGGGTGGTAGTCGAACAGCACCTGCCGGTCTCGACCACACGGTCCCACCGGGCCGCGCCCATGGTTGCCCACGGCGACGATGGTGCTGATCTCACGGGCACCGCCGGCGCGGGCAACCGCGAGCGCGACCAGCTCGGCGCACGGCCCACCGGTGAAGTGATAGAGATTCACGCCCGCGAACGTCCGCCCGTCCGCCGCGCGTACGGCCGCTCCCATCGTGTGCACCCCGTCCTCGTCCGGGCCGGCGTCGGTGTGTGCATCGATGGACGATCGAGCCAGATCCACCAGCTCCCACTCATCGTCGGTCAGGTCACGGGCAGACGTCGGGAGTGCCATGCCGCCAGAGTGTCACGAGCCGGCGAACGAAGTGATCGCACCGGCGGCCGCTTCTAGATTGTGGTTGCGGCCGTCATCGAGGTCAGTGACCAGGGGCTGACCGCGGGCCGGACTGATCGATGAGTGTGGATCATCACCCACCCGGTCCTGGTGGCCGGCGGCAGGCCCCTGCGTGCGCCCCGGCACACGGCATACGCGGAGTTGGCCCTCGCGGGGGACGGGACGTAGATTTAGTTAGTTGAAGTTGCGTAACTATGAGTCTCCACTCAGTCGAACCGGAAGGACGGCGATGGCCGAGCAGGGCAGCGACCGCGCGAGGCGGCGCCACGAGCGGGCGGAACGGGACACCTCGAGCCCCCGCTACAAGTGGGTCGTCCTGTCCAACACGACGCTCGGTGTGCTGATGGCCACCATCAACATGTCGATCCTGCTCATCGCACTGCCGGACATCTTCCGCGGCATCGACATCGACCCGCTGCAGCCGTCGAACACCAGCCTGCTGCTCTGGCTGATCATGGGCTACATGGTCGTCACGGCCGTCCTCGTGGTCGGCCTGGGGCGCTTGGGGGACATGTACGGCCGGGTGCGGATCTACAACGCCGGCTTCGCCATCTTCACGTTCTTCTCGGTGATGCTGGCGATCACCTGGATGCACGGCACGACCGCCGGGGTGTGGCTGGTGCTCATGCGGGTGTTCCAGGGCGTCGGCGGGGCCATGCTGATGGCCAACTCCAACGCCATCATCACCGACGCCTTCCCCGTCGACCAGCGCGGGCTCGGGCTGGGCCTCAACCAGGTCGCCGGCATCGCCGGCTCGTTCATCGGGCTGGTCGTCGGCGGCCTGCTGGCGCCGATCGAGTGGCACCTGGTCTTCCTCGTGTCCGTGCCGATCGGCCTGTTCGGGACGATCTGGGCCTACCTGAAGCTGCACGACATCGGCGTTCGCCGGCATGCCGAGATGGACTGGTGGGGCAACCTCACCTTCGCGGTCGGGTTGATCGCGGTCCTGGTGGGCATCACCTACGGCATCCAGCCGTACGGCTCGCACACGATGGGCTGGACCAACCCCTGGGTGCTGGTGGCCCTGCTCGGTGGGTGCGCGGTGCTCGGGCTGTTCTGCGCGGTCGAGACGAGGGTGGCCGAGCCGATGTTCCGCCTCGACCTGTTCCGGATCCGCGCCTTCACGTTCGGCAACGTCGCGAGCCTGCTCGGCGCCCTCGGCCGTGGTGGCCTGATGTTCATCCTCATCATCTGGCTGCAGGGCATCTGGCTCCCGCGGCACGGGTACAGCTTCGAGTCGACGCCCCTGTGGGCCGGCATCTACATGCTGCCGATGACCATCGGCTTCCTCCTGGCGGGGCCGGTCTCCGGTTGGCTGTCGGACCGCTTCGGCGCCCGCACCTTCGCCACCGGCGGGATGCTCGTGGCCGCCGGCAGCTTCGTGTGGCTCATGCTCCTGCCGGTGAACTTCGGCTACGGGCAGTTCGCCGCCGCCCTGCTCGTCAACGGGCTCGGCATGGGCCTGTTCGCGGCGCCGAACCGGGCCGGGATCATGAACAGCCTCCCGTCGCACCAGCGCGGGGTGGGCGCCGGGATGAGCACGGTGTTCCAGAACTCGGCCATGGTGCTGTCGATCGGCATCTTCTTCTCGCTCATGGTCACCGGCCTGGCCTCCTCGCTGCCGCACACCCTGATGAGCGGCCTCACCGCCCAAGGCGTCCCGCACGACGCAGCCGCGCGGGTCGCCGGCCTCCCTCCTGTCGGCGTCCTCTTCGCGTCGCTGCTCGGCTACAACCCGATCCAGACGCTGCTGGGCCCGCAGGTGCTCGCGCAGCTCCCGGCCGGCCACGCGCAGTTCCTCACCGGCCGCAGCTTCTTCCCCTCGCTGATCTCCGGGCCGTTCTCCGACGGGCTCGTCGTGGCCTTCGGCTTCGCCATCGCGGCCTGCGTCATCGCCGCACTGGCCTCGGCGCTGCGCGGCGGCAAGTACGTCCACCCCGAGCCGGTGACCACCGACGGGGCCCCGGACGTGACGCCGGACCAGGCACCCGACGAGGCGCCCGCCGCCGTGCCCGAGGGGCCCCTCACCAAGGTCACGCACTAGTCCGACCTGTGTACGGCTGGAGGTGCACCTCCCGCTCCTGGGACATCCATTCCCCCACCGGGCCCCTGGGCTTCCAACCGGACTGACCCGGCCCGTCTCGGGAAACGGGTCGACTCGGGCGGTGTCGAGGGCCAAGGTCTCCCCATGGACCTGCGCATCCAGTGCCTGTGCATCGACACGACCGACCCCGGACGGCTGGCCGGCTTCTGGCAGTCGGCGCTCGGCTGGCGACGAACCCACGAGGAACCCGACGAGGTCGTCCTCGAGCCACCGGCCGGCAGCCCGCAGGACGGGGTCGCGCCCGACCTGCTGTTCCTACGCGTGCCCGAGGAGAAGTCGGGCAAGAACCGGCTGCACCTCGACCTGCGTCCGGCCGACCAGGCCGCCGAGGTCGGACGTCTCGAGCAGCTCGGGGCGCGACGGGTGGACGTGGGCCAGGGGCCTGACGTCAGCTGGGTCGTCCTCGCCGACCCCGACGGCAACGAGTTCTGCGTCCTCCGACCGCTCAGCGGCTGAGCAGCCAGCCGGTGAGCGGTCCCGCCCCCCGCCGGCACCGCGCTTCTCACCACCTGCAAGGTTGGGTTCTGCCGGTCGAGCGAGGGAGGTGTGCCGATGAAGGCCGTTCAGTACGGCGCCTTCGGGGGGCCGCTCGAGGTCGTTGAGCTGCCCGAGCCGGAGCTGCCGCCTCACGCGGCGCTCATCCAGGTGGCCGCCGCGGGCATGTGCCGCAGCGACTGGCACGGCTGGCTCGGCCACGACGCCGACATCACCCTGCCGAACGTCCCCGGCCACGAGTGGGCCGGCACGGTCGTCGCCGTCGGCGCCGACGTCCGCCGTTGGCGCGGGAGCGAGCGGGTGACCGCGCCCTTCGTGTGCGGGTGCGGCACGTGCGACCTGTGCGCTCGCGGTCAGCAGCAGGTCTGCGAGCAGCAGACCCAGCCGGGTTTCACCCACGACGGCGCCTTCGCCGAGCGGCTCGTCGTCCACCATGCCGACGTCAACCTGGTGCCGCTGCCGGAGGACCTGACGTCCAGTGCCGCCGCGGCGCTCGGGTGCCGGTTCGCGGCCTCCTTCCGCGCCGTCGTGCAGCGGGGCCGGGTCGCGCCGGGCGAGTGGGTCGCCGTGCACGGGTGCGGAGGGGTCGGCCTGTCGGCGGTGCTCATCGCCGTCGCGGCGGGTGCCCGGGTCGTCGCCGTCGACGTCGCGGAGGGAGCGCTCGGGCTCGCCCGGGACCTGGGGGCCGACGTGTGCGTCGACGTCTCGGGCCTGGGCCCTGACCCGGCCGCGGTCGGGGAGGCGGTGAAGGAGGCGACCGGTGGAGGGGCCGCGGTGTCGCTCGACGCCCTCGGCGGGCTGGTGACCTCAGCTGCGTCGGTGCACTCCCTCGCCCGCCGGGGCCGGCACGTCCAGGTCGGCCTGCTGCCCGCCGCCCTCGGCCGGCCCGGCCTGCCGATGGACCTCGTGGTCGCGCACGAGCTCGAGATCCTCGGCAGCCACGGCATGGCGGCCCACGCCTACCCGGAGATGCTCGCCGCCGTCGCGGCGGGTCGCCTGGAGCCGCAGCGGCTGGTCACCCGCCACGTGCCCCTGGCGGACGCCCCGGCGCTCTTCCCCGAGATGTCCGCGGCGCCGGTGCCGGGCATCACCGTCGTGGACGTCGGGTCCTGACCGGGCGGAGGGCCCGCAGTTCCAACTGGCAGTACTGCCCTCCCCGGCGGCCGCTCGTGCTGGCGGAGCCCGCTTCCCGGGACTACTGCCAGCCGGAATTGCGGTCCGTCCGGCCGAGGCACCGGACGGTGGCCGTGCACGGCCGCTCCGCCGCCTACGGGTAGCGTCCAGCCGTGGCCAGCCCCTCGTCCCGTCGCGGTCCCGCACCGGGTCGCCTGCCGATCTGGCGCGTCCCCGGGATGCCGGCGCTGACCGCGATGACGTTCGTCGGCTTCGCCGGCTACGCGGTGTTGCTGCCGGTCGCCCCGCTGTGGGCGGTCCACGGCGGCGCGGACGCGGCGGGAGCGGGGCTGGTCAACGGCATCCTGCTGCTGTTCACCGTCCTCACCCAGCTGTTCGTTCCTCCCGCGCTGCGCCGGTTCGGCTGGGGGCCGGTGCTCACCGCCGGCATGGTGCTGCTCGGCCTGCCGGCCGTCCTGTATGCCGTGAGCGACCACCTGGTGCCCGTCCTCACCCTGTCCGCGGTGCGCGGGATCGGGTTCGGCGTGCTGACCGTCACCGGGAGCGCGGCCGTGGCCCAGCTGGTCGACCCGCACCGGCGGGGGGAGGCAATCGGCGCCTACGGGCTGGCCATCGCGCTGCCGAACCTCGTGCTGCTGCCGCTGGGTCCGTGGATCGCGCAGCACGCCGGCTTCTGGGTGATCTTCGTGGTGAGCGGGCTGCCCCTCCTGGGCGTCCCGCCGGCGCTGCGGCTGGCGCGGGTGATCCACGGCGAGGTCGCCGACGTGCTCCACCCCGAGCAGGGGGGGGACGCGGGGGCGGGGAAGCGGGTGGCGCCCGCGGGCACCGAACCGGAGCGCACGGCATACCGCCGCCTGCTGCCTCCGATGGTGCTGCTGCTGTCGGTGACCCTGGCCGGCGGCGCGGTCATCACCTTCGTCCCGCAGATGGTGGGCAGCGCGCTGGTGACCACCCTCGGACTGTTCGTCATGGGGCTGGTCACGGCGGTGACCCGGTGGCGCGCCGGCATCGTCGCGGACCGGCACGGGGCGGGGCGGTTCCTCTGGCCCCTGGTACTCGTGACCGCCGTGGGCATGGCCCTGACCGCGTGGTCGGTCACCGACCTCGAGCAGACCCGGCTGGTGCCGTTCTTCGCCGGCATGGTGGTGGTCGGCATCGCCTACGGCGCCCTGCAGAACCTCACCCTCGTGGTCTCCTTCAACGCCGTGTCCCGGCCGCACCACAACCTGGCCAGCGCGGTGTGGAACATCGGGTTCGACGCGGGGACGGGGCTCGGCTCGGTGGCCGTGGGGGCGCTCGCCGTGCAGAGCTCGTTCACGACCGGGCTCCTCGTCGCCGGCGCCGTCTCGGTGGTCGTGCTCCCCGTCGCGGTCCTCCACCGCCGTTCCGGGGACCACCCCCGCTGAGGATGTGCGACGGTCACTCGGAGCGCGCGGTGGAGCGCGGATCAGCCGTCCAGCATCTGGCGCAGCACGTACTGGAGGATCCCCCCGTGATGGTAGTAGGCCGCCTCGGCGGGGGTGTCGATCCGCACCGTGGCGGTGAACTCCCGGGAGCCGTCGCCGCCGTCGACCCGGACGGCCACCTCGTCCGGGACGTCGTCGCGCCCCTCCAGACCGGTGATCGTGTAGGTCTCCTCGCCGGTGAGGCCGAGGCTCTCCCGAGTGTCGCCGCGCCGGAACTGCAGCGGCAGCACGCCCATCCCGATGAGGTTCGACCGGTGGATCCGCTCGAACGAGGTCGCGAGGACGGCCCGCACGCCGAGCAGCAGGGTGCCCTTGGCCGCCCAGTCACGTGAGGACCCCGACCCGTAGTCGGCGCCGGCGATGACGAGCAGCGGGACCTGCTCCTGCGCATAGGCGGCGGCCGCGTCGAAGATGGTCATCTGCTCGCCGTCGGGCAGGTGCCGGGTCATGCCGCCCTCCACCCCCGGCACCAGCAGGTTGCGCAGCCGGATGTTGGCGAACGTGCCGCGGATCATCACCTCGTGGTTGCCGCGCCGGGACCCGTAGGAGTTGAAGTCC
>DASSKF010000233.1:0-7976 GCA_035690725.1 Segeticoccus sp.
GAACGACGCGCACCAGCAGTTCCGAGACGCCCGCGACCAGCTCCTGTCCCTGCGCGAGGACCAGCCGCGCGCCGTCGCGGGCTACCGGCCTCCCCGGCCCACCGACTTCAACTGGGGACTGGACTGGTTCGACCGGGTCGCTGCCACCCCCGAGACCGGGCAGCGCTCCGCCCTGCGCATCATCGAGCAGGCTGCGGGCACGGACCGCACCATCACGTATGCCGAGATGTCCCGTCGCTCCTCCCGGGTCGCCGCCTGGCTGGCGCACCTGGGCGTGCGCCGGGGGGACCGGGTGCTGCTCATGCTCGACAACCAGGTCGAGCTGTGGGAGACGCTGCTCGCCTGCATCAAGCTGGGCGCGGTGGTCATCCCGGCCACGACCCTGCTCACCGCCGCCGACCTGCGCGACCGGGTGGAGCGCGGCTCGGTGCGCCACGTCGTCACCAACGGCGCCGCCGCCGCGACGTTCCAGGACGTCCCCGGGGACTACACCCGCATCGCCGTCGGGGGCACGGACACTCACGCCGGGGCGCCCGCGGCACCGTCTGGCGGCTCCTCCGACGTCGCCGCTGGCTGGACGGCATACCGGGAGTCGGAGGCGTTCGACGGCGAGTTCATCCCGGAGGGGACGACGCGGGGTGACGACACGCTCCTGCTCTACTTCACCTCCGGCACGACCGCGCAGCCGAAGCTGGTCGAGCACACGCACCTGTCCTACCCGGTGGGGCACCTGTCGACGATGTACTGGATCGGGCTGCAGCCCGGCGATGTGCACCTCAACATCTCCTCGCCGGGCTGGGCCAAGCATGCCTGGAGCTCGTTCTTCGCCCCGTGGAACGCGGAGGCGACCATCCTCGTGGTCAACCAGCCCCGGTTCGACGGGGCCGCACTGCTGCAGGTGATGGCCGACGAGCAGGTCGCGACGTTCTGCGCCCCGCCGACGGTCTACCGGATGCTCATCCAGCAGGACCTCGCCGCGTGGGCCGACCGGCTCACCGTCCGCGAGATGGTCGGCGCGGGTGAGCCGCTCAACCCCGAGGTCATCGAGCGGGTGCAGGAGGCACTCGGCCGCACCATCCGGGACGGCTACGGCCAGACCGAGACGACCGCGCAGGTCGGCAACTGCCCCGGCCAGGAGGTCGAGCTCGGGTCGATGGGCACGCCGCTGCCCGGCTACGACGTCGTGCTGCTCGACCCGGTCACCGGGGAGGCGCGCACCGGCGCCGGCGAGGAGGGCGAGGTGTGCCTGCGCCTGACCGGCGAGGAAGGCCGTCCGGTGGGGCTGATGGTCGGCTACCACGGCGACCCGGAGCGCACGCAGGAGGCGATGCGCCACGGCGCCTACCACACCGGCGACGTGGCCGTCCGGGACGAACGCGGCTACATCACCTACGTCGGACGCGCCGACGACGTGTTCAAGGCCTCGGACTACCGGATCTCCCCGTTCGAGCTGGAGTCCGTGCTCATCGAGCACCCCGCGGTCGCCGAGGCGGCGGTCGTGCCCTCCCCCGACCCGACCCGGCTGTCGGTGCCGAAGGCCTACGTGGTGCTCGCCTCCGGGCACGAGCCGACCAAGGAGACCGCCGAGCAGATCCTGCGCTACGCGCGCGAGCACCTGGCGCCCTACAAGCGGATCCGTCGGCTCGAGTTCGGCGAGCTGCCCAAGACGATCTCCGGCAAGATCCGGCGGGTCGAGCTGCGCGGGCGCGAGGACACCGCCCACGGCACCGGCGAGGACGTCACCGTGCGCGCCAGCGAGCTGGAGTTCTGGGAGAGCGACTTCCCCGGCCTGAAGGGATAGGGCTCGGGCGTCACGGCAGCTCGGCCGAGCCCACCACCCTGCGCCGCGCGGCCGGTGGACCGGCGGGCCCGCTCCCCTGCCGCCGCAGCAGCCGCGTCACCACCGCGACGAAGGCGAGTCCGGCGCCGACCACGAGCGCGGTCAGCAGCGACATGGCCGCCCAGTCGTCCCGGAACGCCTCCGGCACGAGCCGGCTCGGGACGGCCACGACGCCGGCGAGCGCGCCGAGGAGACCCAGGTAGGTGCCGATCATGTTGGCGGCGTGCTGGATCACGTCACCGCGCCGCGCATGCCACAGCCCGAGGCTGAGCGTAACGATGGTGAGCACGGACAGGGCGTGGATCCAGCTGAACCGGCCGGGCCGGAGCTGCTGGATGAAGAACGACGAGAACGCGGTGAAGTACATCAGCCCGACCCAGACCCGGCCGATGAGCCGGTGCGGTCCGTCACCGCGGCGGCGCCGCAGCACGTTCACCGCACCGAGCACCAGGGCGAGCGTGGCGACGGTGGCGTGGGTCCCGACGAGGACGGTCCAGGCGTGCGTGGTGGCGACCATGGTGGACCCCCGAGCTAGTTGGATACCTCAACTATCCAAGATAGTGGCACACGACGCAAGCAGTTTCCCGGATCGGCCCGGTCTCCCCGGGTCAGGTGTCCGAGGGGGCTAGGAGTCGGCCGGACCGTCCCGGTGCCGTCCGCGCTCGCGCTCCATCTGCTCGCCGCCGAGGAACTCCCGCTCCTCACGGGCCATGTCCGGCCCCCCGGCGATCCGTTCCAGCGTCCCCGGGTCGGGGGGCGGGGCGTCGGTCGCTGCGATGTCCTGGTGGTGCAGGTCGAACGCCGGCCGGTCGGAGCGGATCCGCGGGATCGAGTCGAAGTTGTGCCGCGGCGGCGGGCAGGACGTCGCCCACTCCAGTCCACCCCCGTAGCCCCACGGGTCGTCCACCTCGACCTTGGGGGCATTCCGGTAGGTGATCCACACGTTGTAGAGGAACGGCAGCGTGGAGGCGCCGAGCAGGAAGGCGCTGACGCTGGACAGCTGGTTCATCCAGGTGAAGCCGTCCTGCGGCAGGTAGTCGGCGTAGCGCCGCGGCATGCCCACCACGCCGAGCCAGTGCTGGATGAGGAAGGTGCCGTGGAAGCCGATGAACAGCATCCAGAAGTGGATCTTGCCCAGCGGCTCGTTGAGCATCTTCCCGGTGAGCTTGGGCCACCAGAAGTAGAACCCGGCGAACATCGCGAACACCACCGTGCCGAACACCACGTAGTGGAAGTGCGCCACCACGAAGTAGGTGTCGGTCAGGTGGAAGTCCAGGGCCGGGCTGGCCAGGATCACCCCGGTCAGCCCGCCGAACAGGAAGGTGACCAGGAACCCGATCGACCACAGCATCGGTGTCTCGAAGGACAGCGAGCCCTGCCACATGGTGCCGATCCAGTTGAAGAACTTGATCCCCGTCGGCACGGCGATGAGGAAGCTCAGCACCGAGAAGAAGGGCAGGAACACCTGGCCGGTGCCGAACATGTGGTGCGCCCAGACGCCCATCGACAGGGCCGCGATGCTGATCGTGGCGAAGACCATGCCCTTGTAGCCGAAGACCGGCTTGCGCGAGAAGACCGGGATGACCTCGGTGATGATGCCGAAGAACGGCAGGGCGATGATGTAGACCTCGGGATGGCCGAAGAACCAGAACATGTGCTCCCACAGCATCGCCCCGCCGTTCTGCGGGACGAACACCTGCGCGTCCAGGACGCGATCGGCGCCCAGCGCGAACAGGGCCGAGGCGAGCACCGGGAAGGCCATCAGCACGAGCAGGGACGTGATGAGGACGTTCCAGGTGAAGATCGGCATCCGCCACATGGTCATGCCGGGCGCCCGCATGCAGATGACCGTGGTGATGAAGTTGACCGACCCCAGGATGGTGCCGAACCCGGCCAGGGCGAGCCCGAACACGAACAGGTCCCCGCCGAGCCCCGGGCTGTAGGTCGCGTTCGACAGCGGGGCATAGGCGAACCACCCGAACCCGGCCGCGCCCTCCGGGGTGAGGAAGCCGCAGTAGACGATGGTGCCACCGAAGAGGAACAGCCAGTAGGAGAGCATGTTCAGCCGGGGGAACGCCACGTCGGGCGCGCCGATCTGCAACGGCATGACGGCGTTCGCGAACCCGGCGAACAGTGGCGTCGCGAACAGCAGCAGCATCGTGACGCCGTGGATGGTGAACAGCTCGTTGTACTGCTGCGGGTCCCGCACGATCTGCAGGCCCGGCTCGAACAGCTCGGCCCGGATGAGCATCGCCATGATGCCGGCGAGCAGGAAGAACGTGAACGAGGTGACGAAGTAGAGGTTGCCGATGACCTTGTGGTCGGTCGTCGACAACCAGTAGCCGATCTTCGTGCCTCGTCGGTGCTCGCGGTACGCACCTGTCGCCGAGACGGGAGGGTGTTCGAGGATCGCCACCGGGGACCTCCTGACTTTCGTCCGGGTCCGGCGCCCGCGTCCTCCTCGGCGCACGCGTCAGACGCTGTCGACCAGCATCGCCCATGGTGCTGCAGTTGGGGAAGGTCCGCACGTGCAAATACGGAACTCCGCTTCGGGCGTGTCCCGACGCGTCTCCGGGAGCACTCAGTCGCCGAGCGTCAGGACGACCTTGACGTCCTCGTCCTCCGCGGCGAAGGCCTGCTCGAACTCCTCCAGCGGCACCCGCCGGCTCACCAGGCGGCGCAGCCAGTCGGTGTCGGCCCGGCCGAGCGCCCCGGCGGCGGCCATCCAGTGGTCCACGTTGGCGTTGACCGAGCCGAAGACGGCGTCGTTCTGCAGCACGATCTCGCGGTTGAGCTGACCCGCGTCGACCGGGATCGACCGGCCGATGCCGGAGATGCCGGTGAGGCAGACCAGGCCGTAGGAGGCGTTGGCGGCCATCGCCTCGAAGACGAGCTGGCCGACGCCGGTGCACTCGATGATGACGTCGGGCTCGCAGTCCTTGGTCGCCGCCGCGATCCCGTCGTGGTGGTACGTGCCGCCGAGGTCGGCGACGAGCTGCGGCTTGGGGCCGTCGGTGACGATGTCGAGCACGTGCACGTCGAGGCCGCGCTGCGCGCCGAGCAGCGCCGCGAGCAGGCCGATCGGCCCGGCGCCGGTGACGAGCACCGACTTCGGGTCGAACCAGGCACGGGAACCGATCTTCTCCACCTGGTCCCAGGCCTTCGCCACGACGCTGGTGGGCTCCATCAGCATGCCGACCTCGGACAGGCCCGGGTCGAGCTTGATGGCGTAGTCCGGCTCGAGGACCCAGGCCTCGCTGGCGAACCCGTCGAGCTCCTTGATGCCGCGCTCGGTGTAGCGGCCGTTGCGGCACATGTCGAACTGCCCGTGGGCACACGCGCCGCAGGGCACCGGATCGGGTCGGCGCACCACGCCGGCGACCAGGTCCCCGGGCGCGAAGCCGCTGCCGTCGGGGGCCTCGCGCACCCGACCCAGCGACTCGTGGCCGATGACCAGGCGGTCCCGCCCGGGAGGGGCCCAGCCGTACTCACCGGCCGCGAGCTCCTTGTCCGTCCCGCACACACCCACCGCGAGCCCGTCGACGAGCAGCAGGCCCTCGGACGACTCGGGATCGGGCACCTCGGTGACGGCCAGCGACCCCGGGGACTTCGGCTCCAGCGTGAGTGCGCGCATCTGCCACGGCTCCTTCGACTCGCGAGTGGGTGTCTCGTGCACGGTAGCGCCGCCGGCGGACCGGTGGCGGACCCCACCGCCCGGTGTGATGCTGGGAGGCGTCGGTGAGGCGGTGACCAGCACCGCAGACGTCGGCCACCAGGAGGACCGAGATGAGCCACGCCGAGACCGAAGTCGCCCTGCAGCGGGTGATCGACGCCGTCGCGCGGGAGTATGCCGGACGGCCGGCCTCCGAGGTGAAGGTGGCGCTCGCGCGCGGCCTCACCGAGATCGGCCACCCCGCCCAGTCCGACCCGTGGCTGGAAGCGGTGGCCGAGGAGGCCGCCGACGGGCACCGCTACGTCGTCGGGACGGCCACGATGGACCCGAGCTCGCCCAGCTCCCCGACCGGTAGCCGCGCCCAGGACCGCCCCCGGGAGGGCGGCCAGGCCATGCCCAGGGAGGGGTCGGACGAGGGGCGCCCGGAGCCCCGTACCGGCTGAGTCCCGGTCAGGGGCGCCGGTGCACCAGCAGCGGCAGGACCCGGTCGGCGCCTGCCCGCCGCAGCGCGGCGGACGCGACGGTGACCGGCCACAGCGTGGAGCTGGAGTCGACGACGAGCAGCGCGCACCGTCCGGCGAGGGCGGCCGGGTCGTCGACCTGCAGCACGTCACGCCACTGGGCCGCCTCCGCGCCGGACCCGAGGTCGCTGCCCGGGGCCGGCCCGGTCAGCGACATCGTCGAGCGCGCCAGGCGCCCCACGGTGGCGAGGTGGCCGGCGACGTCGTCGACCAGCCGGGACCGGCCGGACGCGGGCAGCCCCACGACGACGTCGGGCCGAGCCGCCCAGGACTCCCGCCAGCGCGCGAGCACCCGCACACTCGCCTCGAGCAGCTCCGGTGGAGCCGCGAGGTCCCCGACCTCCATCTGCTGGAGCAGGTCCCGCCACTCGGGGGCGTCCCGCAGCACGATCGCCCGCCCCGGGTCGGCTGCCTCCCCCGCCGGGATCCGGCCCCGTGCGCCGAACGCTCCGCCGGGCCACATCTTGCGCGGCTCGAGCACGTGGTCACCCCGGCGCAGGACCTCCCGCACCCGGTGGACGGTGTCCGCTGCCGGTTCCGCCGCGAGTCCCTCCGGCAGCCCGCCCAGGCACACCGAGCACCGGCCGCACGGCTGCGCGTCGGGGTCGTCGAGCGACTCCTGCAGCAGCTGCATCAGGCAGCGGGCGCCCCGGGTGTAGTCACGCATGATGTCCGCCTCGCGACGCCGCGTCGCGAGGATCCCCTCGTAGTGCTCCCGCGGGTAGCTCCACTCGCGCCCGGTGGGGCGCCAGCCGCCCTCGACCCGCTCGACGACGCGATCCACCGCCAGCTGCTTGAGCATCAGCTCCACCCGCGTGCGGCGCAGGCCGGTCTCGGCCTCCAGGGAGGGCACGCTGGCCGGTGAGCTGTCGGCATACGGCTGCAGTGCGGTGAGCAGGCGCGCCACCTGGTCGGGGTCGGGGATGGTGGCCGTCGCGAAGTGGTCCCACACCCCCTCATCCGCGGCCGAGGGCAGCAGCGTCACCGACGCGTGGTCGATCGCGCGCCCGGCACGGCCGACCTGCTGGTAGTACGCGACCGGCGAGGGCGGTGAGCCCAGGTGCACGACGAAGCCGAGATCCGGCTTGTCGTAACCCATTCCGAGCGCAGACGTCGCCACCAGCGCCTTGACCTCGTTGCGGCGCAGGGCGTCCTCCAGGCGCACCCGCTCGTCCGGGTCCAGCCCCCCGGTGTATGCGGCCACGGGGCAGCTCTCGCCGTGCGCCTGCCGCAGGACCTCGGTGAGCCGCTCCGCGTCGGCGACCGTGAGCGTGTAGACCACGCCGGACCCCGGCAGCGCCGGCAGGTGGTCGACCACCCACGCGTAGCGCTCGAGTGGCTGCATCGGCGGCACCACCGCGAGCTGCAGGCTGCGCCGCCCCAGCGGACCGCGCAGCACCGTCGCGTCCGTGCCGAGCTGGCCGGCGACGTCGTCGGTCACGCGGGCGTTGGCGGTCGCCGTGGTCGCAAGCACCGGTGTGGACGGGTTGAGCTCGCGCAGCAGGTCGGCGACGCGCCGGTAGTCGGGGCGGAAGTCGTGGCCCCAGTCGGAGACCGCATGGGCCTCGTCCACCACGAGCAGGCCGAGCCGTCCGGCCAGCGCGTCCAGCACCCGCCGGCCGAACGCGGGGTTGGCGAGGCGCTCCGGGGAGACGAGGAGCACGTCGAGCTCGCCCGCCAGCAGCTGCGACTCGACCTCCTGCCAGTCACCGACGTTGGAGGAGTTGACCGTCGCCGCCCGGAGCCCGGCCCGGCCGGCCGCCTGCACCTGGTCACGCATCAGCGACAGCAGCGGGGACACCACGAGGGTCGGCCCGGCGCCGTCCGCCCGAGCGAGTGCGGTGGCGACCCAGTAGACCGCCGACTTGCCCCACCCGGTCGCCTGCACGACCAGCACCCGGGCACCGGGACGGCGCAGCGCCGTGATCGCCTCCCACTGGTC
>DASSKF010000234.1:0-10323 GCA_035690725.1 Segeticoccus sp.
GTTGATAGGCCGGATGTGGAAGCACAGCAATGTGTGGAGCTGACCGGTACTAATAAGCCGACAACTTGATACACAACAGCTTTCAACAGCAGTTGCTCCGCGTCCACTGTGCAGTTCCCGAGATACGGTCGGGACACCGAACATCTCCATAGAGTTACGGCGGTCACAGCGAAGGGGAAACGCCCGGTCCCATTCCGAACCCGGAAGCTAAGCCCTTCAGCGCCGATGGTACTGCACTGGTGACGGTGTGGGAGAGTAGGACGCCGCCGGACAAACACTCACGAAAGGCCCTGCCCGACACCCTCGGGCAGGGCCTTTCGCCACCCCACCCACGGTTCCAGCTTGTCCACAGGCCTCGTACGGGCCGGGCGTCCGTCCCCAGCGCAGCCGTCGGCCCTGTCGGCCCTGCTCCGGGGCGACGATGCTCGAGCCATGAGCAGGTCGACGACGAACGGGTCCAGCGCGAAGAGGGCGAGCCCCGCCCCGAGGCGGGGTGCTGACGAGGCCGAGAGCCGCAACTGTGTCGAGGTCGCGGGTCGGGTCAGCGGGGCGCCGGTCGTGCGGGAGCTGCCCAGCGGGGACAGCCTCGTGCAGCTGCGGGTCGTGGTTCCCCGGCCCGCGCCGCGTGGCCGGTCGCGATCGAGGGCGAGCAGCACGAGGGGCGAGGCGGCCGATGCCTCCCGTCGTTCGCGGCAGCCGCCGTCGGTGGACACGATCGACGTGGCCGTCTGGGGCCGGGTCCTGCAACGACGGGCCCTGAAGCTGGACGACTCCGCGCACGTGCTCGTGTGCGGCGCGCTGCGCCGCCGCTTCTGGCGGGGACCGGCCGGTCCGGTCAGCCGGTACGAGGTCGAGGCGACCTCCCTGGAGGTGCTGCCGCGGCGCTGAGCCCGAGGGGCTCGTGGTGGCCGGTCGTGGAGAATGTGCCGGTGACCGATTCTCTCCTGACCGGCTACGCGGCCATTGTGTGCGACCTCGACGGGGTGGTCTACCACGGGGGAGCGGCGGTGGACGGAGCCGTGCGCGCGCTCACTGCGGCCGCCGAGCAGGGCCGGCCGGTCGTCTACGCGACCAACAACGCCTCGCGGACTCCACAGGACGTCGCGGCACAGCTGCGCGGCTTCGGCCTCGAGCTGGGTGACGGCGACGTCATCACCAGTTCCCAGGCCGGTGCCGCACACCTTTCGGAGCGGCTCGACCGGGGGCGGCCGGTCCTCGCCGTCGGCGGCAGCGGGGTGGCTGCCGCGCTGCGCGACGCAGGACTGGCGCCGGTCAGTGCCCCCGAGCACGAGTCGGGAACAGCCGTCGACGCGGTGCTGCAGGGCTACGGGCCTGACGTGAGCTGGCGCGACCTGGCCCAGGCCGCCCGGGCCGTCCAGGCCGGAGCCGTCTGGGTCGTCACGAACACCGACCGGTCGCTGCCCACCGAGTGGGGGCCGGCTCCGGGGAACGGGACGCTCGTCGCGGCGGTGCGTGCCGTCGTCGACCACGACCCGGAGGTGATCGGCAAGCCGTTCCCTCCGCTGTACGAGCGGGCGGCCGCCTCGGTCGGGGTGCCGGCCGCCGACACCCTCGCCGTGGGGGACCGGCTCGACACGGACATCGCCGGTGCGGGCGCTGCGCACATGGACGCCCTGCTCGTGCTCACCGGGGTGCACGGTGTCGTCGACGTCGCCCTCGCCCCGCCGGAACGACGGCCCCGCTACGTGGCGGCGGACCTGGCCGCACTGCACGGGCCCTACGAGGAGCCCCATCGCGGGACCACGGACGGTTGGTGCTGCGGCTCGGCCCACGCCCGCCTCGACCAGGTCGGCGGCCTCGTGCTGGCAGCGGAGGGTCACGAGGGCCCGCTCGCGGAGGACGGGCTGCGCGCCGGCCTCGCCTGCCTGTGGGACGCCGCAGACGGGGCGGACGCGCCGGGCTGCGACGAGGCCGTCCTGCGCCGATCGGCCCGCCGGCTGGAACGCTGGTGGGCAGGGCGGACCGGGGCGCGTGAGGCAGTACCGTGGGCCGTGGACGACGAGGAGGACCGTGATGGCAGGTGAGCACCAGGTGAAGGCCTTGCTGCAGCTCGTCTCGGGTGTCGGTGACCTGACCCGAGCGCGGGCCCAGGACACCGCGCGGGGGCTGATGGAGCTGCCGGGCGGCGAGAGCGCCGGTCGGCTCACCGGTCAGGTCGCTGCCCTGGCGGACGAGCTGCTGGCGACCGCCACCGCGAACCGCGAGAACCTGCTCGGGCTCGTCCGCTCCGAGGTGGAGGCGGCCGTCGCGCGGCTCGGCCTCGCCCGGGACGCCCAGGGGCTGGACGTCGGCGAGGAGCTGGAGCGGCTGCGGCAGGAGAACGCCTCGCTGCGCGCCAAGCTCGAGCTGCGCGAGGCGGCCGAGGCCTCCGCCGGGCGGCGCGGCAGCGGCACCGCGAAGAGCACCCGCCGTGCCGGGACGGGCGCGGGCACGTCCACCAGCTCCGCCCGGAAGCGCTCGACCTCCCGCGCCGCGAAGCGGCCCGTCGCCCGGTCCACGCCGGAACGGGCGCCCGCCGCGACGCCGTCACGGAAACGCCCCACGGCCAAGCAGACCACGAGCAAGCAGGGCACGAGCAAGCAGGGCACGAGCAAGCAGGCACCCGCCAAGCGGGCCACGGCCAAGCGCGCGACGAGCAAGCGGTCCACCGGACGGTCGGCGACCGGCGACGGCGGCACCGGGACCGGGTCCCGCAGGGGCACGTCCACGACGGCGAGCCGTCGCGGCGACGCGGAGCAGGGCTGATGAGCGACCCGAGCGCACCCGCCGAGGACGAGCCGCAGCCCGGGCCGGAGGCAGCCGAGCGCCCCAGCACCGGAGACGCGGACATCGACGCTGCCCTGGCCCGGCTCGACCAGGTCGAGGGAGCACCGCTGGCCGAACACATCGCGGCGGCGGAGCGGGTTCACCAGCAGCTGCAGGCCCGACTGTCCGACCTGGGTGACTGACGCCGAGCGGGTCGCTGCCCATCGCCTCGACCTCGAGCTGGTTCGGCGCGGCCTCGCCCGTTCCCGTGGGGAGGCACGCGAGCTGCTCCGCGCGGGAGCGGTCACGGTCGACGGCCGCACCGAGACCAAGGCCGCCCGCGGGACCACCGAGCGTGCCCGGGTGAGGGTGGACCGGACCGAGCAGGGGCAGTGGGTGGGGCGCGCGGCATACAAGCTCGTGGCGGCGCTGGACCGGTTCGGCATCGAGCCGCGGGGGCGGCGGTGCGTCGACGTGGGCGCCTCGACCGGTGGCTTCACCCAGGTCCTCCTCGACCGGGGCGCGGCGCACGTGGTGGCCGTCGACGTGGGGCACGGGCAGCTCGCCACGCAGGTCGCTGCAGACGAACGGGTCGACGAACGGTCGGGGACCAACGTGCGCGACCTTCGCGCGGCCGACGTCGGGGGGCCGGCGGACCTGGTCGTGGTCGACCTCAGCTTCATCTCGCTGCGGCTCGTCCTGACCCGCCTGGCCGAGCTCACGGCGCCGGACGGGGATCTGGTCGTGCTGGTGAAACCGCAGTTCGAGGTGGGGCGCGAGCGGCTCGGCAAGGGCGGCGTCGTCCGCGCGCCCGGGGACCGGCGGGCGGCGGTGGCCGGTGTCGCCGCGGCCGCCGCGGAGAGCCGGTTGCACGTCGTCGACGGGTGCCCCAGCCCGGTCGCCGGGGGGAGCGGCAACCGCGAGTACCTGCTGTGGATCCGTCCCGGTCCCCACGGCATGATGAACGGGCAGCACCCGGACGAGGCCGTCGAGCAGTGGATGCGGGAGGAGGACGGATGACCCGACGCATCCTGCTCGTCGCGCACCCCCGTCGCAGCGAGGTGCGCCACCTGGCCAGCGAGGTGGCCGCCCGGCTGCGGGCCCACGGCGTCGAGGCCGCGATGGTGGCCGACGAGGCGCGTGAGCTGGGGCTGGACGAGCACGACCTCATGCTCGCCGACCCGGAGGACCCGGCGGCCGGGTGCGAGCTGGTGTGCGTCCTCGGCGGTGACGGCACCATCCTGCGCGGTGCCGAGCTGTCCCGCGGCACGGGTGCGCCCCTGCTCGGGGTGAACCTGGGCCACGTCGGCTTCCTCGCCGAGGCCGAGCGCGAGGACCTCACCGCGACCGTGGAGCACATCGTCTCGCGCAACTACCGGGTCGAGGAGCGGATGACCCTGGAGGTCGGCGCCTTCCGCAACGGCGAGACGATCGCCACGACCTGGGCCCTCAACGAGGCGTCCGTCGAGAAGGCCGCCCGCGAGCGGATGCTCGAGCTGACGGTCGAGATCGACGGCCGGCCCCTGTCGACGTGGGGCTGCGACGGTGTCGTGCTGTCGACGCCGACGGGCTCCACCGCCTACGCCTTCTCGGCCGGAGGCCCCGTCGTCTGGCCCGAGGTCGAGGCGATGCTGCTCGTCCCGCTGTCGGCCCACGCGCTGTTCGCCCGGCCGCTCGTGCTCGGTCCCTCCGCCCACGTCGCCATCGAGGTGCTCGAGGACACCGAGGGCAGCGGGGTGATGTGGTGCGACGGCCGCCGGGCCATCGACCTGCCACCCGGTGCCCGGATCGAGGTCCGCCGCAGCGCCATCCCGGTCCGCCTCGCCCGGCTGTCCAGCTCGCCGTTCACCGACCGGCTGGTCCGCAAGTTCGACCTGTCCGTCGAGGGCTGGCGCGGCGCCGCGCGCCGCGCGGCCCGGCGTGACGGGGGCCCGCACTAGCCTGTCTGCCGTGCTCAGCCAGATCCGCATCCGGGGCCTCGGCGTCATCGACGACGCCGTGCTCGACCTGGCCCCGGGCCTCAACGTCGTCACCGGTGAGACCGGCGCGGGCAAGACGATGGTCGTCTCCGGCCTGGGCCTGCTGCTCGGCGACCGCGCCGACGTCGCCCGGGTCCGCAGCGGCGCGCGCGCCGCCGTCGTGGAGGGCATCGTCGACGTCGCGCCCGACCACCCCGCCGCGATCCGCGCCGCCGAGGCGGGCGCCGACGTGGAGGAGGAGCTGATCCTGTCCCGGACGGTCAGCGGCCAGGGCCGCTCGCGGGCCCACCTGGGTGGCCGGTCGGCACCGGTCGGCACGCTCGCCGAAGTCGGCCGGCTGCTCGTCGCGGTCCACGGGCAGGCCGACCAGTGGCGCCTGCGGCAACCCGAGCAGCACCGGGTCCTGCTCGACCGGTTCGCGGGTGCCGCCCTGCAGGACCGCGTCACCGAGCACGAACGGCGGTATGCCGAGCTGCTCGCCCTGCGGGCCGAGTCCCGTCGACTGCGCGAGCAGGCGCGCGAGCGCGCGCGCCAGGTGGACCTGCTGCGGTCGGGCCTGGAGGAGGTGGAGTCCGTCGACCCGCAACCGGGGGAGGACGAGGAGCTGCACGCCGAGGCCGAGCGGCTCGCCCATGCCGACGCGCTGCGGCAGGGAGCCGACACCGCCCACGGCGCCGTCGTGGGGGACGACGAGATGGACACCACCGTCGACGCGGCGCCCTCCGTGGTCGAGCTGGTGGAACGGGCGCGGGCCGCGCTGGCGCCGGTCGCGGACCACGACCCGGAGCTGTCCGCGCTCGAGGGTCGCCTGCGCGAGCTGTCCTACCTCGCGGCCGACCTGGGTGCCGAGCTGGCGGCCTACCGCGCTGGCGTCGAGGCTGACCCCGCACGGCTGGAGTGGGTCCAGGAGCGCCGGGCCGCCCTCACCGGCCTGCAGCGCAAGTACGGCGACACGGCCGAGGAGGTGCTCGCCTGGGCCAAGCAGTCGGCGCAGGACCTCGTCGCGCTGGAGACCGCCGACGAACGGCTCGAGCACATGGACACCGAGCTCGCGGCACGGACCGAGGAACTGGCCCTCGATGCCGCCGCGATCAGCGCGGTGCGGTTCGAGGCGGCCGATGAGCTGGCCGCGCGGGTGGGGGCAGAGCTGGAGCACCTGGCCCTCGGCGGTGCCCGGGTCCAGGTGACGGTGAGCCAGCACGAGCAGGACGACGGGCTGGCGCTCCCGGACGGGCGGCGGGTGCGCTCCGGGCCGAGCGGCGTCGACGACGTCGAGATCCAGTTCGCCGCCGGCCCGGGCACCCCGCTGATGGGGGTCGGCCGCGCCGCCTCCGGCGGTGAGCTGTCCCGGGTCATGCTGGCCCTCGAGGTCGTGACCGCCGGCGGCGACGTGCCGACCTTCGTGTTCGACGAGGTGGACGCCGGCGTGGGGGGCGCCGCCGCGCTCGACGTCGGTGCCCGCCTGGCCCGGCTCGCCGCGACGGCGCAGGTGGTCGTCGTCACCCACCTCGCGCAGGTGGCGGCGTATGCCGAGCGCCATCTGGTCGTGCGCCGCGCCGCGGACGCACAGGTCACCGTGAGCGACGTCCGGGTGGTCGAGGGGGAGGAGCGGCTGCAGGAGGTCGCCCGGATGCTCGGGGGCGTCTCCGACTCCGCCGCCGCGCTGCGGCACGCCGAGGAGATGCTCGAGCAGGCGCGGGCGGCCCGGTGAGGGTCCGCGGTCGCCGGGCGGTGCTCGACGCGACCCGCCACCCACCGGTGGTCGTCGGTCGCCTCGTGGCCGGCCGCACCACCAAGCGCCTCGTGCGCTGCCTGCGGCCCGGCGACGTCGCCGTCATCGACCACGCCGACGTCGACGCGCTCAGCGCGGACGCGCTCGTCGAGGCCGGCGTGGCGGCGGTGGTCAACCTCGCCCCCAGCCTGACCGGCCGCTACCCCGCGACCGGCGCCCGGCGGCTGCTCGCGGCCGGCGTCCCCGTCCTCGACGTGCCGGACGGCGCCGCCGACGCCCTGCGGCACCACCTCGACCCCGGTCAGGACCGCCCCGACCATCCCCTCGCCCGCCTCGAGGGCGAGCGGCTGACGGTCGACGGCGACGTGGCCGTGGGGCGGCTGCTGACCGCGCAGGCCCTCGAGGCCGGCCTGGCCGCCGCTCGCGCCCGGGCCGGCACCGAGCTGGAGGGCTTCGCCCGCAACACGCTGCGGTTCCTGCACGAGGAGCAGGACCTGCTCGTCGCCCCACTCGACCTCCCGCCGCTGCGCACGCGGGTGGGGGGTCGCCCGGTCCTCGTCGTGGTCCGGGGTCCGGGGCACCGGGCCGACCTGGCCGCCCTGTCCTGGTTCGTGCGGGAACGCGACCCCGTGCTGCTCGGGGTGGACGGCGGCGCGGACGCCCTGCTCGAGGCCGGGCACCGCCCCGACCTCGTCGTGGGCGACATGGACTCCGTCTCCGACACGGCGCTCGCCGCCGCGGGGGAGGTGGTCGTGCACGCCTACCGCACGGGAGAGGCGCCCGGCCGCGACCGGGTGCGGGCACTCGGCCTGCCGGACCCCCTGCTCTTCCCGATGACCGGCACCAGCGAGGACGCGGCCCTGCTGCTCGCCCACGGACTCGGGGCCTCGCTGCTGGTGGCGGTGGGGTCCCGCACCAGCCTCGACGAGTTCCTCGACAAGGGGCGTGCCGGCATGGCGAGCACCTTCCTGACCCGGTTGCGGGTCGGCGACCGGCTGGTGGACGCCAAGGGCCTGAGCTGGCTGTCGCAGCCCGGTCCGCCGTGAGTCGACCGGCGCGCTCGCGGGCGGGGGCGGCCCTCGCCGCTGCCGGCACCACCGCTACCGCCCTCGCGGCCGGCCGAGCCCTCGTCCACCCGGCACTGGCGCGGATCAACCACGCGGGGCGGCCGGTCTCGCTGTCCGAGGGCCCGGCCGTCGTCCTCGGCGTCCTGGCCGGCACCACCGACTGCCCCGGCGCCCGGCGGGCCCTCCTCGGCGCGGCCCTGTCGGGTGCCGTCGACGACCACCTTCCCGCGCGCCGGTCCCGGTCGCGGGCCCCCGCTGAGGAGCCGAAGGGACTCACCGGCCACCTGGGACGACTGCGCCGGGGCGAGGTCACCGCCGGGACCGCCAAGCTGGCCGGGCTGGTGGCGACCGGGGTGCTCGCCGGCGACGACCTCGCCGCGGTCGTCCTCGTCGCCGGCTGCGCCAACCTCGCCAACCTGCTCGACCTGCGGCCGGGTCGGGCGCTCAAGGCGGTCGCGCTGGCCTCGGCCGTCCTGCTGCTCACCGACCGCCGTGACGCGCTCCCCGCGGTCCTGCTGGGCGCCAGCCTGGCGGCGCTGCCGCCCGACCTGCGCGGACGGACCATGCTCGGCGACACCGGGGCCAACGCCCTGGGTGCCGTGCTCGGCGCCGGCCTCGCCCACCGGCTCACCGGGCGGACACGGTGGCTCACGGTCGCCGGGGTCACGGCCGCGACGCTCCTGTCCGAGAAGGTCAGCTTCACCGACCTGATCGCCCGGACGTCCGCGCTGCGGGCGCTCGACGGCTGGGGACGGTCCCCGTGAGCACCCTCCTCACCCGGCCGACCGCCTCCCGGATCGCCGCCGCGGCGGGCGTCGTGGGCGCGGTCACGCTGCTCGCGCGCGTGGCCGGCTTCGGCCGCTGGCTCGTCTTCTCCGGCAGCGTGGGCACCAGCTGCACCGGCACGGCATACACGACCGCGAACCTGCTGCCCAACGTGCTCGTCGAGCTCGCCGCGGGTGGGGCGCTGGCCGCCGTGGCCGTTCCGCTGGTTCGCCGCGAGCTGGCCACGGGCGAGCGGGCGCGGGCGGACGCGGTCGCCTCGGTGCTGCTCACCTGGTCGGTCACCGTGCTCGTGCCGGTGTCCCTCCTGCTCGCGGTTCTCGCCCGGCCGCTGGTCGGGCTGCTGCTGCCGGCACACCCGTGTGCCGCGGCGGCCGGAACCGCCGCGGCGATGGTCGTCGTGTTCGCGCCGCAGGTGGTCCTGTACGGCATCGCGATGGTGCTCACCGGCGTCCTGCACGCCCACGGCCGGTTCCTCGCGGCCGCGCTCGCCCCGCTGTCGTCGACCCTCGTGGTGGTGGCCGGCTACCTGGGGTTCGGTGCGCTCACCGCCGACGCGGCCCGGCCCTCCGGCGCGGCACTGGCGCTGCTGTCAGGAGCGACGACTGCCGGGGTCGCCGTGCTCGGCCTGCCGCTGCTCGTGCCCGTGCGGAGGGCCGGTGTCCGGCTGCGCCCCCGCTGGCGCTGGCCGGCCGGCACCGTGCCGCGGGCCGCCGCACTGGCCGGCGCCACGCTGGTGTCCGCGGCCGCCCTGCAGCTGGCTGCCGCCACGGTCACCCGGGTCGTCAACGAGCACGCCGGAGCCGGTGCGCTGCCGGCCCACCTCTACGTGCAGGCGGTCTACCTGCTCCCGTATGCCGTGCTGTCCCTCCCCGTCGCGCTCGCCGCCTTCCCGTCCCTCACGGCCGGTGGGACGACGGAGGACCCTGCGGCGGCACCCCGTGACCTGCTCTCCCGGTCCGCCCGAGCAGTGCTGGCGGCCGGCGCCCTCGGGACGGCCCTGGTGGTCGCCGCCGCGCCGCAGGTCGGCCGGGTCTTCGCCGCCCTGGACCGGGGGGCCGGGACCGGGCACGGGCAGGCCGCGCTCGCCGCCGTCCCCGACGCGCTGGTCGCCGTCGCCCCCGCCCTGCCGGCGCTCGGCCTCGTGGCGCTGTGCTCCCGGGCGCTCTTCGCCCACGGCAGCGCCCGGGCAGCGGGGGCCGGTGCCGCGGCAGGCTGGCTCGTCGTCGCGGTCCTGCCGGTCGTGGTGCTGCACGGCGCCGGGGACGCGGGGCCGCGCACCACGCTGGTGACCGTGGGGTGGGCCACCACCGCGGGCACCGCGCTGGCCGCCGCGCTGCTCGCCGGCGCGGTGGCCCGGGCGTGGGGCCGGGACGCGCTGCGCCGGCTGCCGCGCACCGCCGGTGCCGCCGTGGTCGCGGCCGTCCTCGCCGCGGTGGCCGGCCGGACCGTGCCGGCCGTGCTCCCGGGTGCCGGTGCCGCGACGTCCGGCTCGTCGGCGCCGCTGCCTGACAGCCTCGTCGGGCCGGTGGGCGTGGGCCTGCTGCAGGCGGGCCTGGTGTTGCTGGTGTTCGTCGCGGTGCTGGGGGTCCTCGACCGGGACGTGGCCACCGCGCTCGTCCGCGCCCGGGTCCGAGCACGGGGGCGACGATGACCAGCACGAGCGAGAACTCCTCCCCGGCCGTGCTGGGACGGGTGCTTCTCGTCGCGCCGGAGAGCACCGGCGGCATCAGGGCCCACGTGGCCGACCTCGCCGCCGGGCTCGTCGCCGCCGGACGGGAGGTCGTCGTGGCCGCCCCCGGCTCGCTGGCCCGGCGGCTCGACGTCGCCGCGACCGGGGCCCGGCACGTGCCCGTCCCGATCGAGTGGCCGGGGCGCTCGCGCGACCCCGTGGGCCCCGGGGACCGTGCGACGTCGTGGAGCCGGTCCGCGGCCGGCCTCGGCGCCCTGCGCCCGCTGCGCCGGGAGGTGGCGGCGGCGGACGTGGTCCACGCCC
>DASSKF010000235.1:0-40669 GCA_035690725.1 Segeticoccus sp.
CGACGGCATCCGCGCCGAGAGCAGCTGACTCCTCTGCGTCGGGCGAAGGGAACGCCGCCCGAGGTTCCCGCTATCGGGCCTGCGGTGGGACGGACGGTGGCTCGAGGAGCGTGCCCTCGAGCCCGGTCAGGGTGAGCAGGACGATGGCGTCGGTCCAGCCGAGCGGGGCCACGGACAGGGGTAGCCCGTCGTCGCGGACCTTCTCCGGCATGACGCCGAGGTTGGTGCGGTGGTCTGCGAGCCAGCCGAGCCACGCCGTGGCCTCGGCGTGCCGGCCAGATGCTGCGGCGGACAGCGCGAAGAAGCCTGTTTCGGGGGTCCACGCGTCGTTCGGATCACCGGTCCAGTCCTCGCCCGGCAGGATGCCGCCGACCGGCAGGGTGAGAACGTCCGCAGATCGCTCTACGGCCTCGTCGATCTGTGCTGTTGAGGGTGCGAAGGGTGGGGTCAGGAATGTCACGGCGGAGTCCGCACCGCTACTGGTCCAGGGGTAGCGGCCGTAGCCAGTTGTGCCGAACTCGCGGTCGATCGCCGACTGGAGGTGTTCGGCGGCTGACCCGTATCGTCGCGCGTCCGCGATGTGACCGGTTGCGGCCGCGAAGTGGCTGGAGGCCCGCAGACCGCTGAGCAGGGGGGCCGCCAGCCCGATGGTGACACCTTGGACAGCGTTCTCCCAGTAGTCGGGCGTGGCCGGTGGCATCCCGTCGGGGCCCAAGTGTGTGGCAACGTAGTCTGCCGATTTCCGGACCATGGGCCAGAGCTCGCGGGCCTGCTGCTGGGTGTGCCCGTCGCCGTGAGCTGTTCGTAGCCAGGTGTCGGCCGCGAACGGGACCCAGCCGTTGCCGTCGAGCTGCCAGTGTCGGTCGTCGGGTGGGCCGGATCCGTCGGGCAGGTAGCGCGCCTCCCAGGTGCCGTTGGGCCGCTGCGCGCGTGCCATGAACTGCAGGATCTCGTAGGCCTCGTCGCGGTGGCCCGTGTAGGCGAGGGCGCTGGCCATGAAGCTGCCGTCGCGCGGCCAGGCGTACTTCCACGCGCCGTGCCAGGCGACGATCGGGGCTCCGTTGGGTTGGTCGAGCAGGCGGATGTTGAGCAGTGCGCGTGCCGCCATCTCGCGCTGCTGTTGTGTCGTTCCGGGCACGGTGCCGGAGGCGAGCCAGGCTCGGTCGGCCGCGATGCGTGCCAGGGCGCCGGGGTCGTCCTCGGCCACGGTGACGGCCGTCGTCGCGCCGTCAGGCACATAGCGCAGACGGCCGTCGGCCAGCCGCAGCACAGTGCTGCGGTCGACGTAGCTGGCGCCCCGTGCTTGCTCGGGGGTGATCCCGACCGTTGTCAGGTCGTTGCCGGTGATGCCGGCCAGCGGGAGGAACGGGGCGGGCCGCGGCGTGGAGTGGAAGCAATCGCCGCGGGCTGAACAGGAGGTGGGTCCACTCGCGTTCAGTGCGAAGGCGGGGTGGAAGGTGTCCCAGGGCGGGTCGACGTACGGATGCCAGCCGCCCCAGTAGCTGAGGTCATAGTTGTAGGCGGGCAGCGCATTCGCGAGCCGGGATCGCGCTCCCGTCCAGATCACCGGACCATCCGCGCCGGTGGCCGACATGACGAGGTAGTACGTGGTGGACGGGTCGGGGTGCACCGCTGCGGACAGGCGGAGTTCGATCCACCCCTCGCCCCAGCCTCCCAAGGCAGCGAGGTCGGCGCTCGCGCTCGCCACGGTGGTCGACGGGTCGGCATAGTCGCTGCGCAACGAGAGCGTCACCTCTCCCTCGGTGGCTTCACTGATGACGTATGCCGAGAGGTTGCGAATGCTGTCATCATCAGTGCGGACGGCTTGGGCAGCCGCGTTGTTGGGCGCGTTGACCCGGAACAGCGACCGGTCGTGGGTCAGCTGCTGCTCGTAGAGAGGCATGTCGTCGGCTGCCGCTGGCAACGCGGCAAGCAGCGAGGTCACACATGCCGCAGCCAAGAGGAGGGGGAGGAGCCGCCGTGGTCTCATGGTCATGGTCTCTCAGTTCTGTGCAGAGTCGTCGTCCACCGGTGCGGTTGTCGCGAGGTCACGTATCTGACGATGTGGTCGTCGCTGGCGTGCCGTAGACGCTGACCTCGGTGAGGTGGAAGGTGGCGTTGGCGGTGTTGCTGAGTCCGACGACGCGGATGTAGCGGGCCTGCGCCTCGGTGTTCATGGTGTCGCCGGCGTCGGTGGCTGGCCGTCCGGCGGCGCGACCGCCGAGGGTGAACCAGTGCTCTCCGTCGATGCTGCCCTCGAGGCGGTAGGTGTAGACCCGGCTTCCGTCGACGTAGTTGCGGACGTTGATCTTGGAGACGTCGTTGACCTTGGTCAGGTCGACCTGCCACCAGGTGCTGCCGAGGGTCAGGGGACCGCCCCAGTAGGGGTAGTTGCTGCGACTGCCGTCGTTGGCGGCGGTAGCGGGGTGGCCGCTCTCGGAGTCCAGGGCGCTGACCGGCTTGTGCAGGCTCTGCAGCTGGTCGCCGGAGCTGTCGCGTGCGGTCGAGGGGGTGTCGACGATGCCGCCGGAGAAGGTGGCGATGGCCTCCTGCCGGGTGTGGCGGTTGACTGCGCTGACGAACATGCCCACGTCTTGGTTCGTCGTCGTGCCGGGGACTGCGCCCGAGCCGACGACGGTCCAGTTCTTGCCGTCGCTGCTGCAGGAGCCGGTCAGCGTGCCGCCGTCCTTGCTGAGACGAACGTGGACCGTCGGGGCGAAGCCGCCGACCTCTTGATAGGTGTCGGGACTGCCGTTGCCGTCGGAGTCCCAGCTGAACATGCATCCGTGTGCGGGGGTGACGGCGATGTTGGCAAAGCCGGCGTTGCCGGCGCTCGACAGGTCGTTGCCGGCGGCAAGGCCGGACCGGGTGTAGTCCGAGGACCCGTCCTGCAGCGTCACGGTCGTCGCAACCGCCGAACCGTCCTCGAGAGCGTCATCCTGGTACACGGCGGCATACTCGACCGTGGACTTCCAGATGTCTTCGCCGCCGGCGGCGATGCTCACCTCGTCTCCACGTTGGGCGAACGTCGCGTGGGTGTTGCTGAACGTCTGGTACGGCGCGGAGACGTCTCCACCGACCAGCAGGCGGGTGGACGCGCTTCTGGCGTCCGTGGTCGCGCCGGAGGACCACTCTGCGCTCGCAGTCAGGGTCTTGACGTCGCCTTCGGAAGCGTCCGCTGGGATGGTCACCTTCCAGGCCGCGGTGACGCTGTCGGCTGCGGCGACAGCGTCGGCGGTCGTGTCGCCGGTGGGGGAGACGTCGTACCCTGCGGGCGCGTGCAGCTTCAGGTTCACGGCGCCCGTGGGCTCGATCTGGTTGTTGTTGGTGAAGGTCGCGGTGACGGTTGCGACGTCGCCGGGCTGGAACCCCTTGTGGTCGATGGCGACGTCCAGGTCCCCTGAGGGGATCTGGGCCACCTTGGTCGCCTCGGCGTACGCGTCGCCCTGCGGCTTGAACGGGTACTGGGTCGGCGCGTGCGCCCACTGCTCGGCGACCGTGAGCCAGTCGATGGGCTCGGGCTGCTCGCCGGTCTGCAGTGCAGTGGCAAGGCTGTCGAAGTAGCGCTTCCAGCGCCCGGCGTAGTAGTCGCCAACCAGGCCGTTGAACTCACGGCGGGCGTAGTCCTGCAGGTCGGTGCCGGTCGCCCACAGCGACACCAGGGACTTCAGGTCATAGTCGAGGGCAGCGGCCTCCTTCGCGCCGCGCGCCTGCTTGGCTGCCTCCTTCTGCCAGGCGCCGAGCAGGAAGCTCTGGTTGGTTCCGAGCAGGCTGTCCATCAGCTGCATCTGGTCCAGCCATTTGGTCGTCAGCTTGTCGAACGTGTCCGCCTCGCCTGCGGCGTAGGCGGCGCGGATCCGGGGCAGTTGCAGTCGGCTGTGGTTGGCCAGCACCTGCCGGGCGACGTCGACGAGGTCGTAGCGGTAGGCCTCGGAGTTGCGCAGTTCGGGGGCCACCTGCAACAGCTCGCCGAGGGCGTGGTCGAAGGTGGCGATGTCGTACTGCAGTGCGGTGCCGGTGTTGCCCAGTCCCGGCTGGTCGTCATACAGGCCGGTCACGTGCCGGCTGTCCTTTCCGGCGGGCCAGTCGTATGCCGTGTGCTCCAGGATCCGCCACGCGGCTCGGGCGTGTGGGTCGACACCGCCGTAGCGGGCGTCGGCGTAGTCGCGGAACCACTGGTCCATGTCGACGGGGCCGTCGACCCAGGGCATGTCGGTGAAGAAGGCGACGGCGGCTGGGTTGTTGTCGATGGCTTCGGGCATCAGGGCGATGCCGTCCATGGCGGTGTCGGGCCTCTTGAGCCAGGCGTGGAACTTCTCGTTCCACACGCCCAGGGCGGCGCCCATGTTCATGTGTCCGCCGAAGTTCCAGATGGTACCGAATGCGTAGGGGGTGCCGAAGAAGTCCTTGTCACGGTTGGTGATGCTGGGCTGTTCGGTGATGCCGTCGACGATGAACATCTTCGAGCGGTCGATCGCCTTCAGCGTCTCGGGCAAGGGGTTGTCCTGCCAGCCCAGGATGGTCCACAAGGCATCGGGGTGGGCGGTGTCCAGGGCTTCCTGGACCGCGCGGGAGGCGTCGGCCACGTTGACGTTGCCGGCGCGTCCGCCTTCGTGGAGCAGGTCCATCTTGTACATCGTGCTGTCGCCGAAGAGCTGGGCCTGCACCTCGTAGAAGACCTTCGCCACTCGCGCGAAGTAGGGGTCGGTCGGGTCGAGCCAGTCCGGGCGCTGCAGTTGGTTCCACGTCCCCTGGGGCACCGTGTGGGCGCCAGGGTTGCGGTCCTCGAAGTCGGTGGGGACGGTCCCGAAGTAGCCGGGCAGCACCGGTGTCATCCCGAGCTCTCGCAGCCGCCTGGTCATCTTCTGCCCGAGCCGGACCCGTTGGTCGATCAGCTGCTGCGAGATCGGGGAGCCGGTGCAGCACATGTTCTGCAGCAGCCACCACGACTGGTGGGCAGGCTGGGGAATCCAGTTGCGCATGTCCCGTGCGGAGTAGTTGAACTGCTGGAACGTGCGCTCGTAGACCGCCTCCTGTCCCTCGTACACGAGCACCTCGTTGATGCCGTGCAGTGCCAGGACGTCGATGCGGCGCTGCCACTCCGGCCAGCTGAGGTACGCGCCGGCATACCCCTCGTTGGTGTCGTTGAGGGCGAACCGGTGGGAGACCGAGGTGTCGCGTTTGATCGGCGAGGAGGGAAGCGGTAGCCGGTCCGGGAGGTTCAGCTGGGTGCCGTTGATCGCGACGTCGGCGTGCGCAACATGACGCAGGTACCAGCCGAATCCCGTCAGCTCGACTGCCGGGGTGGTGCCGGCCACGACGAGGTGCCCGTCCTCGGCATACACCTCGAACCGGTCCGGTCCGTCACCCCGCTCCAGCGCGCGCAGCTCGACCTGGTCGGCCCGAGCGTCGCCCAGAATGCGTTGCAAAGCGTCGCGGGCGGGGGTGGAGTCGAAGGCCGGGGCACTGTGCCCCGCCGTCGGCAGGGGGCCGGTCGGCGCGGCGGCGGCCGTGCCCTGAACGCCCCCCACCACGACCATCAGGACGGAAGCCACAACAATGACGAGCCAATGTGTCGCACCTCGGCTGCGGCGTCCTGGGCTGGCTGGTTGGTCGAACCGGCTCATGTCGGGTCCCCTATAGTTATGAAGTGACCTTTCAGAATTCCCCGATGCTGGCAGGGCTCCCGGCAGCCGTCAACCCTTTACCGCTGAGTAATCAGGTGCGTAACTGGGTGACGGGGACGCCCGAGCAGTCGGCCGCACCTCTGCGGCTCGGCGCGGTCGCACGTGGTCGTCGGTGGTCGTGAGAGACCGACCGCGGTCCGTCGGCACCCGGGTGCTTCGACGGTTGAACGCGAGGAAGGTGCTCGACGCCGTCCACCAGGTCGCCCCGGACGCCCAACGACTGACAGAGCTCGTCGAAGCGACCGGACTTGCTCGTCCAACGGTTGCTCAGGCGGTCGACGAGCTCGTGGACGCAGGGTGGCTGATCGAGCATCCGGCCGTGTCCAGGCCGGGGGGTGGGCGACCGGCGCTGCGCGTGGGACTCAACGGCCGCGCTGCCCCCGTGCTCGGGATCGACCTCGGGCCACACCGGATCAGCACGGGCGTCGTGGACGCGGCGGGCGTGGAGCTCGCGACAGCCCGGCGCATGGTTCGGCGACGTGGCGCCGAACCCCTCCTTCGCGTCGTCGAGGAAGCGGTCGACGAGGTGCTGTCCTCCGCGCACGTCCCTCTCGGCGAGGTGGCGATAGCTGTCGTGGGCACCCCCGGGATCGTTGACCCGCACTCGGGCAGTGTCAGCTACGCGCCAAGCCTCCCCGGATGGGCAGGCACCGATGTGGCTGGCCGGCTCCCACTGGAACTCTCCTGCCCGGTCCTGGTGGAGAACGATGCCAACCTCGCGGCACTGGCGGTGGCCGAGAGCCAAGGGTGTGAGGGGACAGTCCTGGCCATTCAATGGGGTGAGCGGCTGGGGGCCGGGCTGACCATCAGCGGGCGGCTGCATCGAGGCACCGGAGCGGCTGGTGAGATCGGGTTCATCAGGCACGGGAACGCTCCGCGCGAGTCGGACGGCAGAGGGCCGTTGGAGGCGTCCATCGGGGCCGAGGCCATCGTGACCCGAGCCCGTGCCGCGGTCGGTGACGCACGTGAGGGCGCAGAGCGCCTCTTCCCGGACGCGGCAGCGGTCTTCAGTGCCGCTGCCGATGGCCGTGCCGAGGCGCTGCAGGTCGTGCGGGACGTGGCGCGGGAGCTCTCCGAGGCTCTTGCTCCCGCACTGTTGGTCCTGTGCCCGGATGCCGTGATTGTCAGCGGTGGCGTCGCTCGAGCCGGGAGCGTCCTCCTGGATGCCATGCGGTCGGCCCTGGACGAGCTCACCTTGATCCCTGCCCGCGTGGAGATCTCCACACTCGCGGAGACCGCGACGCTCAAGGGAGCCCTCCGGCTCGGACTCGATGAGGTCTGGCAACGCTCACTGGACGACTCCATCCCCGGACGAGGTCAGGACGGGCGCCCGCGACACACGTAGGGTGCAACGGTGAGCGGGCGCGCAGAGACGACAGAGCGCCCGCAGCGGAGCGGCTGGCCCGTGGTCATTGCGTTGCTGGTCGCCGACATGGTCTACGGCTTCCAGCAGACCGCGATATCGCCGGCCATCCCGACCGTCCAGCAGGACCTCTCGGCATCCCGCGAGTGGACCGTGTGGCTGTTCTCCGGCTACCTGATCGTCGGCTCCGTCGCCCCGGTGTTCCTCGGCAAGCTGGGCGACCGCGTGGGACGCACGCGCATCTACACCTGGGCCCTCGTGGTGTTCACGGTCGGCAGTGTCGCGACCGCGGTCTCGCCGACCATCGAGCTCGTGGTGATCTTCCGGATGCTGCAGGGGGTCGGCGGTGTCGTGTTCCCCCTGAGCTTCGCGATCGCGACCGAGGCGCTCTCGCGGGACAAGGTCAACACCGCCATCGGGGCCCTCACCGGCGGATTCGGCCTCGGGGCGGTGCTGGGGTTCCCAGTGGGGGGCCTGCTCGCCGAGACCGTGTCGTGGCGGTGGATCTTCGGGGTCGGGGCGATCGCCCTCACGCTCGCCGTCGTGATGGTCCACCGGGTCGTCCCGAGACTCGGCAGGAGAGTCCCCCGGGGCCTGGACACACCCGGGGCGGTGCTGTTCGGCGGTGCCATCGCGGCCCTGATCGTCGCGATCACCGAGGGCCCGAACCGCGGCTGGACCGCGCCGCTGCCGCTGGCGATGTTCGGTCTGGCCGTGCTGCTGGCGGTCGGGTGGTACGTGCGGGAGACGCACACCCCCGAGCCCCTGATGGACCTGCGCGTGCTGCGCTCGCGCGGTGTACTGCTCACCAACCTGACCTCACTGCTGGGCGGGTACGCCGTGTTCGGCACCAACATCGTGCTGCCGTTCCTGCTGGAGGGGACGGGGGAGGCGCCCGGTGCCCGCGCGTTCGGGCTCACGGCAGGGCCGCTGCTGATCGGCCTGGTGCTGATGCCTCGGGCGATCGGGCAGTCCCTGTTCTCGCCACTGACCGGACCGCTGGTGAAGGCAGTCGGCCACCGCGCCGTGTTCACCGGGGGCATGGTGCTGTCGGCACTGGCGACCTTCGGCCTCGCGGCGTTCCGCTCCCGGCTGTGGATGGTGATGGTCGAGCTGGCGGTCCTCGGCGTCGGCTTCGGCCTGGTCGTCAGCCTCAGCGGCAGCATCGTCGCGCTCGCGGCCGAGCCGGGCGAGACCGGGATCGCGACCTCGATCACCTCGGTGCTGCGGCGGGCCGGCGGTGCGGTCGGGGCCCAGGTGTCGATCGCCGTCCTGGCGCTGCTGGCCGCTCCCGGCGGGGGACCGAGCGACACGGCATACACGGTCAGCTTCGCCGTCTGCGGCGGGGCAGCTCTCGCGGGGAGCGTGTGCGCCGCGCTCGTCATACCGCGCAGGCGGTTCCGCACCCCGGCTCCGGCGGCCGGTCCGCACGACGAGGACTACTGAGGGCCACCGCCGACGACGTCCTGCGCCGGGGCGCGATCTCGTCGATCGCCATCACCCGCAGTTGGGTAGCCTCGATGTCGTGAACCTCCCCTTCCTCGACACCCTCCGGTGAGCAGGGCGTCCGACGCCGCACCGCCCCGACCGGAGCCCCTCGCCGAGGGCCGGGACCCGAACCGCTGGCGCGCGCTCAGCGTCTGCCTCGTCGCCGGCTTCATGGCGCTGATGGACGTGAGCATCGTCAACGTGGCGCTGCCCTCGATCCGGGAGGGGCTGCATGCGAGCGACAGCGACCTGCAGTGGATCGTCTCGGGTTACGCGCTCACGTTCGGCCTCGTGCTCGTCCCGTCCGGGCGGCTGGGAGACACCCGCGGCCGGCGGACGATGTTCATCGTCGGCGTCGCCCTGTTCACCCTGAGCAGCCTGTCGGCCGGCCTGTCGCCGACGCCCACCGCGCTCGTCGTCGCCCGGCTGGTCCAGGGCATCGGCGGCGGACTGATCAGCCCGCAGATCAACGGCCTGATCCAGGAGCTGTTCCGTGGCGCCGAGCGGGGCAAGGCGTTCGGGCTGTTCGGCGCCACGGTCGGGGTGTCGACGGCCATCGGGCCGCTGCTGGGCGGCCTGATCATCCGGGGACTCGGGACGGACACCGGGTGGCGGTGGATCTTCTTCGTCAACCTGCCGATCGGCATCCTGTGCATCCTGCTGGCATTCCGCTACATCCGGGCGCGGCACGAGAACGGCCGAGCGGGGGAGGACCTCGATCCCGTCGGCGTGGTGCTCCTCGGCGCCGCCGTCCTGGCCGTCCTGCTGCCCCTGGTGCAGGAACGCCAGTGGCCCGGTCCCACGAAATGGTGGCTGCTGCTCGTGGGTGTGGCGCTGTTCGGGGCGTTCGCCTGGTGGGAGCACCGCCACGCGTCGCGGGGTGGGGCGCCGCTGGTGGACCTGGGCCTGTTCCGGATCGAGAGCTACAGCTCCGGCGTCACCATCGGGCTGCTCTACTTCTCCGGGTTCACGAGCGTCTTCTTCATCCTCACGCTCTACCTGCAGCTCGGGCTGGGCTACAGCGCCCTGCTGGCCGGCCTGACCCTGACGCCCTTCGCCCTGGGGTCGGCCGTTGCCGCGGCACTCGGTGGGCGGATCGTCACCCGTTACGGGCGGCCCCTGGTGGCGGCCGGCCTCCTCGTCGTGCTGCTCGGCCTCGTGCTCGTCGACCTCGTCGTGACGGTGCGCGGGCAGGACCCCGGCTGGTGGATCGTCCTGCCGCTGCTGGTCGCCGGGCTAGGGAGCGGCTTCGTCATCTCGCCCAACGTGACCCTCACCGTCTCGGAGGTCCCCGTGCCCCGCGCCGGCACGGCCGGCGGCGTCCTGCAGACCGGCCAGCGCATCGGCACCGCCGCCGGCATCGCCCTGATCGGCTCGGTCTTCTTCGGGACACTGGGATCCACCCGTGGTGACTTCGCACAGGCGGCCAGCCACGGGCTGCGCGTGACCGTCGTCCTGGTGGCAGTGGCGCTCGTCGCCGCCCTCGTGGACGTGGTCGCCGCCCGCCGACAGGCGCGCCACCGCTCCTGACCCGGGAACAGGTCGCGACCGGGATCGCCGAGCGGCCGGCTCAGCGGGACCGCCGGTCGGCGAAGCGGCGGGCACTCGCGTCCTGCTGGGCGAGCAGCCGCAGGGCCCGCAGTACCGGCTGCAGGAGCACCGTCCCCAGGATCACGAAGCGCACGGCCGACTCCGGGTCGTCCGGCACGCTGCGGACGTCCACGTCGGCGACCCGCCGGCTCGCCCGGGCGTAGGACTCCAGCACCCGGTCCGAGTCCAGCACCCCGGCGGCCTCCGCGTCAGCCAGCGCAGCCCGGAGCTCCGCCACGGCGGGGGAGCACGGTGCCACCTGCCAGCCGAGCCGGTCGAGCAGCCGCGAGACCCGGTCGTCCCCGTCGGGCTCGGTGGCGACGGCGTCCCGGTCGGTCGAGATGACCGTGGACTGCGCCGTCCCGAGCAGGTCGTGCCAGGTGTCCGGAGGGTGGTCCAGCGCGTCGATGACCTGGTGCACCCGGGCGATCGACAGGCCACCGCTGTCGATCAGGGCACGGACGAGACGGACGCGCGCGACGTGCGTGTCGTCATACTCCGCGCGGGTCGCCCCACGGGAGGCGCCCGCCGGCAGCAGGCGCTCGCGCAGGTAGTACTTCAGTGTCGCCACGCTCACGCCGGTGGTCGCCGACAGCTCCGAGATCCTCACGCAACCTCCTTGACTTTGGACAGTGTAACTATCCAGTATTGGGTAGCGACACTATCCAAGAAGGGGTACGACCATGACGGCGATCAGGCCCGGGCGCGTGACGGACGACCACGAGGGGACGCTCGTCGTCTTCCTCATCGGCATGCGGGTCAACCGCTGGTGGCGGCCCGACCAGTGGCTGCCCCCGTTCCTCGGGATGCCTCGCATGCTCACCGAGCTGTATGCCGCCCAGCACGCGGGTGCACACGGGCACCAGGGCTTCCTCGGGCACCGCTCCTTCGTGGGGTCCGGCGGCGCCACCGTCCTGCAGTACTGGCGCAGCGTCGAGGAGCTGAACCGCTACGCGGCTGCCGTCGACGGCGAGCACCGCCCGGCCTGGCGGGCGTTCAACGAGCGGGTGCGCCGGGCGCCGGGAGCCGTCGGCATCTGGCACGAGACCTACGTCGTGCCGGCGGGCGCGCACGAGAGCATCTACCACGACATGCCGGCGACCGGCCTCGGTGCGGTGGCCGGGCTCGTGCCCGTCGCCCGACGAGGGGAGCGGGCTCGCCAGCGGCTCGCCGCCTGACCGGCGCACTCCCGTCCGAAAGCCCTCCGGGGAGCGGCCGTTCAGGCCGTGGCCGACTGGTGCGCGCCCTGCGCGCGGGCGAGCACCTCGGTCAGCTTGCCCGCGCCCGCGACGACGGTCGCCGCGTGCAGCCGGCCGGGTTGCCGGGACAACCGCTCGATCGGCCCGGAGATCGAGACCGCCGCGACCACGCGCCCTGAGGGGCTGCGCACCGGGGCGGAGACGGAGGCGACGCCGGCCTCGCGCTCGCCGACGCTCTGGGCCCAGCCGCGCCGACGGACGCCGGACAGCATGGTCGCGGTGAACTTCGCGCCGCGCAGTCCGCGGTGCAACCGGTCCGGCTCCTCCCAGGCCAGCAGGACCTGGGCCGCGGAGCCGGCGGCCATGGACAGGGTGGCGCCCACGGGGATGCTGTCGCGCAGCCCGAGCACCGGCCGGTCCGCGGCCGAGACGCAGATGCGCTGGTCGCCCTGCCGGCGGAACAGCTGCGCGCTCTCGTGGGTGTGGTCGCGCAGCGCGCCCAGGACCGGCCCGGCGGCTGCGAGGAGCCGGTCCTCGCCGGCGGCCGAGGCGAGCTCGACCAGCCGGGGGCCGAGGACGAACCGACCCTGCAGGTCCCGGGCCACGAGCCGGTGGTGCTCCAGCGCGACGGCCAGGCGGTGCGCCGTCGGCCGGGCGAGGCCGGTGGAGGCCACGAGCTGGGCGAGCGTCGACGGCCCTGCCTCCAGGGCGCCCAGGACGAGCGCGGCCTTGTCGAGAACGCCGACACCACTACTGTTGTCCATGCACTGATATTGACGTCTCACGACATGAGACGTCAAATCACGGCGCGTCCCCGTGCGTGACGCTGGGAGCACGCACGGTCCCCGTCCGCGGTGGGGAGCGCGTCGACACGGCAGGACGCGACGAGGGAGTCGACATGGCAGGGACGCTGGCCGAGAAGGTCTGGGACGCGCACGTGGTCCGGAGCACCCCCGGGGAGCCGGACCTGCTCTACATCGACCTGCACCTGCTGCACGAGGTCACCAGCCCCCAGGCCTTCGACGGGCTGCGCCTGGCCGGTCGCCCGGTGCGCCGACCGGACCTGTCCCTCGCGACCGAGGACCACAACGTCCCGACCACACCCGGCCCGATCGTCGACCCGGTCAGCCTGACCCAGGTCGAGACCCTGCGCCGCAACTGCGCGGAGTTCGGCATCCGGCTCTTCCCGATGGGCGACGCCGAGCAGGGCATCGTGCACGTCGTCGGTCCCCAGCGGGGCCTCACCCAGCCGGGCATGACGATCGTGTGCGGCGACAGCCACACCTCGACACACGGCGCCTTCGGCGCTCTTGCGTTCGGCATCGGGACCAGCGAGGTCGAGCACGTGCTCGCCACGCAGACGCTGCCGCTCACGCCCTTCCGCACGATGTCGGTCACCGTCGACGGCCCCCTCGCGGACGGGGTCACGGCCAAGGACATCGTGTTGGCGGTCATCGCCGAGATCGGCACCGGCGGGGGGCAGGGGCACGTCATCGAGTACCGCGGCTCGGCGATCCGGGAGCTGTCCATGGAGGCCCGGATGACGATCTGCAACATGTCCATCGAGGCCGGCGCCCGGGCCGGGCTGATCGCTCCGGACGAGACGACGTTCGCCTACCTCGAGGGTCGCCCGGAGGCGCCGCAGGGCGCCGACTGGGACGAGGCCGTGGCCGCCTGGACGCAGCTGCGCAGCGACGACGACGCGGTGTTCGACACCGAGGTCCGGCTCGACGGGAGCACGCTCACCCCCTTCGTCACCTGGGGAACCAACCCCGGGCAGGGCCTGCCGCTCGGCGCCAGCGTCCCCGACCCGGAGTCGTTCGCCGACGAGTCCGACCGCGTCGCGGCGAGCCGGGCACTGGAGTACATGGGCCTGCAGCCGGGAACCCGGTTGCGGGACATCGCGGTCGACACGGTCTTCCTCGGCTCCTGCACCAATGGCCGGATCGAGGACCTGCGCGCCGCCGCCGAGGTGCTCAAGGGCCGTCAGGTCGCCCAGTCCGTCCGGATGCTCGTGGTCCCCGGGTCCGCCAGGGTTCGGGTGCAGGCCGAGGCCGAGGGGCTCGACCGGGTCTTCACCCAAGCCGGTGCGGAGTGGCGCCTGGCCGGGTGCTCGATGTGCCTGGGGATGAACCCCGACCAGCTCAAGCCGGGGGAGCGCAGTGCCTCCACGTCCAACCGCAACTTCGAGGGGCGACAGGGCGCCGGGGGCCGCACCCACCTCGTCAGCCCGCTCGTCGCCGCGGCCACGGCCGTGCGTGGCCGGCTCTCCAGCCCGGCCGACCTCTGAACCGCCCGCCACGAGAACCGAGGACGACAGCATGGACCCGTTCACCCGGCACACCGGCGTCGGCGTTCCGTTGCGGCGCAGCAACGTCGACACCGACCAGATCATCCCGGCCCGCTACCTCAAGCGGGTGACCCGGACCGGCTTCGAGGACGGACTGTTCTCGGCCTGGCGTGACGACGAGACCTTCGTCCTCAACCAGCCGTCCTACGCCCGGGGCTCCGTCCTCGTGGCGGGTCCCGACTTCGGCACCGGCTCCTCACGGGAGCATGCGGTCTGGGCGCTCATGGACTACGGCTTCCGGGTGGTCGTCTCCTCCCGCTTCGCCGACATCTTCCGCGGCAACAGCGGCAAGGCCGGGCTGCTCACCGCCCAGGTCCCCCAACCGGAGGTCGAGCTGCTGTGGAAGCTGTTGGAGAACGAACCCGGCACCGAGGTGACCGTGGACCTCGAGCAGCGGACGGTCACCGCCGGAGAGATCACGACCGGGTTCGCGGTCGACGACTACACGCGGTGGCGCCTGATGCAGGGCCTGGACGACATCAGCCTGACCCTTCGGCACGAGGCCGACATCACGGCATACGAGGGGTCCCGGCCCGGCTGGAAGCCCACCATCCAGGTCGGCTGAGCCGGCCCGTCCCGGCCGAATCCGCCTCTCCTTGATCGGGTTTCGTGCCGTCCACCGATCGAGTGGGGGAGTGCCTGACCCCTCGCCGTCGGGGGTGGACCGGCCAGCGAACCCGACGAAGCGCCTCCAAACACGTTGCGACACAACGCGAAACAGTGCCGTTAAGGTGGACTCACGCCCGTCCGGGGGCCTAACGTCGTCCCCAAGTCGGGTGCGAACCCGACGACCACCTGTCAGCGGGCCTGGCCCGGGACCTTTCCTCTGGAGGGGAAGACGTGAACAAGGGAGAACTCATCGAGGCCCTCGAGGGGCGCCTCGGCAGCAAGAAGGCCGCCTCCGACGCGCTCGAGTCCGTCCTCGACGTGATCATCCGCGAGGTGGCCAGGGGCGGCAAGGTCGGCATCACCGGCTTCGGCACCTTCGAGAAGATCGGCCGCGCGGCCCGGACGGGTCGAAACCCCCGCACCGGTGAGACGGTGAAGATCCGCAAGACCGCCGTGCCGAAGTTCAAGGCCGGCACGGCGTTCAAGCAGGTCGTCGCCAACCCGAAGAAGCTTCCGCGTGCCGGTGTCCTCGCCGGCGGCCGCGCGTCCGCCGGCTCAGCGGACGGCACCGCGACGAAGACGGCGGCGAAGAAGTCGACGGCCAAGAGCGCGGCGAAGAAGGCCACGGCCAAGAAGGGCACGGCGACCAGGGCGGCAGCGACCAAGGGCACCGTCAAGAAGAGCGCTGCCAAGAAGGGCACCGCGACCAAGGCCGCGGCGACCAAGAGCACGGCCAAGAGCACGGCCAAGAAGGCCAGCACGGCGGGGAGCGGCACCGCCAAGAAGGCCAGCACGCGCGCCACCGGCACGACCGGAGCGAAGAAGGCGACGGCCCGCACGACCACGGGGACCGCCAAGAAGGCCACCGCGACCCGCGGACCGGCGAAGAAGACGACGGCCAGGACCACGACGAAGAAGTCCACCCCGGCCAAGAGCACGGCGAAGAAGACGACGTCGCGCGGCACCGCCAAGAAGACCGCGCGCAAGCGCTGAGCGCGAAGCGGTTCCGTCGGGGGGCGGTGCCGACCCCCTGGTGGGCACCGGCCCCCGACGTGTGCCCGCGGAACCGTCGCCGCAGGGGGCCGGGCCGTTCCCGGTCAGTCGATCGGCTCGTCGGCGCCGATGCCGACCACCCAGAGGCGGGTGAGGCGCTCCTCGGGTCCGATTTGCAGGCTGACCCGCTGCCCCAGCCGCAGGTGGCGCAGGCCACTGGCCGCGAACACGGGCGCGTCGAACGGGATCTCGCGTCCGTCGTCGAGCAGCACCGAGCCACTGCCCTGGTCGTGGTCGAACCGGTGCACGCTGCCCTGCATGCCGATCACCGTAGCGCCACGCCGGACAGGACGGACGTCGTGGCGGCGCCCACCCCGAGGTCCACGGCGGCCCGCAACGACGCGTCGTCGTCGACGTCCGTGCGCAGCCTCGGCAGGTCGAGGTCCAGCCGCGCCGCTGTGCGCGCATGGGCACCCGACGAGCCCGGACCGAACCGGGGCACCAGGTCCCACGCCGCCGCCGCGGTCAGCAGGACGGTGCCCGTGCCCGCAGCGTCCGGCACGAACGCCCGCTCGTGCCGCGCAGCAGCCGCGAGGGCCTGCGCGAGGTCGTCGGGCCGCAGCGCCGGAAGGTCGGCGAGGAGGACCCCGACAGCGCTCTCCGGCCGGTCGGCGACAACCCGCACCCCCTCTGCCACAGCGGCGTTCAGGCCGGCTCCCGGGTCCGGGACCACCGTCCCTCCCTGGGAGTGGGCGAGCTCGGCGGTTCCCACGTCGGAGGTCACCACGACCACTCGGACCGGTGGCAGCGCCGCGAAGACCGCGGCGAGGGTGTCGCGGGCGAGGGCGTGGGCGAGGTCGTCGCGGGCCACCCCACCGGGCGGCACGAGCCGGCTCTTGGCGAAGGTCCGGGCCTTGACGGGCAGCACCAGCTGCCAGCCGGTGTCGGAGACGGTGGTCATCGCCTCCATCGTCCCAGAGGCGGTCCGGCCGTCTCGACACCTGCCGGGTCGACCGGGGAGGATGGCGCTCGTCCCGTCGGCGGAGCAGGACCGTGGGGCAGGATCGGGTGACGGGACGGAGCAGCAGTGCGCGTGAGTCGGGCGGGAAGGCGGCTGCCCTGGGGCTACCGCCTCTGCATCGGAGCGCTCCGCCCGCTGCTCATGGCGCTGACCGAGCGGGACTGGCGCGGCGGTGAGAACCTGCCCGAGAGCGGCGGATTCGTGGCGACCGTCAACCACCTGTCCTACGTCGACCCCCTGACCTTCGCGCACTTCATGCTGGACCAGGGGCGCCCGACCTTCTTCCTGGCGAAGGACTCGATCTTCCGGATCCCGGTCGTCGGGCGGGTCATCGCGGCGGCCGGCCAGATCCCCGTCTACCGCGAGAGCGGACGGGCGGCCGATGCCTTCCGTGCCGCGGTGGCGGCCGTGGAGCAGGGCAAGTGCGTGGGGATCCTCCCGGAGGGCACGCTGACCCGCGACCCCGGGCTGTGGCCGATGACGGGGAAGACCGGTGCCGCCCGTGTCGCCCTGAGCACGCGCTGCCCGGTCATCCCGGTCGCCCAGTGGGGCCCGGAACGGATCCTGCCGCCCTACAGCTACCGCCTCCGGCTCCTGCCGCGACGGACCAGCCACGTGTGGGCCGGCCCACCGGTCGACCTGGACGACCTCTACGGCAAGCCGCTGGACGGCCGCACCATGCGCGAGGCCACCGACCGCATCATGGCGGCCATCACGGACCTGCTCGAGCAGATCCGCGGCGAGCAGTCGCCGCCGGTGCGGTTCGACCCCAGGACCGCCGGGGTGGCCTCGACCGGCAACCCCCGGCGCCGGGGTCGCGCGCAGCCGGGGAACGACACGACGAAGGGAGAACGCCGATGACACGGTCCGCCGTGTTCGGGACCGGCAGCTGGGGCACCGCGTTCGCCACGATCCTCGCCGACGCCGGTGGTCAGGTGCGGTTGTGGGGACGGCGCCCGGAGCTGGTCGAGCAGATCAACGCCACCCGGGCGAACCCGGACTACCTGCCCGACCTCCACCTGCCCGATGCGGTCAGGGCGACCTCGGACCCGGCCGAGGCACTGGACCGCGCGGAGGTGCTCATCATCGCCGTCCCGTCCCAGACCCTGCGCCACAGCCTCGAGCGGTGGTGCGAGCTGCTCCCGCCGGGCATCACCATGGTCTCGCTCATGAAGGGCGTGGAGCTCGGCACCACGATGCGGATGAGCGAGGTGATCGCCGAGGTGACCGGAGCCGACCGGGAGCGGATCGCCGTCGTGTCCGGACCCAACCTCGCCCCCGAGATCGCCCGGAAGCAGCCGGCGGCGACGGTCGTGGCGTCGGCGGACGCTGCGACGGCCGAGCAGGTGGCTGCCGCCTGCGCAGCGCCCTACTTCCGTCCCTACACGAACAGCGACGTGGTCGGCACCGAGCTCGGCGGCGCCGTCAAGAACGCGGTGGCCCTCGCCGTCGGCATGGCCGAGGGGATGGGCTTCGGCGACAACACGAAGGCCACGATCATCACGCGCGGGCTCGCCGAGACCGCGCGCCTCGGTTCGGCCCTGGGCGCCGACCCCGCCACCTTCGCGGGGCTGGCCGGGGTCGGCGACCTCATCGCGACGTGCATGTCCCCGCTGTCGCGCAACCACTCGTTCGGCGTGAAACTGGGACAGGGCATGTCGGTCGACGAGGTGGTGGCCCGGACCCGGCAGACGGCCGAGGGCGTGAAGTCCTGCCGCTCGATCCTCGAGCTCGCCCGGCACCACGACGTCGACGTCCCGATCGTCGAGAACGTCGCTGCCGTGGTGCACGAGGGACGCTCGCCGCACGACGTGGCCGAGGCGCTCATGTCGCGGCCCCGGAAGGCCGAGACGCACTAGGCTCGCCGCCGATGACCAGTACTCCGCACCGTCCCCGTGTCGCCGTCGTCTTCGGTGGCCGTTCGTCCGAGCACGCCGTCTCCTGCTCGACCGCAGCCAGCGTCCTGCGCGCGATCGACCGCGACCGCTACGACGTCGTCCCGATCGGCATCGCCCGGGACGGTCGCTGGGTCCTCGTGCCCGACGACCCGGGTCCGCTGGAGCTGGCGCCGGGGCGCCTGCCCGAGGTGGACGCAAGCGGCGCCGGCGTCCTGCTGCCGCTGAGCACGGGGGAGCGCGGGCTCCGGGTGCTCGAGCCGGGCCGGCCACCCCGGGCGCTGGGTGACGTCGATGTCGTCTTCCCCCTGCTGCACGGGCCGTTCGGGGAGGACGGCACGCTGCAGGGGATGCTCGAGCTGGCCGACATCCGCTACGTGGGATCGGGGGTCCTCGCCTCGGCGGTCATGATGGACAAGCACCAGATGAAGGTGGTGCTCGCCGGTGCCGGGCTGCCGATCTCCCCCTACGTGGTGATCACCGACCGGGAGTGGGAGCGGGACCGCGCGGCCGCGCTGGACGCGGTGTCGTCGCTCGAGTGGCCGGTCTTCGTCAAGCCGGCGCGGGCCGGCTCCAGCGTCGGCATCTCCAAGGTCGGCTCCGGCGACCAGCTGGAGGCCGCGATCGAGGTGGCGCGCCAGCACGACCCCAAGGTCATCGTCGAAGCGGCGGTCTTCGGGCGGGAGATCGAGTGCGGGGTGCTCGAGGGACGGGCCGGTGACCCCCCGCGGACCAGTGAGCTCGGGGAGATCACCGTCGTGCGCGGCCACGAGTTCTACGACTTCGAGGCGAAGTACCTCGCCGAGGCCGACGTCGAGCTGACCTGTCCCGCCAAGGTGCCCGACGTGGTCCGGGACGAAGTGCGTCGGGTCGCGGCCCGGGCGTTCGCGGCGGCCGGCTGCGAGGGACTGGCCCGGGTCGACTGCTTCTACACCGAGGGCGGCGACGTCGTCGTCAACGAGGTCAACACGATGCCCGGCTTCACGCCCTACTCGATGTTCCCGAAGGTGTGGGATGCCAGCGGGATCGGCTACTCCGAGCTGATCGACGAGCTGTTGCAGCTCGCCCTGTCCCGGCGCACCGGCCTGCGCTGACCCGCGTCGCAACCGGCCCGCAGGACCCGGCCCTTCCTCAGGAGCAGTGGTGCGGGCCGGCGGGGACCTGCTTGGCGGCCGTGTCGAACGCGCCGAGCAGCAACGGTTCCGGTGCGTAGTCGTGCGGGACCAGGACCTCGATGGCCGGACTTCGCCCGAAGGTGATGAAGCGGTAGCCGTCCGAGAGGCGGTGCGCCACCCAGTCCACGCCGCTGGCCGAGATGCAGGTGTCGGTGGTGGGCCCCGGCGACCGCACCCCGCACCGGGCGATCACTGCCGGGTCGCCCCACGCCGCGACGCTCGGGGACTCGCTCGTCGTCCGGGTCCGCTCGAGGTCGCCCACCGTCCGCGGCCAGTGTCGGGACACCTTCTCGCACGCGGCACTGTCCGCCCGTGGAGCGGGGGTCACCTCGACCGGTGAGCTGCACGCGCCCAGGACCGCGGCCACCAGGAGCGCGAGGACGGCCGGTCCGCCGGATCGCGCGGCCCGGCTGCGTCGCACCGTGTCGCCTCCCTCGCCTCACGGCTTCCGGCTGGTGGCCGTGCCGCCGCCGAGCTCCGGCGGCAGCGCAGACGCTACCGTGCCTGCGGTGGTGCCCCTGCCGGGAGGCGCCGGAGCGGAGGGAACGCGTGGCGGCACAGCGGAGGCCGGAGGACCGGGACGAGCCCGGCGGTGCGGTGGAGGTCCTCGCCGACCTCGGTGAGGACGAGCTGCTCGACCGGATCCTGCCGCTGTTCGCCGTGTCGCCCGTCGTGCTCGTGCCGGCCGGTGACGACGCCGCGCTACTGGCTGCGACCGACAGCGTGCTGGCGACGACGGACGCGATGGTCCGCGGCCGGGACTGGCTCGAGGCCTGGTCGAGCGCGCAGGACGTGGGCGCGAAGGCCGTCGCCCAGAACGTCGCCGACATCGCGGCCATGGGTGGCGTGCCGACGGGGCTGCTCGTCACCCTCGTTGCCGACCCGCGCACGCCGGTGGCGTGGGTCGAGGAGTTCAGCCGCGGGCTGGCCGCCGCGGCCGGTGACGCCGGGGTGGCCGTCGTCGGGGGCGACCTGTCGTCCGCACCGGAGGGCACGCTCGTCGTGTCGGTGACCGCTCTGGGAGACCTGGAGGGCCGGGACCCGGTGCTGCGCTCCGGGGCCCGGGTCGGCGACCTGGTCGCGGTGTCCGGTTCGCTGGGCCGCTCGGCGGCCGGACTGCTGCTGCTGGAGCAGGGGCGGGAGGAGGAGGCACCGGAGCTCGTGGCGGCGCACCGCCGGCCGCGGCCGGCATACGAGCAGGGGCCCCTCGCCGCGCTGGCGGGAGCCTCGGCGATGCTCGACCTCAGCGACGGCCTGGTGCGCGACGGGCGGCGGGTCGCCCGGGCCAGCGGGGTCCAGCTGGCCCTGACCGGTGAGGCGCTCGCCGGCGACGTGCGCGCCCTGGTGGGCGCCGTGGGACCGGAGCGGGCGCGGGACTGCGTGCTGACCGGAGGGGAGGAGCACTCGCTGCTGGCCTGCTTCCCGGCGGACCGGGCCGTGCCCGAGGGGTGGCGGGTGCTCGGGGAGGTACGGACGGGTGCCGGGCTCACGCTGGACGGTCAGCACCTGCGCGGCGGGGGCTGGGACCACTTCGGCTCGGGGCGGGAGGACGACGACCCGTCCTGAGGCCGCTCCGGGCGAGGTCCCGACCGGGTCCGGACACGACGAAACCGACCGCCACGACCGGGCGTGGGGTCGGTTCCGATCAGGTCCGCACCGCTCGGGCCGGGGACCGGCGGCGCGGGGAGGTGCTCAGCGGCTGACCTTGCCGGCCTTCAGGCACGAGGTGCAGACGTTGATCCGCTTCGGCGTCGCGCCCGCGTCGCCGGTCATCACCTTCACGCGCTGGACGTTGGGGTTCCAGCGGCGCTTGGTGCGGCGGTGCGAGTGCGAGATGTTGTGGCCGAAGCTCGGGCGCTTGCCGCAGACGTCGCAGGTGGCAGCCACGGGTGATCTCCTGAACTCGATGGACGAAAGGACGTCCGGGCCACGGCGCTGTGGAGCGCGCACACCGTCCCGGGAACCGCACCAGCGTAGCCGAGGGAGTGCCGTCGGCCCAAATGGCGAGGGGAGGCGGGGCGGCGCGTTAGCCTCGCCCTCACCGGGAGCGAGACGGCGGCAGCGAGGAAGAGGGAGTCCGTGGCGGTGGTGTCGGGTGAGCGGCTGTCCCGGCTGGACCTCGCCGGCGTGCGTCGCTGGGCGGTGACGGCGCGGGCCGCGCTCACGGCCCACCGCCGGGAGATCGACGACCTCAATGTGTTCCCCGTCCCCGACGGCGACACGGGCACCAACCTGCTGATCACCCTCGACGCCGCGGTCGACGCCGTCCGCAGCCCCGACTCCACCCGGCTCGAGGACGTCATCGCCGCCTTCGCCCGTGCCACGACGGAGTCGGCCCGCGGCAACTCCGGGGTCATCGCCAGCCAGCTCGCCCAGGGCATCAGCGAGGTCTGCCGCGAGCAGGCCGCCGGCGGGGACGAGGCCTCCCTCGACGGCTCCGGACTCGCCCGTGCCCTGCGCCGCGCCCACGACCTCGCCCGGGCCGGCGTCACCCGGCCGGTGGAGGGCACGATGCTCACCGTGGCGCGGGCGGCCGCCGAGGGCGCCGAGGCCGCCGCGCGCACCTCCACCGACCTGTATGCCGTGACCTCCGCCGCGCTCGGGGCCGCCCGTGACGCACTGGACGCCACCCGCGAGCAGCTGCCGGTGCTGCGGCGGGCCGGCGTGGTCGACGCGGGGGGCGCGGGCTACGTCGTGCTGCTCGAGTCCCTCGAGCACGTGGTCGGCGGGAGCGGCTGGACCAGGACGGAGCGGGACGGGTGGCGGGCGCACGCCACACCGGACCCGGGTGGGGACGTCGAGGACGGGCACGAGGGCGGACCGGCGTACGAGGTGATGTACCTGCTCGAGCAGACCGACGGGGAGCGGGTTCGGGTGCTGCGCGACGCGCTCGACGGGCTCGGCGACTCGGTCCTGGTCGTCGGCGGCCCGCAGGTGTGGAACGTGCACGCCCACGTCGACGACCCGGGTGCCGCCATCGAGGCGGGTCTGGCGGCCGGCCGGCCGCGCCGCATCGCCGTGACGCACTTCGCCGCGACGGCGGTGCCCGTGGCCGGGCAGGTCGCGGTGGTGGCCTGTGCGGCCGGCCCCGGGCTGCAGGAGGCGTTCGCCGCCGCGGGCGCGGCGGTGGTCGCCGACGAGCCCGACCGACGGGTCTCTGCCAGCCGGCTGCTCGACGCGGTGCGCGAGGCCGCCAGCTCGTCGGTGCTCCTGCTCCCGGACGACGCGGAGTCCCTCTTGGCCGCCGAGGCCGCCGCGAGTGCCGCCGGTGCGGACGGCCTCGACGCCCACGTGGTGCGGGCGCGGGCCGCGGTGCAGGCCATCGCGGCGATGGCGGTGTTCGACCCGGATGCCACCGTCCAGGACAACCTGCTCGTCATGACCGGGGCCGCCGCCGGGACCCGCCAGGGCGCCGTCGCGTTCGCCGGTGCGGCCGGGGACGTGCGCGGGCTGGTCGAGGACGAGGTCGTCACCTCCGGGAGCGACCCGGAGCTCGTCGGCGTCGCGGTCGCCCGCCTGCTGCTGTCCGCCGGCGGTGAGCTGTTGACGCTGGTGGCCGGTGCCGAGCTGCCCGAGGGAGTGGCGGCGGCCGTCCGCGAGCAGGTCCGTGCCGACCGCCCGGAGCTCGAGGTCACGGTCCTCGACGGCGGCCAGGCCGCCCCGGCGCTGCTGCTGGGGGTCGAGTGACCTCCGTCGACCGCGGCACCCGGTTGTCCGCCGTCGCCGCCTCCGCGGCGAAGAAGCTCGCGAAGGGCCGTGACGTCCACACCGTCGGCGACTTCCTCGACTTCCTGCCGCGCCGCTACATGCAGCGGGGCGACTCCACCGACTTCACCCACCTGCGCGAGGGCGACTTCGCGGTGGTGGTCGCCGAGATCACCGGCGCGACCACCCGGCAGATGCACCGCCGTCGTGGGCGGATGCTCACCGTCACGCTCAGCGACGGCGTGGACGTCCCGCCGGCGGAGCGGCCCCGGCACGAGATGCTGCTGACCTTCTTCAAGCCCTACGCCCACGAGAAGCGGCTGCTGCCGGGCCTGCACGGCATCTTCAGCGGGAAGGTGCAGCTCTACCGGGGCCGGCCGCAGCTGGCCCACCCGAGCTATGTCCTGTTCGAGGGGGGCGACGCCGGAGCCGGGGCCCTCGAGGTCTACGGGGACGGCCTCGTGCCCATCTACCTCGAGGTCCCCGGGATGCACTCGATGCACGTCACCGAGGTCGCCCGGCTCGTCTTCCACGCGCTCACCGAGCTCGAGGACCCGGTGCCTGCCGCCGTCCGCCTGCAGCGCGGCCTGGCCGGCGAGCTGGACGCCTACCGGATGCTGCACCTTCCCCGTGATCGCGACGAGGTGGCCCGGGGCCTGCGCCGGCTGCGCTACGACGAGGCGTTCGTCCTGCAGGCGGCCCTGGCCCTGCGGCGGCACCGCAGCGCCGACGAGCTCGCGGTGCCCCGCTCACCGCGCGCCGGCAGGCTGCGCGAGGCGTTCGAGCAGCGGCTGCCCTTCGACCTGACCGCCGGCCAGCGGGAGGTGGCCGAGCGGATCACCGCCGACCTGGGGCTCGAGCACCCGATGCACCGGCTGCTGCAGGGGGAGGTCGGCTCCGGCAAGACCGTCGTCGCCCTGCTCGCCATGCTCACCGTGATCGACTCCGGGGGGCAGGCGGCGCTGCTGGCGCCCACCGAGGTGCTTGCCGCCCAGCACCACCGCTCCATCACCCAGCTGCTCGGCGACCTCGCCGAGGGGGGTCTGCTCGGCGGCAGCGAGATCGGCACCCGCGTCACGCTGCTCACCGGCAGCCAGAGCGCCGCCCAGCGGCGCCGCGCGCTGCTGCAGGCGGCCTCGGGGGAGGCCGGCATCGTCGTCGGCACGCACGCCCTGATCCAGGACACCGTCCAGTTCGCCGACCTCGGGCTGGTCGTGGTGGACGAGCAGCACCGGTTCGGGGTCGAGCAGCGGGCCGCCCTGCGCGACAAGGCGGAGCGGCCGCCGCACGTGCTCGTCATGACCGCGACCCCGATCCCGCGGTCGGTGGCGATGACCGTGTTCGGCGACATGGAGACGTCGACGCTGACCGAGCTGCCCGCGGGGCGCTCACCGATCACCACGCATGTCGTCCCGGCACAGAACCCCCGCTGGGTCGAGCGGACCTGGGAGCGGGTCGCCGAGGAGGTCCGCGACGGGCACCGCGCCTACGTCGTCTGCGCCCGGATCGGCGACCCCCCGGGCGGGGACGCGCCGACCGGGGCGAGCCCCGAGGACGAGCTGCCGGACGAGGCGGCAGGCGGGCCGCCGATGCGCTCGGTCTACGACGTCGCCGAGGAGCTCGCGGCCACTCCGGCGCTGCAGGGCCTGCGCCTGGCCGTGCTGCACGGGCGGATGCCGGCCGAGGAGAAGGACGCCGCCATGCGTGCCTTCGCCGTGGGCGACGTCGACGTGCTCGTCTCGACCACCGTCGTCGAGGTCGGGGTCGACGTGCCCGCCGCCGCCGTCATGGTCATCGTCGACGCGGACCGCTTCGGCGTCTCGCAGCTGCACCAGCTGCGCGGCCGGGTCGGGCGCGGGAGTGCGCCGGGCCTGTGCCTGCTGATGACCGCCGCCGAGGACGGGCCGGCCCGGGAGCGGCTCGACGCCGTCGCCGGGACGACGGACGGGTTCGAGCTGTCCCGGCTCGACCTCGAGCAGCGCAAGGAGGGCGACGTCCTCGGCACCGCACAGAGCGGCGGGCGCCGGCAGCTGCGGCTGCTGCGGCTGCTGCGCGACGAGGACCTGATCCTCGCGGCCCGCGAGGACGCGGCGGCCCTCGTCGAGGACGACCCGCAGCTGCGCCGCCACCCCGACCTCCGGGCGCGCGTCGCGGCCTCCTTGGACGAGGAGCAGGCGGCCTTCCTGGAGCGGGGATGAGGCGCCGGTGACCAGGATCGTCGCCGGCACGGCCGGGGGACGACGGTTGCGCACCCCACCGGGGACCGGCACGCGCCCCACCAGCGAGCGGGTGCGCGAGGCGCTGTTCTCCCGCCTCGAGCACCTCGGGGTGCTCGCGGACGCCTCCGTGCTCGACCTGTATGCCGGGTCCGGCGCCCTCGGGCTCGAGGCGGCCAGCCGTGGCGCCGGCCGCGTCGTGCTCGTGGACGCCGCCCGGCGGGTCGCCTCCGTCGCCGAGCGCAACGTTCGCGAGCTCGGCCTCGGCAGCGCGGTGCGCGTCCTCGGGGACCGGGTCGAGCGGGTGCTGCTCGACGGCACCGACCCCGGCGGCGCCGGCGACCGGTTCGACCTGGTGCTGCTCGACCCGCCCTACGACCTGGCCGAGCAGGTGCTCGCCGACGTCCTGCAGCTGCTCGTGACCCACCGGTGGCTCGCGCCGGACGCGCTCGTCGTGGTGGAGCGCTCCACCCGGTCCCCGGAACCGGTGTGGCCCGGGGGGCTGCGCGCCCTGCACCCGCGCCGCTACGGCGAGACGACACTGTGGTTCGCGGAGGTCCCCGAGCCGGGGGACACCGCGTGAGCCGGCCGCTTCCGGGGCGCCGCCGTCAGCGGCGCCGCCGGTAGCGGGTCCACAGCACGATCCCGAGGGCCGCCGCGACGAGCACCGCGATCCCGCCCCAGAAGCCGAACAGGTGGAAGAGGAACCGCACGAAGATGATCCGGTAGATCAGTCGCAGCAGGCGGTCCGCCCCCACGCCGCGCAGCCCTCGCCGCGCCGGCAGCAGCAGGTCGGGCGTCGGCATGGAGCCCATCGTAGGAAGACCGGCTGCTACGTTCGAGCCGTGAGCAGAGTGTGCGTGTGTCCCGGTTCCTACGACCCGGTCACCCGCGGCCACGTCGACGTCATCGAGCGGGCCGCGGCCCTGCACGACGAGGTGGTCGTGGCCCTGCTGCACAACCCGGCCAAGCAGGGCACGTTCACCGTCGAGGAGCGCCGGCAGCTGCTGACCGACGCGCTGTCCGGCGTGGACAACGTCCGGATCGAGGCGTTCGGGGGGCGCCTGCTGGTCGACGTGTGCCGGGAGGTGGGTGCGCAGTCGATCGTCAAGGGCCTGCGCAGCGACACCGACTTCGCCTACGAGCTGCCGATGGCGCTGATGAACCGCCGCCTGACGGGGGTGGAGACGGTGTTCCTGCCGGGTGCGGCGGAGCTCTCGCACCTGTCCAGCTCGCTCATCAAGGAGGTCGTCGCCCTCGGCGGGGAGGTCGGTGGCATGGTCACCCCCGCGGTGGAGGCGGCGCTCACGGAGCGGCTCGGGCGCTGACGTTTTGGGGGAGCGGCCGACCCTCGGGTAGCCTCGTGTGTCGGCCTGCGTCGTCTCTGGCGTGGGCCGAGCCATCCTCGACCGCACAGTGGAGTCATGAGCCGTCTCGACCCGCGCCAGCCCCTGGTGATCGACACCACGGAGCTGGGTCGCCGGCCCGGGACGATGCTGACCGTGCAGCGGACGGTCGGGGCGCCGGACGACCTCGGCACCGACGTGATCGGCGTCGCGCAGGGCCAGCCGATCGAGCTGGACGTGCGACTCGAGTCCGTCGTCGAGGGGGTCCTGGTGACCGGCTCGGCGCACACCACGGCGGCCGGCGCCTGCGTGCGGTGCCTGGACCCGGTCGACCGAGAGGTCGACGCGACGTTCCAGGAGCTGTTCGTCTACGCCGACCGCGCCGCCCACCGCGAGGAGGTGGGGGACGACGAGGACGAGGTGCGCGAGCTCGAGGGCGACCTGCTCGACCTCGAACCCGTGCTCCGGGACGCAGTGGTGCCCACCCTGCCGTTCCAACCGGTGTGCCGGGAGGACTGCCCCGGTCTGTGCTCCGAGTGCGGGGCGCGGCTCGCGGACGACCCGGACCACCACCACGAGGTGCTCGACCCCCGGTGGTCGGCGCTGAGTGGGCTGAGCAGCAACCCGGGCGGTGGCGCGAGCGACCGCAGCGGGCCCGACGAGCAACCCGACGAGAAGAGGAACTGACGTGGCTGTCCCGAAGCGGAAGATGTCGCGCTCCAACACGCGCTCCCGCCGCGCCAACTGGAAGGCGGCCCCGACCGCCCTGAGCACCTGCCCGCAGTGCCACGCCCCGCGCCAGCCGCACACCGCCTGCCCGTCCTGCGGGACCTACGGCGGTCGCCACTACGGCGCCGCGGAGCGCACCGAGCACCAGGGCTGACCGGCGGCCTGGGCACCGCGTGGCGAACCCGCGCCCGTCCCGCGCCGACGGCACCGCACCGCGGCCCGTCGCCGAGCTCGCCGACCACCTCACGGAGGTCGTCGGCGAGTGCGTCGACGAGCCGCTGCTCCAGCGTGCCCTCACCCACCGCTCCTACGCCTACGAGCACGGCGGGCTGCCGAACAACGAGCGCCTCGAGTTCCTCGGCGACTCGGTGCTCGGCCTCGTCGTGACCGACACCCTCTTCGCCGCCCACCCGGACCTCGCCGAGGGGCAGCTGGCCAAGCTGCGGGCGGCGGTCGTCAACAGTCGAGCGCTCGCCGACGTGGCCCGCACCCTCGGGCTCGGCGACTACCTGATGCTCGGCCGGGGGGAGGAGAGCACCGGGGGGCGCGACAAGGCCTCGATCCTGGCCGACACCACCGAGGCCGTCATCGGCACGGTCTACCTCTCGGTGGGGCTGGACGCCGCCGGGACCCTCGTGCACCACCTGCTCGACCCGCTGCTGGCGTCCTCGGCACAGATGGGTGCCGCCCTGGACTGGAAGACCAGCCTGCAGGAGCTGACCGCCTCCGGTGCCCTCGGGGTGCCGGAGTACCGGGTCACCGAGCAGGGCCCCGACCACGCGAAGCTCTTCACCGCCGAGGCGGTCGTCGGCCAGGAGGTGCTCGGCACCGGCACCGGCCGGAGCAAGAAGGAGGCCGAGCAGGAGGCCGCCCAGCTCGCCTGGACCGAGCTGAGCCGGCGCGCCGACGCCGTCCTCACCACCGAGCCGGTCGACGACAGGGGCACGTCCGGCGGGGATGCCTGAGCTGCCGGAGGTCGAGGTCGTCCGCCGCGGCCTCGCCGCCCACGTCGTCGGGCGCACCATCACCCGCGCCACCTTCCTCGGCTCCCGGGTGGCCCGGCGCCACCTCCCCGGCCCGGCCGACCTCGCCGCACGCCTCGCCGACGTCGTCGTCCGCTCGGCCGAGCGTCGGGGCAAGTACCTCTGGCTCGTGGTGCAGGGCCCGCACACCGACCCGGAGGCCCTCGTGGTCCACCTCGGCATGAGCGGCCAGCTGCTCGTCGAGGACCACGCCGCCCCCGCAGAGCGGCACCTGCACGCCAGCTTCGACCTCGGCGAGCCGGTCGAGGGCGACCCCGTCCCGCACGAGCCGCTCGGGCCGGACCAGCTGCGGTTCGTCGACCAGCGCACCTTCGGGGGCGTGTTCCTCGCCGACCTCGTCCCCGACCCCTGCGGGGCGGCCGGGCGGCCCCACCGCGCCTGGGGCGTCCCGCGGACCATCACCCACATCGCGCCCGACCCCCTCGAGGCCGCGTACGACCAGGGTGAGGTGGTCCGGCGGCTGACAGCACGGCATACCGGGATCAAGCGGGCGCTGCTCGACCAGGGGCTGGTGTCCGGCATCGGCAACATCTACGCCGACGAGGCGCTCTGGCGCGCGAGGGTGCACGGGGAGCGGGAGGCGGCGTCCCTGAGCCGGCCGGCGCTGCGCCGGGTGCTCGACGCGGCGGCGGAGGTGATGGCCGACGCGCTGGAGCAGGGCGGGACGAGCTTCGACGCGCTCTACGTCGACGTCAACGGCGACAGCGGCTGGTTCGAGCGGTCGCTCGACGCGTACGGCCGGGAGGGGCAGCCGTGCCACCGCTGCGGCGCGCCGATCCGCCGGGAGTCGTTCATGAACCGGTCGTCGTTCTCCTGCCCGCGCTGCCAGCCGCGGCCCCGGCGCCGCCGCTGAGCAGGGTCGTCAGAGCTGGCCGATCGCGCTCTCCTGCGGGTACTTCACGCCCAGCTCGACGCGCGTGGCATCGAGGACCTGCAGCACCCCGACCGTGTGCGCGTGCGGGACGAGCTCGCTCTCGACGACGCCCGTGCGCAGGCAGCGCTCGAACTCCTCCAGCTCGGGGCGGAAGCCGTGCCGCTCCCCGGAGAACCGCTCCTCACCGTCGTCGGTGGACAGGAGCAGCTCGGTCGGGTCCTGGAAGGACGGCGCCACGTCGATCGTCCCGGCGGTGCCCACGACGGTGGCCGAGGGGAGCGCCTCGCCCTGGGAGGAACAGAAGAGCTGCGCGCTCGCACCGCGCGCGTAGCCCCACTGGAGGGAGACGGTCGCGTCCACCCCGGTCGGCGCGAGGCAGCCGGTCACCTGGACGGTGTCCGGCTCGCCCAGGAACAACCACGCGAAGGACGCGGGGTAGACGCCGAGGTCGAGCAGCGCCCCGCCACCGTTGGCGGGGTCGAACAGGCGGTGCGCGGGGTCGTAGGCGAAGCGGGTCCCGAGCCGCGCCTGGACCGAGACCACGCGGCCGATGCGGCCGCTCGCCACCAGTTCGGCGGCCCGGCGGACCAGCGGCTGGCAGCGCATCCACATCGCCTCCATCACCAGGACTCCGTGGCGGCGCGCCGCCGCGAGTGCCTCGTGCGCCTGGTCGGCGTTGAGGGTGAGCGGCTTCTCGCACAGCACCGGCTTCCCGGCGGCCACGGCCGCGAGCAGCTGCGGGTGGTGCACCGTGTGCGTGGTGTTGAGGTAGACCGCGTCCACGGCCTCGTCCGCGAGCAGCGCGTCGTAGCCCGCGTGCGACCGGTCCGCGCCGAACTCCTCGGCGAACGCCTCCGCCCGCGCGCCGTCCCGGGCGGCCACCGCGACCAGCTCGTGCCCGGGCGTGGCCGCGACGGTGTCGGCCATCACCCGCGCGATGTCGCCGGCGCCGAGGAACCCCCAGCGGACCGGGCGTCCGGCGAGGCGGTCAGGTGCGGGTGTCGTGTCCACCCGGCCGAGCGTACGTCGGCCCGCCGCGGCGGGCGCGCTGCCGCTGCCTACGATCGGAGGTATGGCGCGCGCGACGATCTTCGTCCGGGGACGGGTGCAGGGCGTCGGGTTCCGGTGGTGGACGCGGGCCCGCGCCCTCGAGCTCGGGCTGACCGGCCACGCGCGCAACATGACCGACGGCCGGGTCGAGGTCTGCGCACAGGGCGACCGCGACGCCGTGTGCCGCCTGGAGCGCCTGCTGAGCGAGCAGCCGAGCACGGCGAGCCGGCCGGGGCAGGTGGACTCCACCGCCACGCAGTGGGCCGGGGACGACCGGCAGCTGACCGGTTTCGTCGAGCGGTGAGGAAGGACGGGCGCAGTGGGGCCGAGGAACTCGACCACGGGGCTCCAGCAGTGACCGGGGGCGACGCCGGCGCCGAACGGGCTTGGCACGCCGTGCCGTTCGTGCTCTGGGGGTTCGTCGGGATCATCGGGGGCGGCCTCGTGGCCGCGGTGACCCACCCCTTGGGGTGGCTCGAGCACGGATCGTGGGCTGCGGCATACCTCGTGCTCGTCGTGGGGGTGGCCCAGCTGGGGCTGGGCGTCGGGCAGGCCTGGCTCGCCGACCGGCTGCCCGGCCGCGGGAGGGTCGCCCTCGAGCTCGTCACGTGGAACGCCGGCAGCGCGCTGGTGGTCCTCGGGACACTGGTGGCGCACCCCTGGGTCGTCGACCTGGGCGGCGTCCTCCTCGTGGTCGCGCTCGCCGCCTACCTGCTGGCGCTGTGCGGGCAGTCGGGGTCGCCGCGCTGGGCCCGGTGGACCTACCGGCTGCTCGTGCTGGTGGTCCTGGTGAGCGTGCCCGTCGGCTTGGTACTCTCCACCGTGCGCCACCCGTGACCGACCGTTGACCTGCGGCGTCGCGGGTGGGACTCTTGAGGAGCCGGCGCGGTTGCGCCCGTGCGAACACCCGCCACCTCCCGCCACCGCGGGAGATCACAACGGAGTGGCCATGGCCAAGGCACTGCTCGGTCACCGGACCATGCGCGATGACCGCCTCCTGCGGGAGGCGGCGCGACTGCGGATCCGTGTGCGTGACCTGGAGAGCATGATCGCTGACCTCCAGCAGGACAACGACCGTCTCCGTGCGGGGCTGGAACCCAGCTCCGCGTCGGTCGTCGAGACCACCGGCTGAGTCGGTTCCGGGGCGACCGGTCGACCCCGGCCGGGCGAGCCGTGGTGCCTGCGGCACCATCGTGGAATGCACGAACGCCGCCCCGAGGTGGCACTCCTTCCCACGCGCGCGCACGTCCGGGCCGCTGCGGAGCGGCTCGCGGGCCGGCTGCGGCGCACCCCCGCGTGGACGGTGACCGGCGAGGACGCGCCTACGACCAGCCGGAGGTGGTGGCCGGCCAGGGGACCGTCGCCCTCGAGCTGGTCGACCAGGTGGCGGATGCGCTCGACACCCTGCTGGTGGTCGTCGGCGGTGGTGGCCTGGCAGGCGGTCCAGCGCTTCGGGGTGGAGGGCCTGGTGCTGCCCGACGAGGAGGTCGTCGCGGCGCGGCGTGACCTGCGGGAGCGCTTCCGGGTCGTCGTCGTCGAGCACGGCACGGCGGCGGCCTGGGCCGCGTTGCGGACCGGTGCCCACCGTCCCGGGCGCGGCGAGCGGGTCGGCCTCCTCCTCTGCGGCGCGAACACCGACCCGACGTCCCTCTGACCACTCCCGTCACGGCCGTCACGACCCGCCGGGAGCGGGTCCTCGCCTCCGTGGGGCGGGCGCACCCCGCCGGTACAGTGTTCGCCGTCCCGTCGTAGAGCACCCGACCACCACAGGAAGCCGACCGCGCGTGTACGTCAAGAGCCTGACCGTGAAGGGTTTCAAGTCCTTCGCCTCGGCGACGTCGATCAAGCTGGAGCCGGGTATCACCTGCATCGTCGGGCCGAACGGATCCGGCAAGTCCAACGTCGTGGACGCCCTCGCCTGGGTGATGGGTGAGCAGGGGGCCAAGAGCCTGCGGGGCGGCAAGATGGAGGACGTCATCTTCGCGGGCACCGCCGGCCGACCGCCGCTGGGGCGCGCCGAGGTGTCACTGACCATCGACAACAGCGACGGCGCCCTGCCGATCGACTACACCGAGGTGACCATCGCGCGGACGATGTTCCGCAACGGCGGCTCGGAGTACGCGATCAACGGCACCTCCTGCCGGCTGCTCGACATCCAGGAGCTGCTGTCCGACTCCGGCATCGGCCGGGAGATGCACGTCATCGTCGGGCAGGGCCAGCTCGACACGATCCTGCGGGCGACCCCGGAGGAGCGGCGCGGGTTCATCGAGGAGGCCGCGGGCGTCCTCAAGCACCGGAAGCGCAAGGAACGGGCGCTGCGCAAGCTGGACCAGATGGAGGCCAACCTCACCCGGGTCACCGACCTGACCAGCGAGATCCGGCGCCAGCTCGGGCCGCTCGGCCGGCAGGCCGAGACCGCCCGGAAGGCCGCGGTCATCCAGGCGGACGTGCGCGACGCGCGCCTGCGGCTGCTCGCCGACGACCTCGTCCAGCTCACCAGCACCCTCGAGCAGGAGGTCGCCGACGAGAGCGCCCTCGTCGCCCAGCGCACCGAGGTCGAGCAGGGGCTCGAGCGCGCCCAGAGCGGTATGACGCAGCTCGAGCGGGCGGCCGAGGAGGCCGCCCCGCAGCTCACCCGGGCCCAGGAGGAGTGGTTCGCCCTCTCCTCGCTGCAGGAGCGGCTGCGCTCCACCGGGAGCCTCGCGGCGGAGCGGGTGCGCCTGCTCAGCCAGGACGACGAGGAGGCAGCGGACGGCGCCGGCAGCGGCTCCAGGGACCCCGAGCAGCTGCGTGCCCAGGCCGCGCAGGTCCGGGAGCAGGAGAGCGCGCTCGACGAGGAGATCGAGCGGGCCCGGCGCTCGCTGGAGGAGTCCGTGGCGCGGCGGGAGCAGGCCGAGTCCGCCCACGCCGAGGAGCAGCAGCGGCTCGCCCGGCTGGCACGCGCCGCCGCCGACCGGCGGGAGGGGCTGGCCCGGCTGGCCGGTCAGGTCGCCGCCCGGCGCAGCCGCATCGAGGCCGGCGAGGCCGAGATCGGCCGGCTGCGCGAGAACGGTGCGCAGAGCGCGTCCCGCGCCGACGAGGCCGAGGGCGAGTTCCGCCGGCTGGAGGCCACGATCGCGGCGGACGAGCAGGGCGAGCAGGGCCTGGACACCGCCCACGAGCAGGCCGCCGAGGCACTCGAGCGCGCGGAGGCGGAGCTCGAGCAGTGGCGCGAGAAGGCCCGTGTCGCCGACCGGGACCGGCAGACCCTGGGCGCCCGGCTCGAGGCCCTCGAGCTGAGCCTGCGCCGCAAGGACGGCGCGGAGGCGCTGCTCGCCGCCGGGGACGAGGTCCCGGGCGTGGTCGGCTCCGTCTCGGCCCTGCTGCAGGTCGACGGGGGCCACGAGGCGGCGATCGCCGCCGCCCTCGGGTGGGCCGCCGACGCCCTCGCCGTCGACTCGCTCGACGCCGCCCGGAGGGCGCTGCAGCGCCTGCGCGACGACGACGCGGGCCGCGCCGGTCTCCTCGTCGGGGCGACGGCGCCCGGCCGCCCGTCGGGTGCCGCGAGGACCGCTCCGGGCGGCATCGTCGCGGCGCTCGACGTCGTGCACGGCCCGGAGTCGCTGCGCCCCGCCGTCGCCCGGCTGCTGGCCGACGTGGTGCTGCTGCCGGAGTCCGCCGGGCCGGACCTGGCGGCGAGCCTGGTGGAGCAGGGCTGGACGGCCGTCACCGCCGAGGGCGACGTCTTCGCCCCCGGCTTCGTGCGCGGCGGCAGCAGCTCGGCGCCCAGCCTGATCGAGATCCAGTCGGCCGTCGACGAGACGCGGGAACGGCAGCAGGAGGCCGCCCGGCGCGGCGAGGAGGCGGCGTTCGCGCTGGCCGGTGCCGAGGAGGAGGTGCGCGCCGCGGGCGAGGTGGTCGACGAGGCGCTCGAGCACCTGCACGAGTCGGACGCCAAGATGTCGGCCGTGGCCGAGCGGCTCGGGCAGCTCGGCGCCACGATGCGGGCGGCGCGAGCCGAGAGCGACCGCACCGACCGCGCGGTGGCCGAGGCGCGCGAGGCGCTGGAGTCCGGGCGCGCGGAGCTGACCGAGCTCGAGGACCGGCTGGCCGCCGCCGAGGAGGAACCGGGGGAGGAGGAGCCCGACCCCGCCGAGCGGGACCGGCTGGCCGAGGAGGCCCGGACCGCCCGCGCGACGGAGACCGAGGTCCGGCTCACCCTGCGCACCCGCGAGGAGCGCTCGCGGGCACTGCACGGGCGGGCCGACTCCCTGGAGGCGTCGGCGCGGGCCGAGCTGGAGGCGCGCGAGCGCCGCGTGGCCCGGCGGGAGCGACGCCGCCGGGAGGCCGCTGTCGCCCGCGCCGTGCAGCAGGGCGCGCACCACGCGGCCGAGTGGGTGTCCGGCTCGTTGCAGCTCGCCAGCGCCGAGCGGGCCCGGGTCGAGCAGGAGCGCACCGAGCGGGAACGCGCGCTCGCCGAGGCCCGTCGGCAGGTCGCCGCCCTGGGCGACCAGCTGCGCGAGCTCACCGACACGGTGCACCGCGACGAGGTCGCCCGCACCCAGCAGCGCCTGCGGATCGAGGCGCTGCAGACCAAGGCGGTCGAGGAGCTCGGCACCGAGCCGGATGCCCTCATGGAGGAGTTCGGCCCCCACCAGCTGGTCCCGCCGGTCCCCGGCGCCGACGACGCGAGCGGCACGGGTGAGGGGGACCCGCCGGCCGAGCCGAAGCCGTTCGTGCGCGAGGAGCAGGAGAAGCGCCTGCGCCGTGCCGAGCGGAAGCTGAACCAGCTCGGCAAGGTCAACCCGCTCGCCCTGGAGGAGTACGCCGCGCTGGAGGAGCGCCACAAGTTCCTCACCGAGCAGCTGGAGGACCTGAAGAGCTCCAAGCGCGACCTGCTCGACATCGTCCGGGAGGTGGACGAGCGGGTCGAGCGCGTCTTCTCCGAGGCGTTCGCGGACACCGCTGCCCAGTTCGAGGGTGTCTTCTCGCGGCTGTTCCCCGGCGGCGAGGGCCGGCTCGTCCTCACCGACCCGGGCGACCTGCTGACCACCGGCATCGAGGTGGAGGCCCGTCCGCCGGGCAAGAAGATCAAGCGGCTCTCGCTGCTCTCCGGTGGGGAGCGCTCGCTGGTCGCCGTGGCGCTGCTCGTCGCGATCTTCAAGGCGCGACCGAGCCCGTTCTACATCATGGACGAGGTCGAGGCCGCCCTCGACGACGCGAACCTGGGGCGGCTGATCACCCTGTTCGAGGAGCTGCGCGACTCCAGCCAGCTGATCGTCATCACGCACCAGAAGCGCACGATGGAGATCGCCGACGCCCTCTACGGCGTCAGCATGCGCGGCGACGGCGTCACCACCGTGGTCTCGCAGCGGCTGCGCGACCTCGGACCGGGCGGGGGCCGGCCCGGTGGCCCGGGCGCCGTGGAGGAGGCGGATCCGCAGAGCGCCTGACCACGCGACCCACCCGTCCCCTCGGCACGACGCGCCGCCCGTGCGTCGTTACGTGATCTTTGCCACAACCACGGCGGGTCGGTTGGAGAGGGGTGGCGAGGTCGGGCGACACTGGTGACATGTTCACGCTCGTCATCGCGATGCTCGTCTGCGTCGTCGTCGCCGTCGTCGTCGTGGGCGTCGTGGCCATTCCCGCCCGCCGCGAGGGCCGCGAGATGCTCACCCCGCACGGTGAGGAGGTCGTGGCGCACGTCCGCCACCGCACCTCCCACGCCGCCGACCGGGCGCGGGAGCGCACGGAGGGCGCCCTCACGACCGCGAGGGCGCGTGCCGACGAGGTGCGCAGCCGGTCCGGCTCGGACGCCTCCCGCAACCGGGAGCAGCACGCCGACTCGCGCCACTGACCTGACCTCGTCGCCCTGCCCGGAGGCGGGTTCGTCGGGCTGAAGCGCCACCTCACGGTCTGAGAGGATTCCGCTGTGGATCCCGTGACCGAGATCATCGTCATCGCCGCCGGCATCGCCGTGGCCGTCGTCGCGCTCGTCGTCGGCCTCGTGCGCGGCCGCGGCGGCCGCCGCAGGTCCCTCCCCGGGACCGGGGAGCGGCCCCGCCCCGGCGTGGACTACAGCCCGGGCGTGGGGGACGACGCCGAGACACCACGGGACAGCGACCGGCGCACGATCGACACCGCCGCCGGCGTCGACACCCTCGAGCCGCCGACCGCCGAGCCGGAGGTCGTCGAGCCCGAGGAACCGGTCACCGAGCAGCCGGCACCCGTCCGTGGCCGCATGCGGCGGCTGCGCTCCCGGCTCGCGCGCTCCAACACCGCCCTCGGGCAGGGCCTGCTCACCCTGTTGTCCCGAGGAGGGCTGGACGCGGAGACGTGGGAGGCCGTCGAGGACACCCTGCTGCAGTCGGACCTCGGGGTGGAGGCCAGCACCGAGGTGCTCGAGTCGCTGCGCCGCCGCGTCGCGGTCGAGGGTGCCCGGGACGAGGCCACCGTCCGGGCCTGGCTGCGCGAGGACCTGCTGGCCCTGGTCGGCCCGGAGATGGACCGCGAGGTCGCCTCCTCACGGGTGGCGGGCCGACCGGCCGTCGTCATGGTCGTCGGCGTCAACGGCACCGGCAAGACGACGACCGTCGGCAAGCTCGCCCGGGTCCTCGTGGCCGAGGACAAGGACGTCATGCTCGGGGCGGCGGACACGTTCCGGGCCGCCGCCGCCGACCAGCTGCAGACCTGGGGAGAGCGGGTGGGGGTGCCCACGATCCGCTCCCACCGGGACGGAGCCGACCCGGCCTCCGTCGCCTTCGACGCGGTCAAGGCGGGCGTCGAGATGGAGGCCGACGTCGTGCTCATCGACACCGCCGGTCGCCTGCACAACAAGGTGGGGCTGATGGACGAGCTGGCCAAGGTCAAGCGCGTCGTGGAGAAGCAGAGCCCCATCGACGAGGTCCTGCTCGTGCTCGACGCCACGACCGGGCAGAACGGCATGCGCCAGGCCGAGGTGTTCAGCGAGGCGGTCGACATCAGCGGCATCGTGCTGACGAAGCTGGACGGCACCGCCAAGGGCGGCATCGTCGTCGCGGTCCAGCGCAAGCTCGGGGTGCCGGTCAAGCTCGTCGGTCTGGGCGAGGGCCCGGACGACCTCGCGCCGTTCGACCCCGAGGCGTTCGTCGACGCGCTCATCGCCTGAGCCGCCCCTCCCACCTCGACCGGACACGCGTTCCGAGAGCCCGACGGGGTGAAACCCGCGGGATGGCTCGCGGCCGGAGTGTCCGGTCGCGGGGAGGTCAGGTGCTCGGCTGGAGCACGACCTTGATGCAGCCGTCCCGCTTGTTCATGAACATGTCGTAGGCGTCCGGCGCCTGCTCCAGCGGGAGCCGGTGGGTGGCCAGGTCGCCGGTGCCGAGCGGGTCGCTGTCGTCCATCAGGTGCGGCATGATGTCGTCGATCCAGCGACGGACGTGCGCCTGGCCCATCCGCAGCTGGATGCCCCGGTCGAACAGGTCCACCATCGGAAGCGGGTCGACCGCGCCTCCGTAGACGCCGATGACCGACACCGTCCCGCCGCGACGCACCGAGTAGACGGCGTTGAGGAGTGAGGTGAGCCGGTCCACGCCGAAGCGCTGGGCGAGCGGGGCCGCGACCTGGGAGGGCAGTGCCGCCACCAGCTGCTGGCCCGCCCAGGCCACCGGGTTGCCGTGGGCGTCCATGCCCACCGCCTCGATGACCGAGTCCGGGCCGCGCCCGTCGGTGCGGTCGCGCAGGTAGGCGGGGAGGTCGCTCACCTGCCGGAGGTCGATGGTCTCCGCACCGTGCCGGCGCGCCATGGCGAGGCGCTCGGGGACGAGGTCCACGGCATACACCTTCTCGGCTCCGCGGAGCCGGGCGACGCGCACGGCCATCTGGCCGATCGGTCCGAGTCCCAGCACGGCCACGGAGCCGCCCTGCGGCACGTCGGCGTAGACCACGGACTGCCACGCCGTGGGCACCACGTCGGACAGGTAGAGGAACCGCTCGTCCGGGTAGCCCTCGGGCACCTTGATCGGGCCGAAGTGCGCCATCGGGATCCGCAGGTACTCGGCCTGCGCGCCGGGCACGTGGCCGTAGAGCTTGGTGTAGCCGAACAGCGAGGCCCCCTTGCCCTTGCCCTGGTGCGGGTTCTGTGTGGTCTCGCACTGCGCGTAGAGGCCCCGCTGGCACATCCAGCAGTGCCCGCAGGAGATGTTGAACGGGACGACGACCCGGTCACCGACCTGCAGGTGCCCGGCCGCGTCGGGGCCGACCTCCTCGACGATGCCCATCGGCTCGTGCCCGATGATGTCGCCCTGCTCCATGAAGGCGCCGAGCGTCTCGTAGAGGTGCAGGTCGGAGCCGCAGATGCAGGTGCTGGTGAGCCGCACCACCGCGTCCGTCGGCTGCTCGATCCGGGGGTCGGGGACGTTCTCCACCCGCACGTCCCGCTTGCCCTGCCAGGTCAGCGCCCGCATGCCCTCTCCCTTCGTCGTCGCGGTTGTCGCGGTCGGCCACCTCCTACCCCGCGGCACCGGTCGGCAACCCCCGTGGCAGCGGGACCGGGGGAGGGGTGAGGGCGTCGACGCAGGTCAGCACGGCGCGCCGGTGGCGGGCCCGACGGTCCCGGCTGGTCGGGAGGACGTCGCGGGGAAGTTAACCTTGACCGGTGTTCACGAGCCTGTCTGACCGACTCACGCTGACGTTCAAGAACCTCAAGCGCAAGGGGCGCCTGACCGAGTCCGACGTCAACGCGACCGTGCGCGACATCCGCACCGCGCTGCTCGACGCCGACGTGGCGCTGCCGGTGGTCAAGCAGTTCACCCGGGAGGTGCGCGAGCGGGCCCTGGGCGCCGAGGTGAGCCGGGCGCTGAACCCGGCCCAGCAGGTCGTCAAGATCGTCAACGACGAGCTCGTGTCGATCCTGGGCGGGCAGACCCGCACGATCCAGTTCGCCAAGTCGGGGCCGACCGTCATCATGCTCGCCGGCCTGCAGGGGTCGGGCAAGACCACCTTCGCCGGCAAGCTGGGCACGTGGCTCAAGGACCAGGGCCACACGCCCGTGCTCGTGGCGGCCGACCTGCAGCGCCCGAACGCGGTGACCCAGCTCGAGGTCGTCGGCGAGCGCGCCGGCGTGCCGGTCTTCGCGCCCGAGCGGGGCAACGTCCACGGCCACGACGCCGCCCTCGACACCGGTGAGGGGACCCGGTCCTTCGGCGACCCGGTCGACGTGGCCGTCGACGGGGTGGAGCACGCACGCCGGCAGCAGCACGATGTCGTGATCATCGACACCGCCGGGCGGCTGTCCATCGACGTCGACCTCATGCAGCAGGCCCACGACGTCAAGATCGAGACGCAGGCGCACGAGGTGCTCTTCGTCATCGACGCGATGATCGGCCAGGCGGCGGTCGAGACCGCCGAGGCGTTCGAGCGGGGCGTCGGGGTCACCGGCGTCGTGCTGTCCAAGCTCGACGGCGACGCCCGCGGCGGCGCGGCCCTGTCCGTGGCCACCGTCACCGGCAAGCCGATCATGTTCGCCTCGACCGGCGAGCAGGTGAAGGACATCGAGGTCTTCCACCCCGACCGCATGGCCTCGCGCATCCTCGACATGGGCGACGTGCTCACCCTGATCGAGCAGGCGGAGAAGGCGTTCGACCGCGCCCAGGCCGCCGAGATGACGCGGAAGTTCATGGCGGAGGAGGACTTCACCTTCGATGACTTCCTGCAGCAGATGGCCGCCATCAAGAAGATGGGCTCGCTCAAGCAGATGCTCGGGATGATGCCCGGCATGGCCCAGATGCGGCAGCAGCTGGAGTCCCTCGACGAGCGGGAGTTCGACCGGGTCGAGGCGATGGTGCAGTCGATGACCCCGTTCGAGCGCACCCACCCCAAGCAGATCAACGGCTCCCGCCGGGCGCGGATCGCCAAGGGCTCGGGCGTCACCGTCTCCGAGGTGAACCAGCTGCTCGAGCGGTTCGGCCAGGCGCAGAAGATGATGCGCCAGATGCGCCGCGGCGGTGGCGGCGTACCGGGGATGCCGAACATGCCCGGCATGGGCGGCACCGGTGGCGGCAAGAAGGGCAAGAAGCAGCAGCCCAAGCGCAAGAAGTCCAAGAGCGGGAACCCCGCCAAGCGCGCCGCCGAGGAGAAGGCCGCCGCCGAGCGCGAGGCGAACGCCCGGGTCCAGGCGGCGAACGACGCCTTCGGTATGCCGAGTGGTGCCGACACTGCCGACGGTCCCGACGGCCAGGGCGGCGGGGACGGCGGGTTCGACCCGGCGAACCTGCCGAAGGGCTTCGAGAAGTACCTCGGCCGCTGACCGGCCAAGGGACCGAGTCCTCACGTCTTCGGGGAAGTTGCGGCCGGAGCGTGACGCAGACGTCACGCTCCG